>DATLTX010000076.1:0-27841 GCA_035533435.1 Binataceae bacterium (SeqCode)
AGATTTCCGCACGCGAACATCTCGACGTCCTGAATCTTGATGCCGGCATCCTTAAGCGCGAGCAGCGCGGCCGCCCCGCCCAGTTCCGGAACGGTCTTCTCGGGATAGCGACCGAATTTAATCATCCCCGTGCCGAGAACATAAACGTTATCCATCTTGGAACCTCCTGGCGGCCCGGCCCCGGGCTGGGTCCGTCGCTTACAATTTCATGGCGCCCCGTTTGAGCGCGCCGGGTTTCAGTTCTTGCTCGGCTTGTACTGGAACGCGACCACGTCGTGGCCCGCGCGATCCTTGGCCACCACCGAGGTTACCATCTCGACCGGCAGATCGAACATCTTGCCCGGGTTCTTCTGCGCAAAGTCAGGATCCATTTCGATCAGGTTCGAGCGCACGCTCACGCCGTCGGGTAGATCGACAATCGCGGTGATGTACGGCGTCTTGATCCCGGGGAAAGACTGATGCACAACCGAAAAGACGTACACCTTGCCCTTGTTCGACAGCGGCACCGGCTTGAGCGTTCCCGCGGCTCCGCACTTCGAGCACGCGACGCGTTTGGGATCGAGGAAGATCGCGCCGCACGAGCATTTCAGCCCTTCGAGATGCGGGCTCGATCCGAGCTTGAGAAATGGGACAATCGGGCGCTGTCCCGAATCAGTTGCTGCCTGGGCCTGTTCAGCCATTGGATGCCTCCGGAATTATCTGCGCAATGAAGTAGTAAAAATGCCTGGCAATCAAGATTTTCTGGTAAGCAAAAATGACAAAGCGCCGCCGCAATCCGGGGCGCAGTCTCTCCATACATCCGCGCGGGAGTTTCCCACAGCAATGGAAATTCGTCAACCCCGCGTCGGCGTAGGTATAGTCGGTCATTCGTGAGATGCGAGTGTGTGAGTTTATTCGGAATCCGGGATTCCTCGCGTGAGGCAGCCGTGCGGGAATGACAACCGTGGACCGCATGGCGGAAGTGGAATGATCGCCGGAGGAGCGTCGCCGCACGATTCAGGGACCGATCAGGGTCCGCTGATAGGCTCCTGCGGCAGAGCGCGGAATCCCCACACCGTCATCGAGCGTGCGGTCGCATCGACGGTTATCGCACCGTCGCGATCGGTGCGCAGAATCGTGGCGCCCGCCGACTGATAGCGGCGCACCACGGCGGCGGCGGGAAAATGGAAGCGATTACGGTAGCCGTCTGAGATTACCGCGACGATCGGATCGACCGCGCCGATAAATCCTTGGGTCGATGAAGTCGCGCTGCCGTGATGCGGCACTTTGAGCACGGCCGCCCGGAGATTTAGTCCCGCGGCGATCAGAGCCGCCTCGCCAGGCGCCTCGATATCGCCGGTAAACAGAAAGGTCGAGCGTCCGAGCGCAAGGCGGACGACGAGCGAGCTGTTGTTCTGCGTATCGGCCCGCGCCGGCACGGGGTTTATCGTGCGGACCGCAACTCCACCGATTCCGACCGCCTGCGGCGAGCCGGTGATGGTACGGAGCGCAACGCGGTTGCGCTCGAGCGCGGTGATCAAAACGCCAAAGCTGCGATCGGTGCTCGATGCGCCCGAGGACCAGAACTCGGTCGGCGCGAAATTATCCGCGATATAGGCGAAGCCGCCGAAGTGATCGAGGTCGGGATGGCTCATCACCAGGTAATCGACGTGCATGATCTTGCGCGACCACAGGTACGGCGCGACCACGCGCTCGCCGTAGTCGTAACCGCGGTAGGCGCCGCCCGCGTCGATCAGCATCACGCGTCCTTCGGGATAGCGGATCACGGCGCCGTCGCCCTCGCCCACCGCCAGGAACGTGACGCGCAGCTCGGGACAAAAGAAGCGGTCGCGCAGCCACCATCCCGCGTCGCCGATCAGGATCACGGCGATTATAGCGGCGGCGGCGCCGCGCCCACTAAAGCGCCGCGGATGTTTCGCTTCGCGCGGGCGGCGGATACCGGCCGAGTCGGGTAGCCGGGCAATCCGCGGATCTTCCTTCTTCGGCGCGCTGAGCCATAACAGCAACGCGCCGTATGCGAGCGTGAGTTCGAGCATCGTGGGCGTAAAGATTCGCGTCCACGCGAGCGGCCATCGCACAAACCATCCCGCAAGATAGTTCGACAACTCGAGTGCGCCCGCCCCGACGGTCAAAATCGCGCGCGCGCCGGGCGTCCAGATGAAACTCATCATCGCCGCGCCAAGCCCGCATAGCGTCGCGAAGAATCCCATGATCGGCACCACGACCGCATTGGCCGCAAGGCCGACGATCGCGAACTGGTTGAAATGAAACGCGGTCAGAGGCGCCGTCCCCAGCATCGCCCAGAACGACACCGCAACGTAGCCGATCGCGCCCCCGGCTATCGTCCATCCTCGCGCCGGCGCCTCGCGCGCGAGCCGCCCGCGATAGCGCCGCCATGTCAACCACGCCGCGAAGCGCTGCATTCCGACGATGATCGCGATCACCGACGCGAACGAGAGCTGGAAGCCAACATCCGCCGTCGAGCCCGGGATTGCCACGCAGATCACAATCGCGGCCAGCGCCAGACTGGCCAGCGCCTCGCGCGAGCGGTCGATAACGATCGCGAACATGTACGCCAGCACCATCACCAGAGCGCGCGCGGTGGACACATGATGCCCCGCGATCGCGGCGTAGGCGCAGACCGCGAGGCCCGCAGCGATCGCAGCCACCTTGTTGGCCCATCCGCGGCTCGCAAGCCCCGGCGCGAGCATCATCATGAGCCGCACGATCGCAAACACGGCGGCGGCGACGAAGCTCAGATGCAATCCCGAGATCACGAGTAGATGCGCCATTCCGGTGCGAGCGAAGCGGCTCCGGAGATCCTGGCTGATCCCGCCGCGATCGCCGACCACGATCGCGCGCATCTCGGCGCGCTCGGGATCGTGCAGGTTCGCGTCGAAAAACGCGCCGATTCGTTCGCGCACATTCTCGATCGCACCGGCGACGAGCGGCCTGCGATATCCGATTATCGAAAACGCGGCGGTGCCGAACGAACGCTCTGGCGCGGTGAGCGTTGCCGCAATTCCAGAGCGCGCCATGTAGCCCTGATAGTCGAACTCGCCCGGATCGCCGTTGTTGCGCGCAAAGCGCAGCCGGCCGGTGATTCGGATCACGTCGCCGATTCGAAAGCGCGCGAAATCAAGCGCGGCAATTCGCACCTGCCCGCTCGAGGCGGAAAGCACAGTTCCCGCCACCGCCGCGCGGTCAACCGCGACATAGAGATGCGTCAAACCCGGCAGACGCTCGGGCGCGCGATCGAGCACCCCCTCGAGGGTGATCTTTTGTCCGTCGGGAAAATCGCGAATCGAGTTTGGTGCCAGCGCCGGCGCCAGCAACTCGCGCACCGGAATCGTCGCCGCCGCGGCGAGCGCGATTATCGCAAGCGCGAAGCCGAGCCGCGCACGCGCGCAGAGATATCCGCAAATCGCTGCAACGGTGAGCGCGAGCGCCAGCCATCCGGGCGCGAAGACGTGGAAATTGCCGAGCCCGTCGCCCAGCGCGATCGCACCGGCGACAACATAGATTGGCGCAATGTCGGAAATCGCCGCGATCAATCCGCGCGGCGCCGGACCGTAGTTGCCCCGCGTCGATACGCGAATAGCGGCAGCGTTGGAAGCCGCGGCGGCGATAGCGATAGTTCCCCCTTTGGACGCCCGCTATTGGGCATCAAAGCCTACCGAGAGCCGATTATGCGCCGCTAAGCCGGGAAATCACCAGCCTTCGCCGCGCGCCGTCAGTGCATCGCCGGCGACCCCGCGCCGATCGTGCCTTTGCGCATCAGCAGAACCGTCGGCAACATGCACAGCGTGATGATCCCCAGAAGCCAGACAACGTCGATGTAAGCCTGCGCGCTCGCCTGTTGCAGAATCCGGCCGTAGATCATGCCGAGCGCGCGATTGTCAACGTTACCGGAGCCGGAAAGGAAAAGCTGATGGCCGAGCCCCGTCAGTTGTGAATTCAGGGTTGAATTCATCGGCGTGGCGCGCGCCACCAGCGCCGTCTGATGAAACTGCGAGCGGCGCGCGAGGATCGTCGTCACCATCGAGATCCCGAGGCTGCCGCCGATATTGCGCGCGAAGTTCATGACCGCTGAGATATCGTTATTCTGGTCCTGCCGCATTCCGGCGTAAGACATCGTCGTGATTGGGATGAACAGAAATCCGAGCCCGATCGATTGATAGATGCGGTAAAGCATCGCGGTGCGAAAATCCATGCCCGGATAGATGCCCGTCATGTGCAGCATCGCAAAGCCCGTCAACAGAAAGCCGAACGTTAAGAGCCATCGCCCATCGACGCGCGAGACCAGCGCCCCCACGATCGGCATCGTAACCATCATAGCGAAGCCACCGGGCGTCAGAACCATTCCGGCTTGCTGGGCAGTGTAGCCCATCAGCTCCTGTACGTACTCGGGCAGGAGCACGGTGGTGCCGAACAGAACGATCCCGAGGGTGAACATCATCAGGGCCGAGACCGCGAAATTGCGGTCCTTGAACAGGCGCAGATCGATCACCGGGTGCTCCGCGCGCAGCTCCCACGCGATAAATGCAATCACCGCGAGCGCACCGGCGATCGCAAGCGTGGCGATCAATTGCGATTGGAACCAATCGTCGCGCTGGCCCTTGTCGAGCACGACTTGCAAAAATCCCAGTCCAACCGCGATCAGCCCCAGGCCGATATAGTCGATCCGCATCTTGCCCGCGCGCTCCTTGACCTCGCGGATGACGTAAGGCGGATCCTCGACGACCCGGTAGCTGAGCGCGAGCGAGATGAGCCCGACCGGGACATTGATAAAGAAAATCCAGCGCCAGGTGAAATTGTCGGTAATCCATCCGCCCAGTGTTGGACCGATTGCCGGCGCGAGCACCACCGCCATCCCGTAAACGGCGAACGCCATCCCGCGCTCTTCGGGGGCGAAGGTATCGGCCAGAATCGCCTGCTCGCTTGGCCCGAGGCCCCCTCCTCCCGCGCCTTGCACCACTCTGAGCGCGACCAGCATAGCGAGCGACGGCGCAAGTCCGCACAGAAACGAGCTCAACGTGAACAGCGCGACGCAGCCCATGTAAAACCGTTTGCGTCCGAACATCCCGGCCAGCCATCCGCTGATCGGCAGCACGATCGCGTTCGACACCAGGTATGACGTAAGCACCCACGTGCTTTCATCGACGCCCGCCGACAGTCCGCCCGCGATATGCGGCAGCGCGACGTTGGCGATACTCGTGTCGAGCACCTCCATAAACGTCGCCATCGTCACCGTCATCGCGACGACCCACTGATTGTGCGACGGGCGCCAGGCGCGGTCGGCGCTAAGCTCGGCGGCGATCGATGCGGCGCTCATCGCGATACCGGCCGCGCGCGTCCGCGCCGCTGCTCCCCCATCCGCGCGCCCAGCCAGGAAAGGAATTTCGCGCGCTCGCGCCGAAAGCGAGGGTCGTCGGGGCCCATGCCGGTGATGAGGCGGGTGAACTGCGGAAACGCGGCGGGAAACGCGCTGAGCGCGATCACCGAAAGGAATAGCTGCTCAAGGTTGACGCCGCTGGCCACGGCTCCGCGGGTTTGCGAGCGGCGCAGGCGGGCATGAACGCTGCGGAACAGGCGGCGGCGCTCGGCCCGCGCGACCATCGGCCCGGAAGCGGGGCCCAGCGCCTCCCATTCGTGCATCCGGATAAAGTCGCGGTCTCCAGCTCCTACTTCCGCCCAGTAGTTGAGCGCGGCGCCGAGATCTTCGGGGGTCGAAGCGATCGCCTCCGCCTTGTCGGCGATCTTGCGGCGCAGCACTTCCGCGTACAGCCCGCGCTTGCTGCCAAAGCAGTAGAAGAGCATCCGCTTGTTGACCCGGGCGCGCCGCGCGATCGTTTCGGTGCGCGCTCCGGCCAGGCCGCGCGCCGAAAATTCGCCGAGCGCGGCCTTCATAATCCGCTCGCGGGTGCGGGCCAGATCGCGAACGCTGCTGCTCCTGCTCTTGATACGCTGACTCACGGCTGCAATTAACTATTTGGTTAATACAATCGATGGCGCCCGCGGATGTCAACCTGCGCCAGGTTCGCGGCTCTTGCCCCCGCCCATGACGGCGCTAATATGTTCAAATAGCGGCGCACGCGCGGACCGCATCAAGCATCAACCCGGCAGGAGTTTCCGCAATCAATGAGCACCATCGACGACCCTCGAACCACCAGCGGCGCGGACGCGTCGGGCGATTCGATAACCGCCTTTCTCGCCGCCGATCATCGGCGAATCACAAAGCTTTGGGACGAGACAATTGCCGCCTTCGCGCGCGAGGATTTCAACACGATCCACGTCCGCGCGGCCGAATTTATCGCCGCGCTACGCCGGCATATCGCGATGGAGGAGCAGATCCTGTTTCCCGCGATCGAGGAGAAAACCGCGATGCGCACCAGCGGACCGACCTATGCGATGCGCCTCGAGCATCGCCAGATCGAGCGCGTGCTCGACGGCCTTGCCCCGCTGCTCACGGTGCAGGAGCGATGGACCGCCATCCAGGCGATCGAAGGCGAGCTGACCGACCCGGCGGCGCTGTTTCGCAGCCACGACGCAAAAGAGGAAGCGGTGCTCTATCCGATGGCGGATAAAATGCTCGGCGCCGACGCCGCCCGCAAACTCATCGAGCGGATGCGCACCGAGGTCGATTCACCCGCAGTGTCCGCGCACTGACGCCGCGGGCGGAGCCGTTTGCCGCTCCGCCCGCGCCCGTGTTCAGGATTCGAGCAGGTGCGCCCCGGTCAGAAGCTACGGGGTGCTGTTCGCATGGATCTTCGCCGCCGTGCTGCAGCCGTCGGTATCAATCGCGAAAAACCCTGTCCCCGAACCAGGATCGTAACCAATGCCGGATATGGCGTTGTGAATCAGTTTGTCATTGTTCCCGCAGGCTGAAATTCCGGCCTGATAGGGATTCGGATAGCCGTCGCCGCTCACGTTTGTTGTTTCGTAGTTGGTGATCGTGTTGTTGACCACCTTGTTGTTGGTCGCCGTGCTGGGCGCGGTCGAACAGGTCGGGTCATAGTTGGCCAGCGCTACGCCGATATCGTTGCCGTCCGCAGGCGTCGTACTCCCGATCGTGTTCTTCACGATTTGGATCCCGGTGGTCAGCGCATAGCCGCAGCCGCCGAAGACGAGGATTCCGGTGGAGGAAGCATTGTTCTCGCCGGTATAGGAATTGCCCGTCACGGTGTTGCGCATCGCTTTGCCCGACGCGCCAAAGCCAAACTGGATTCCGTTCGCTGCGATGATATCAACCGGCCCAAGGCCGGTTACGGTATCGTCACTGATCGAGACCGAGGAGCCGGGACCGTTCACGATGATTCCGCCCTTCTGGTAGTTGAACACGTCACTGCGCGAGACCGTCCCGGTGGCGCTCGATCCCGCGGCAAACGCGTAGTAGTAAATCGCGTTGCCGTGCTGGTCGCCGTTGAACGGAGTCTCGCCTATGTCGTGGATGTTGCTGTTGATGATATCCACCGAAGTGGCGCCGGGGCTACCATCATTTCCGCTACTGTCAACGATGTCGCCGGCTACGAGAATGCCGAAGTAGTTGGCGTTCGAGACATCGACCTTGTCCACCTTGCCGCTGGTTCCCGGTCCGTAGAAGATGCCGATGTTGCAGCCGGTCGAATCAATCGTCCGACCTGTGACATCTCCAGTGGCGATCAGCGCCGCCGTGAGGTTGATGCTGTCCTTGTAAAATCCCGTCGCCGTGCAGGTAGCGGCGCGCGCACCGGAGGCGGCCAACGCCACGATCCCTGCTGCTGCGAGTACCAAAGAAAATCCTCTCTTGCTCATTGTTCCCACCCCTTGCGCCGGTGACATAGGCGCAACTTCGTGAAGGAGTTCCGAGTAGCCGATGGAACCTTAACGGGCTCGGGAACCGCCCGGATGTGCCCGCGATTGCGTTTCGCGGCTGGGCGGCTCTCGGATATGTGAAGTTCTCACCGTACGCCACCTCGAGTGCGGCCAGGTGATCGATTTGTTTATTAAGCAGTCATTTCAGTTTTTACAGCTTTTGACACGTTACAAATAGTGCTGATATCGCCCGGCTGCAAGGGCGAGAGGCATTTTTTTTCGCTGTCCTAGAGTTGACTAGGATTCACATTTTGATTATGCGGGTTGCGCCCGCGGTGTCACAAGTCCGCTCAGGGCGAATTCGTTGAGGATTGCTTTTTTGCTACGGAGACCTATAGCCCCCCACGAGCGGCGCTACCAACTCATCTGCTTGAAGGCTTGGCCGACAATCAAATTTCGCGGACCGAACCCACGCGCGAGCCGCCCCTACTTCGGTGGATCCGGGATCAGCTTGAGCTTGCCCTGGCGCGCCGGACGCTTGCCCGCCGCTGCCACTGCGGAGGCCGCGCCGGCGCCCTTGCGGGGACGCATCCTGATGGGTGCTTCGGGGGCCTTTGTCAGTCCGCGCCGGTCTCGGCCAGGGTCGCTCGCGTGCGTTCCCGCCGATCCTGCGGGAGCCTTGACGGGAGCGGGACGCGCCGAGTCCATTCCGAAGGCTTTGCGCTCCAGCTTCTTGATTTGGTCGCGCAGGTCGGCGGCGCGTTCGTAGTCGAGCTTCTCGGCCGCATCCATCATATCGTGGCGCAGAGCCGTAATTCGTTCTGGCAACTCATGCGCCGGCAGCAGGTCTTCGTCGCTGGGCTTGTCGTCGATCTCGGGCACGACCGCCCACTCGGGCGAGTACATCTCGACCAGCGACGCATCGATCGCCTTGATGATCGTCGCCGGCGTGATGCCGTGCGCCTCGTTGTAGGCGAGCTGCTTGGCGCGGCGCCGATCGGTCTCGCCGATCGCCTTGGTCATCGAGTCGGTCATTCGATCGGCGTACATCAGGACCAGTCCGTGCAGGTTTCGCGCCGCGCGGCCGATCGTCTGAATCAGCGAGCGGGCCGAGCGCAGATAGCCTTCCTTGTCGGCGTCCAGGATCGCGACCAGCGAGACTTCGGGCAGGTCCAATCCTTCGCGCAACAGGTTGATCCCGACCAGTACGTCGAAGTCGCCCTTGCGCAGTCCGCGGATAATCTCGACCCGCTCGATCGTCTCGATATCGGAATGCAGGTAGCGCACGCGCACGCCGAGGTCGTGATAGTAGTCGGTCAGATCCTCAGCCATCTTTTTCGTCAGGCAGGTAACGAGTACGCGCTCGCCCGCTGCGACGCGCTTGCGGATCTCTTCGAGCAGGTCATCGACCTGGGTGCCGGCCTTGCGCACCTCGATTTGCGGATCGATGAGCCCGGTCGGGCGGATTAGCTGCTCGACGATAAGTCCGCCCGAGCGCTGCTGCTCATAGTCGCCCGGCGTGGCCGACACGTAGATCGCCTGGTTCACGTGCGACTCCCATTCCTCGAAATTCAACGGACGGTTGTCGAGCGCCGAGGGCAGGCGGAAGCCGAAATCGACCAGGGTCTGTTTGCGCGAGCGATCGCCGCGGTACATCCCGCCGATCTGCGGCACGGTCACGTGGCTTTCGTCGATGAAATAGATCGAATCCTTCGGAAAGTAATCGAGCAGAGTCGGCGGCGGATCGCCGGGCGCGCGGCCGGTCAGATGGCGCGAATAGTTTTCGATTCCCGGGCAGAAGCCCATCTCGGCCAGCAGCTCGAGATCGTACATCGTGCGCTGCTCGAGGCGCTGCGCTTCGAGCAGGCGATTC
This sequence comes from Binataceae bacterium (SeqCode), assembly GCA_035533435.1. Classification (GTDB taxonomy): domain Bacteria; phylum Desulfobacterota; class Binatia; order Binatales; family Binataceae; genus JBARDN01. The sequence goes on from DATLTX010000076.1 coordinate 9,668, forward strand.
TCGGCGCGAAACAATTCGAGCCGCTCCTTCAACTCGGCGCGGATTCCCACGACCGCGCGCTCCATCCGGTCGGAGGTCGTCACGTAATGCGAGGCTGGATAGATCGCGACCGCTTGCAGCTTGCGGATTACCTTGCCGCGCAGTGCGTCGATCTCATAGAGCGCCTCGACCTGATCGCCGAAGAACTCGATTCGCACCGCGCGCTGTTCTTCATACGCGGGAAAAACCTCGACCGTGTCGCCGCGCACACGAAACGTCCCGCGATGGAAATCGTAGTCGTTGCGCTGGTAGGCGATATCGACCAGCTTGCGCAGCACCCGGTCGCGCTCCATCGTCTGCCCTTCTTCCAGGAACACCACCGTCTCGAAATAAACTTCCGGCTCGCCCAACCCATAGATGCACGAGACCGACGCCACGATCAGCACGTCGTTGCGTTCGAGCAGCGCCTTGGTCGCGGAATGGCGCAGCTTGTCGATCTCGTCATTGATGCTCGAGTCCTTCTCGATAAACGTATCGGTCGAGGGGACGTAGGCTTCGGGCTGGTAGTAGTCGTAATACGAGACGAAGTAGCGGACGGCGTTGTCGGGGAACAGGCTCTTGAATTCGTTGTAGAGCTGCGCGGCAAGCGTCTTGTTCGGCGCCATCACGAGCGCGGGCCGATTCATCTGCGCGATAACGTTAGCCATCGTGAAGGTCTTGCCCGAACCCGTCACTCCCAGCAGCACCTGATGCGGCACCGCCTCGCGCAGATTGCGGACGATCGCTTCAATGGCAGCGGGCTGGTCGCCCTCGGGCTTGTAGCTCGAGACCAGGCGAAAGCGGCCTTCTTTTCCGCGTGCGAGTGGCAACATGGCGAAGCATCAATCCTAGCATCCTCGGCGGTCATCTTCGAACGCCGCGACGACGATCGCTCGACGCGCCATGCTCTTTGCCGGCAAACACCAAATCGTGCGCGGTGTTCCCAATTGAGGATTGGGGCCGGAAAGTATTACCTGTGGATGCCGGATGGGCAGAGGGAATCTCGTGCGCTAACGTTATTTTTGCTAGAAGAAGCCTTGATCGGAGGCCGATGGCGCCATGGCATATCGATTGCTCTCTACTGGGCCAGCACCATTTGTGGCTTGGCAAATGAACGAAAGTTTAGGCTCAGCTATCCAGACGGATTGCGACCGGCGAGCGAGAGTATGAACAGGTGCGATTTGCGGATACGGTGCGCATCGGCTCCGCACTTCGCCGTTAACGGAGGAAATGGAATGAAGAGGATGATCACAATCATGGCCGCCGCGCTGATCACGATTGCCAGCGCGGTACCGGTGTTCGCACAAGGTATGTTCCCCAATGGGATGTACCCGGGCGGCAATGCGAACGCACAATACGATGCCGATTTCCAAAGGTTCCTGAATAACCATCCCAACGAAGCCCGCGAGCTGCAGGCCAATCCAAACCTGATCAATAATCAGACCTGGATTAACAAGCATCCCAGCCTGCACACCTACCTCGAAAACCATCCCAATGTCCGCAGAACGGTTCGCGGACAGGCCAGCGGAATGATGGGCGGCCCGGGCGGTCCATACGCCGGACGCGGCGATGGCGACTACGACCAGAACCACCAATGGCACAACTCCCAATGGTGGCAGCAAAACAATCCGAGTTATTGGCGCCAGCAACATCCCCAGTGGGCGCAGAGCCATCCGCACTGGTACAACGACGGCGACTACGACGCTCAAAACAACTGGCATAATTCCCAGTGGTGGCAACAAAACCATCCTGATCAGTGGAACCAGTGGCATCCGGGTCACGGGCATCATGGCGACGGACACGGACAGGATCACGGGCACGGGCACGGAAACGATCACGACAACCACTAGATCGTAATCGTCCGCCGCGGATCGGCTCTGGCCCCTGGAATCGTGGCGACACAGCGGCGGAAGTGGCGAAAAAATGAAAGGCCGGGCCGCGCAGGCGGCTCGGCCTTTTTATTCGAGCTTCGCGCCGATCCTCAAATCGGACGGGTACGGCCGGGACCGGACCTCCGGATCGTGTGGGAAAAATTTCGATGCCCTAGTTGCATTCGGGGCCCAAATATAACTATATTTGCTCCGCAATTACGACTTAATGACGCGATGTCGCGGCGAGTGAGGGGTTCCTAGCACCGCGTAAACACGCACTTGGGCAGGGAGGAGTTCATGAGACGACAGTCAGGCTTGATCAAATCCGTAGTCGCGTTCGCCGGTGCCGCATTTGCCGCCAGCGCGCTCGGCGGATGCGCGAACCTGCGCCAGCCTCGTTCGTGGGGGGCGTGCGCAGTTATCGGTGCAGCCGGGGGTGCGATAGCCGGTGCGGCGTCGGGGATCGTAATCGCCGACAACAGCACGCGCCACAATTCGTCCAACGACGCGAGAGTCTTCGGAGGCCTCGGCGGCGCTGCGATTGGCGCTGGCCTCGGCGCGCTCGCGGGTCACTACATCTGCGATCCGGTGATTCCGCCGCCGCCACCTCCGCCTCCGCCGCCACCTCCGCCGCCACCTCCGCCTCCGCCGCCGCCACCTCCGGTTAAGCAGAAGATCGTTCTGCGCGGCGTGCACTTCGACTTTAACAAGTCGAACATCCGCCCCGGCGACGCCGCCGTGCTGGATGAAGCAGCGTCAACCTTGCAGTCCAACCCGAACGTCAAGATTGACGTGAACGGATACTGCGATGCGATCGGCGGTGAGGAGTACAACCTCAAACTGTCGGATCGCCGGGCCAGTGCGGTCTCCAGCTACCTTGAAGGCAAGGGAATCTCGGCGGACCGTCTGATCCCGCACGGATACGGCAAGACCGATTTCGTCGCACCGAACGATACCGCGGATGGGCGCGCCCAAAACCGCCGTGTCGAACTGGTGCCGCTCGACTAAGGTCGCGCCACCGTCCGATTAGTTCGGCTCGAAACGGCCGGGGCTCCCAGTTGGGGGCTCCGGCCGTACTTTTTCAGGCGCGGGTATTCGCGGGCTCGGCCATCAAGGCGCGCGCGTCCGCCAAATTTGAACGAAACTATCAGATGCACCGAACTGTCGGGTTAGCAAAACCCCTTCGCCGGGACTGACGAAGCCGGGGGAATTTGTTATAAACAGCCGTCATGGGACCGGTACGATTGCAAGCAATCACGGCCGCGGCTCTGGCGTTGACCTTCTGTGCATGGTCACCGCTCGCGCGCGCACAGGATCAATCTCCGAACGCGGCGCGCAGCTATCCGCCCGCGGCGATCGCGCCCGATGCGACGGCGGGCGCAAACAATGCCGCCTCGGTTGCGGCGTCGGCGGCTGCCGCAGCGACGCCCGGGTTGCCACAAGCCGCTTCGGGTGCAAGCGCGATGCGGGAGCTGCCGAAGGCGCTCGGCGGTCCGGCGGCAAATCCGTCGCCCGTGGCTTCCGCGCCGCCAGCGAAGAAGACGATCCGGGAACAGGTCAAGGCCGTGGTCAAAAGCCTCAATCCCGCGCGAATCCTGATGGACCGGCAGTTCGCCAAGGCCTCAGCCGCGTTCCCCGAGTTCTGCAAGAGTTGGGAACAGAAGCTCAAGCTGCGCGAGCGCAATAATCTCGCCCATATCGCGTGGCGTTTCGACAACGGCTTTCAGACCGCGCTCTACACCGGCTACAGCACGGTCGAAAGCTGCGAATCGCATCAGTCAGCCCAGGGCTTCTCGATCGGCAAGCTCAGCTACGAGGAGTTTCACTACCTGATCAAGGCCAAGAACGAGGACGAGGAAAAGTCCGCCAAGGCAACGCCGGTGGACGACACTCACACCACCGAGATCTTCCGCTGGGACAAGGGCAAGTGGTTCGACTTCCAATGATCCGCCACCGCTGATCTCTCGCGCCTGGAAGAAGGCCGGTCGAGGAACTCCGTCAGGCAGGCGATCCGATTCCCCACGTGATCGCGTTGCGCAGCAAGCGGCCGAACGCGGCGCTCTCCCACGGGCCGCGGAACTCGAGCGGCGTGGCGCCTGCCGGATCGATACTGGCATCGACGAACGGCTGCACGTTGGTATAGCGCGAATGGCAATGCCCCAGCGCCACGTACGCGACGCCTCCGGCGCCGACCGCGCGGGTGAACCCGAGAGCGCGCGTTTTTCCGTCGGGGAGCAGTGAACTGTCGCGATCGTAAACGAAGCCAAAGCCCGGCGCCGGATTCTTTGCCAGCTCGGTCGTAAGAAATATGTCAGTCCGCGAGGGATCGGTAAGCTCGATCATGTAAAGCTCATCGGTCGCCTCGAATGACGGCGGCAAACCCGCCGCCAGCGGATGCTCCGGCGCGGCCACGTCGACGCGGAATTTCCTGGCGGGAGGATGATTGAGGAAGAAGGCTCCGAGCGTCGCATGATGGCTCATCTTCACCATCTTGCGCGCGCGGCGCGACTCGCCCACCGGCACCGCCTTTCCGCCGCTCGTGCCATGCAGCGCAAACCATCGCCCTCCCGCTTCCAGCCACTGCCGCAGCGCCGTGTTGTCGTCTTCGCTCGGATATGGGCCGGCGACGTAGGTGATCAGAAAGCGCGCGCTCTCCAGCCATCGCGCGAGGTCCCCGTAATCGCTCGCCACGGTGACGCGCGCGCGCGGCGTTTCATGCAGCGCCTCCAGAAGCTTCAGGCGCGCGTAGTCCATGTCGTGGCCCGCGGGTTCTCCGGGCGGAAAGCCGCCCACAATCAGATGGACGCGGACCGGCTTGTCATCGCTCATCGCAATCAGCCTCTTTCAATTGAGCTCCTTGTTTCCGTAGCCCAACACGCGGCGCGCGACGATTAGCATGTTGATCTGCTGGGTGCCCTCGAAGATGTCGTTGATCTTCGCGTCGCGCATCCACTTTTCGAGCAGGAGCTTGCGCGAGTAACCGAGCGGCCCCAAAAGCTCGACCGCCTTCTGCGTGATTTGCGTGACGACCAGTCCGGCCTTCGCCTTCGCCATCGAGGCTTCAAGATTGTTGCGTTTGCCGGTATCGAGCATCCACGCGGCCCGCCAGGTCAGCAGGCGCGCGGCCTTGAGCTGCACTTCCATGTCCATGAAGTCGCGCTCGATCGCGGTCAGGCGCCGCGGCGAGATTCCGTAGCGCACCGGCACGTTGTGCTCGCGCAAAAACTCGCGGATGAAATCGAGCGCGGCGCGCCCTACTCCGATCGCCATCGCCGCCACGATTGGCCGGGTCGCGTCGAACGTCGCCATCGCGTCTTTGAAGCCGCCCTCCTTGCGCACCTCGGCGCTGCCCAGCAGATGGTCGAGCGGCACGCGGCAGTTGTCGAAAATGATCATCGCCGTGTCCGAGGCGCGGATGCCGAGCTTGTTCTCGACCCGCGCCACGGTCATCCCGGGCGCTCCGCGTTCGACCACGAATGATTTTATTCCGGCGCGGCCGGCGCTTTTATCGACCGTCGCCCACACCACCACGAAGCCGTCGGATTTCTCGACCGCACGCTGTCCGCCGGTGCAGAATATCTTGGTGCCGTTGATCACCCAATGGTCGCCGTCGCGGACGGCGGTGGTCTGAATCGCCGCCGAGTCCGAGCCGCATGCTGCCTCGGTTATCGCCATCGCGCCCCACTTGGGCTCGCCCTCCGAAAAGCGCTTCAGGAAGCGCATCTTCTGCTCGGAGGTTCCGGCCGCCATCACCGCCGCTCCGCCGAGTCCGCTGTTCGGAGTCGATAGAAACAGCCCGGCGTCGCCCCAGCACAGCTCTTCAGTGGTCGTGCAGGTAAGAAGATTACGGAGCTTGGGTCCCGAGTTCTTCGCGCCGTCTTTTTTGAGCTCGCCGCCCGGGGCGACGTCGGCGAGCGATTGCGCCTGCCACATCGTCTGGAAGAACTGCTCGGGCTCCTCGTGCTCGCGCTCGTCGTACTCGCGCGAGATCGGCCGCATCACGTTCTCGGCGACCATGTGGTACATCTTGAGCCGTTCGACGACCTGCGGTTCGAGTTCAAAATCGATCATGATTGCTTCTCCGCCCGATTTATCGGGTCCGCGCTAGACCGTGGCGATTCCGTCGAGCGCGGAAAATCCGCGCGCGTTGCGAAACCACATCTCGACCGGATGCTCCCTTATATAGCCGTGGCCGCCGAGCGCCTGGACGGCGTTGTCGGTGACGCGCAGTGCGCTCGCCGCGGCGTAATTCTTGGCCAGATAACTTTCCTCGAGCGCGTCGCCGCCCTTGTCCAGCCGCGTCGCCGCTTCCCAGAGCAGCAGCCGGGCCGCGTCGATCTCGATCGCCATGTCGGCGATCATGAACGCGATCGCCTGCTTGGTCGCGATCGGCACGCCGAACGCCTTGCGCTCCTTGGCGTAGTCGCGCGCGTACTCGAACGCCGCGCGCATCACTCCCACCGCCATCGCGCCGAAACCCACCCGCGCCTGGCTCATCAGGCGCGAGTAGTTGATTCCCTTGTCGCCGCCCAGTCGCGCGCCCGCGTCGAGCTTCACGTCGTTGAGCTGGACCTCGAAGGTTGCAAGCCCCTTGATGCCCATGTTCTTCTCGCGCTCGCCGACGGCGACGCCCGCCGCGGCGCGCGGCACGATAAACGCCTCGACCCCCGCGAAGCCCTCGCCCGCGCCGCTTTTTGCGTACACCAGGATCGTCTCGGACTGCGCGGCTAGCGGCACTGCGCATTTCACGCCGGAGAGAATCCAGCTCGCGCCGTCGCGCTTTGCCGCGGTCTTGAGATCGGTCAGGTCGAAGTCCCATCGCGGTTCCATCACCGCCGCGGTCGCCGCGACGAATGCCGGCGACGCCAGCCACTTGAGCAATCTTGCCTTCTGCTCCTCGGTCCCCATCTCGAGGACCGGGTAGGCGAGCATCCGCGGCGCAAGGCAATGAATCGCGATCGCGAGATCGCCGTAGCCAAGTTCCTCGGCGACGATCGCGCCGGTGACCGCCGAGCGTTCGCCGCCGTCGCCGCCGTAGCTTTCGGGAATCGCGCCGCGGACCAGGCCGAGTTCCGCGATCTTGGCGACCAACGCGGCGGGGATGTCGCCGCTTTCGTCGGCGGGGCGCGCGGCGGGACGAATTTCGTCGCGGGCGAAGGCGCCGACGGTGTCGCGGATCATCTGCTGTTCTTCGCTGAGCTCGAAGTCGATCATTCGGTTTGGGATGTCCTCACTATGATGATTCTAATCTATTACTTTAACTTTTTATCTCGACTGGCGCGCCGCGCCGCGCCGATTCGTAGGCGGCCTCGACCAGGCGCTGCGCCCTGACCCCTTCGCCGAAGCCCGGATCGATTTCGCACGCGCCGCGCAGGCCGGCGATAAACGTCGCATCCTCGAGCGCGTATCCAACGGCGAACCAATCCTTTAGCGGCGCAAGGTGGGGCCGCTCGGCGAGCAGAATTTCAGAAAACCGCGCCATCACGTCCTGCTCCGGTATCGTCTCTTCGCGATTGTCCGCGCCGCGCTGGACAATGATTGGCCCGGTCGAGTCGCTGTCGCAAGCGATGAACAGGTTCTCGCAAAAGACCTCGAGCCGCCGGTTGCTCGGCCGGTGCATCACGCGATGCCACACCGAGGTGTGCTGCGCCTGATGCCCGCCCGCGAACTCGAGGTGCGAGGCGGCGAAATCTTCCACTCCGGGAGCGCCGCTCAGATTTCGCGTCCGGCAATACACCCGCGTCGCCGCGCCGAACATCCAGGTCATCAGATCGAAGTCGTGGACCGAATGTTCGATCAGCGTGCCGCCGGCGGTGACCGCCGGGTCGTTGCGCCATGCGCTTGGATGCGCGCCGCGAATCGGAAAATCCTGGTCATCGCGCATCGTGATCGCGATCAGCCGGCCCGCGCCCGCCTCACGCACCATCGCGCGGATAACCGTATAGACCGGCGAGAAGCGCAGCACGAGTCCGACCTGGCTCTGGACGCCCGCCGCTTCGAGCGCGCGATGCATCGCCTGTGCGTCGGCGGCGCTCATCGCGAGCGGCTTCTCGCAGAAGACATGCTTGCCGGCGCGCGCGGCGGCGATACAGGCCTCGCGATGCATCGCGGTGGGCGTGCAAATCCATACCGCGTCGATTTCGGGATCGTTGATTATTTCTTCCGCCGACAACAGCGCGCGCGCCCCCGGCCATCGCGCCGCCAGGGTCTGCGCCGCGGCGGCCGAGGTGTCGGCGATCGCGGTGATTCGCGCGCTGCCGTCGCTGCAATCGGCGACCTTGCGCAGCATCATCGAATGAAGCTGGCCGATCAGTCCGGCGCCGATTAGACCGATTCGCACTTGTCCCGTGATGGGCTTGGCAATCATTCCTTGTCGCCCTTTTCCAGTTCCGCCTGACGGCGCATCCGCTCGCGCTCACGCTTGCGATCGTACTTCTTCGGATCGTCTTCGACGCGGGCGGGCGGCGCCATCGGCTTGCGCAGCCGCGCGATGAGCCGCTTCTTCGCGGGCCGTTTTTTTCTTCGCGGCGGCATCGTGCTACCTCCGGGCAAACCCGGTGAAGCTGAGCTGCAATCCTGTCACCGCGCCGCCGGCGGCGCGCCGCGAGAAGTACCGATCGGCGGCGCATCGCGTGCACGGTCCGACCGTCTCGATCGCCGCGGGCGCCACGCCGGCCGCGATCAATTGCCCGCGCACGATCGCGCGTAAATCAAGGTAGTCCTTGCCGGGACGGCCCTCGCGGCGATAGCGCAGCGAAGCAGGGATTTCCGCAACGAAGCGCTCCGCAAGCTCCCGATCGACCTCGAAACAGCACGGCCCGATCGACGGCCCGAGCGCGGCGCGAAGCGAAGCAGGCGGCGCGCCAAGCGAGTTCATCGCCGCGACTCCCGCGGCGGCGATTCCGCCGATCACGCCGCGCCATCCCGCGTGCAGCGCCCCGCTTGCGCGCTCGTGCGCGGCGCTCAGCAGAACCGGCACGCAATCGGCGCTGAAGATCCCGAGGATCACGCCCGGCTCGCGCGTGACCATCGCGTCGGCTCGCGGGCGCTCGACGGCGTTATCGCGCGTGACGGTTATGACTTCGATGCCGTGGACCTGGACCAGGCGCGCAAAAGTCAAATTCGGCGCAAGCGATGCGCGCAGACGCCGCCAATTTTCGGCGACGGCGCCGGGGTCGTCGCCAATCAGGTCCGACAGGTTCATCGAGGCGAACGCGCCCTCGCTGACCCCGCCCTTTCGGCCAACGAACCCCGCGACGAGTCCCGGCTCGCGCCACGGCTCGAGCACCGGGACAGCGGGCGTCCCCGCCGATAGCTGGGATAAGGTTTCTGAAGGATTCTGCACGTGAGTGAATCGTGGCGGTGTAACAGCCACGGCCGCGGGCTGTTGGTTCATCGCAGGATAACCTATAATTCTGATCTTTGGAATTTGCGCTTTTGGTGTGCCTATATGGACGGATATCAATATCTCATCGCCCGTAATCGCCTGATGCAGTCGCTCGAGGATGCGATTGCCCGCCTCGGCGCCGAATCCTCACCCGAGCGCGACGCCGAAAAGCGCCGCCTCGAGGCACAGTTCGACATCCACTTGCGCGAGCTTTACGCGCAGGTCGCCGAAGAATTTCCCGGCGAGCGCAAGAAAAAGGCCCGGCCGCTGACTTCGACCTGAACCCTGGAAATCAGCTTGAACCGCTCGATCAGTATCCGCGGAGCGCGCACTCACAACCTGGCGAATATCTCGCTCGAGATTCCGCACAATCAGCTTACCGTCGTCACCGGGGTGTCGGGCTCCGGCAAGTCGAGCCTGGTGTTCGATACCCTGTACGCCGAAGGCCAGCGCCGCTACGTGCAGAGCCTGTCCACGTACGCGAGGATGTTCCTGGCGCGGATGGACCGGCCCGACGTCGATTCGATTACGCAAATTCCGCCCGCGCTGGCGCTGCGGCAAAAGAACACGATCAAGAACGCGCGCTCGACCGTCGGCACCGTCACCGAGATAAGCGACTACCTGCGCCTGCTCTTCGCGACCGTCGGACGCACGATCTGCCCTGACTGCGGAATCGAAGTCACGCGCGATTCCGTGCAGAGCGCCGGCGAACGCGTGCTTGCAGCACCCGGGATGTACCTGTTCCTTGCGCCGTTCGAGGCGGGCTCGCGCACGCTGGCCGACGCCGCCAATTACCTGATCCAGAACGGGTATCATCGCATCTTCGATTCCGGAGCGATTGCCGAGACGGCCGAGTTCGCCGACGGCCGGCGCACGGCTATCGGCCCGCTGACCGTCGTCGTCGATCGGTTGTCCGTCACCGGCGCGGCCGAATCCGAACGCGTGCGCGAGGCGCTGGAAAAATCTTTCTATCTCGGCGGCGGACGCGCGCGCGCCGTCCGCGTCGAACGCGACAACGGCGATATGCGCTCGGTCGCGAGCTTCGATTTCGACCGGCGCTTCAATTGCTCGCGATGCGGCCGCGCGTACCCGGAGCCGGCCCCGGCTCTGTTCTCAGCCAATAGTCCAATCGGCGCATGTCCGGAATGTGAAGGCTTCGGGCGCACCGTCGAGCTCGATCTCGACAAGGTGATCCCAAATCCAAATCTGTCGCTGCGCCAGGGATTGATCGCGCCGTGGCGTACGCCGGCCTATCGCGAGATGAATGCCTTGATGCTGAAGCTGGCGCGGCGGCGCAAGATTCGCACCGCGGTTTCGTTCCGCGAGATGACGGCGGAAGAGCGCGGATGGATCATCGACGGCGACGAGGGGCCGCGCGAGAAATGGGATCCGGAAAAATGGCCGGGAGTCCGCGGCTTCTTCAAATGGCTCGAAGGACGGCGCTACAAGACCCACGTCCGAATCCTGCTCGCCAAGTATCGGCGCTTCGTCACCTGCCCCGGATGCGCGGGCGCCAAGCTCAAGCCCGAAGCGCTCAACGTGAAAATCGGCGAGAACTCGATCGCCGATATCGGGCGGCTCGCGGTGCGCGATCTCGGCGGATGGCTCGGCGAAGTCGCGCGCGCCCGTATCGCCGCCACGCGCGCCGCCATCGTGATTCGCGAGCTGCGCAACCGCATCGGCTATTTGACCGAGGTCGGACTCGGCTACCTGACCCTGGAACGGCAGGCGCGCACGCTCTCGGGCGGCGAGGCGCAGCGAATCCATCTGGCGAGCGCGCTGGGATCGATCCTCGTCGGCACCCTCTACGCGCTCGACGAGCCGACCGTCGGACTCCACGCCAGCGACGCGCGCCGGCTGCTCGCCGTGCTGCGCCGCCTGCGTGACTTCGGCAATACAGTAGTCGTCGTCGAGCATGACGCCGCGATCATCGAGGGCGCCGACTTCGTGGTCGAGCTGGGACCGGGCGGCGGCAGCGAAGGCGGACGCCTCATCCACGCCGACGCGCTGGCCGGGGCGAAGCTTGCCAGCATGGCGTCGTCGGCAGGACGCGTGCTGCTGATGCGCACGATCGCGCGCGAGCGGCGCTTTACGCGGCGCGACCCGGCAATCCGCGTGCGCGGCGCGCGCGAGCACAACCTGGCGGCGGTCGATGCGGCAATTCCACTGGGGATGATGACCTGCGTGACGGGAGTCTCCGGCTCGGGGAAATCGAGCCTGGTCGAGGACGTCATCTACAACAACTGGCTGCGCCGGCGCGGCGACTCGGTCGAGGCGGGTGCGTGCGAACGGATCGAGGGCTTCGAGCAGATTGGCGAGATGGTGCACATGGGCCAGGAGCTGCCGACGCGCTCGATGCGCTCGAATCCGGCGACCTATTTGAAGATCTACGATGATATCCGCAAACTGTTCGCCGCGTCGCCCGAGGCGCGCCGCCTGCGGATCAAGCCGCGCGATTTCTCGTTCAACGTCACCGGAGGACGGTGCGAGAAATGTTCCGGCACCGGCACGATCACAATCGAGATGCACTTCATGGCCGACCTCGAAGTGAAGTGCGACGTATGCGACGGACGCCGCTTCCAGAGCCACATCCTCGCGATCAAGTACAATGGGCTCAATATCGACCAGGTCCTCGACCTTACCGTCGATCAGGCGCGCGCCTTTTTCAGCGGACATCCCGCCGTCGTCAAACGCCTCGACGCGCTCACCTCGGTCGGGCTCGGCTACCTCAGGATGGGGCAAACGACCTCGACGCTGTCGGGCGGCGAGGCGCAGCGCCTCAAGCTCGCGCGCTTTCTGCTGGCCGATCTCGAACCCGCGCCGGTCAATGCGGATGGCAAGCGGCTGCCCCGGATGTTTCTGCTCGACGAGCCGACGACAGGGCTCAGCTCGTCCGACGTGCGCCGCCTGCTCAGGGTGCTCGCGCGGCTGACCGCGGAAGGAAATACGCTGGTCGTGATCGAGCACAACCTCGAGATGATCGCGCACGCCGACTACGTACTCGATCTCGGTCCGGGCGGCGGCGACGAGGGCGGGCGAATCGTGGCGGCCGGCTCTCCGCTGAAAATCGCGGCGGCGGAAAAATCGATCACGGGTCGCGAGCTGCGCCGGCTCTTTGGATTGCCGGTCAACGCGCGGCGCGGCGCCGTGCGCAGCGCGATAAGCGCCGTCGGACCGTGAGAATCAAGGCCGCTCGCGGGCGCGCCGCGCGATATGCAACAATCGCGGACGGAGACGTATCGATGACCATTGCCCAACGCCTCAAGTCCGAGCGCGGCGCCACGCAAGTCGGATTCACCGACGCGCTGGTCACCGCGATCCTGCTCGGCATCCTGCTGTTCGTCGCATATTTGCAGTTCGCGACCTACAACCACGCACCGTCGGCCGTGCCGCAAGCGTCGCCGATAGCGGCGCCGCACTGACTGGTGGCCACACCCGCGGCCGAACGGCTCGATCATTACCTGGTGCGGCTCGGTTTCGCGCCTTCGCGCCGCGCCGCGCGCGCCATAGTCGAGCGCGGCAACGTAAGGATCAACGGGCGGCGATGCACCAAGAGCGCGATCGTCGCGCCGAGCGACATCGTCGAAGTTGCCGAGGCGCCGCCGCCCGCCGCGATCGTTCCAAACCCGGCGCTCGAAATCGAGGTGCTCTATGCGGACGCGGCGCTAGTGGTCGTCAACAAGCCCGGCGGACTCGCCTGTCATCCGATTCGCGCGGGCGAGAGCGATACGGTCATGAACGCCGTCGCGGCGCGCTTTCCCGAAACCGCCGCGCTGGGCGACAAGCCCTTCGAAGGCGGACTGGTGCATCGCCTCGACAACGGAACCTCGGGCGCGCTGATCGTCGCGCGCACGGCCGCGGCATTTACGGCGCTGCGCGCGGCGATCAGATCGGGAGCTATAGTCCGCCGCTATCAGGCGCTGGTGGCGGGCCGGCTCGAGCGCGCGCTCGAACTCGAACGCCGCATCGCGCACCATCCGAAGAATCCGCGCAAGATGACGATCGGCGATCCGGAGAGCCTCGACCGCAGGCGAATCGGCCGCGCCGCGAGCACCCGCGCCGAGCCGCTGCGGCGCGTCGGCGCCACGATGACGATAGTGGCGGTAACCCCGCGCACCGGCAGCCGCCATCAGATTCGCGTGCATCTGGCCGACGCGGGATTTCCGATCGTCGGCGACCATCTCTATGGCGGTCCCGAGACGGCGGCGCTCGCGCCGGGGCGCTTCTGGCTGCATCTCGGGTCGCTCGCGCTCGATTCCCCGGCCTCAGGCCATATCAAGGTGACGGCTCCGTTGCCGGCCGACCTGACCAGCCTGATAAACGCCGCCTGAGCGCCGCCGCGCTCAGCGCCGGTTCAGTTGCACGCGCAATTCTGGCACTGCGCGCTGACTTGCATCCGCGCGTTGTTGGCCAGGGGCTGATTCGGAAATACGGTGAGCGGTGTCGTGACTTGTCCCGGCGGAAACGAATACAGTCCGCCGGGCGGCTGGGCTAGCGGCGCCTGAAAGGGATTGGGATTGGGCGGAGAGATATAAGGCGACAGCGCATGACCGTTGAGCTTGTACGACACGCACTGCCCGGTCGCGGTTCTGCGCGCCAGGATGTAACTGCTCGCGGCGACGCGCCCCGCCCACTCGGTCGGATATCCCGGTCCCGCGCAGGTGCACTCGAACTGGCGCGGGGTCGCCGCGGCCGACGCGGCAAGGACGTTGGTCGAGCCGGGCGCGGGCGCGAGCTGCGGAATTGCGCCGATCGTCGAAAGCGCTTGCGGCTGTCCGGGCCGCGGCGGCGGAGTCAGTGGAACCGGAGTCGCGGGACCGCCGACCACAACCTGACCAAAAGCCGGGCCAGAGTATCTTGACTCGGGCATCGCGAGAACAAGAATCTCAGTGACCATGAGCACCGCGATAGAAAACCTGAAAACGCGCATATCGCCTCTTCATCGGGGCCGCCCGCGATCGCGCCTCAAGGCGCAAGACAAGTGCGACGGCCTTGGCTATAATCGCGGCCCAACTGGCGCGGTGCAAGCGCCGCGCATCCACGGCCAGGAATTTTCCGGCCTTTGATTTGCGTCACCGTCATCGCGCGCCGGCAATCCGGCGTCGACGGGTAAGCATCGATAGTGTGCGACAAGAAGGAGGTTCCGGCGAGATGATGTGGAAGAAGTACGCCCTGCTGGCGCTGGTGATGATGCCCCTGATGGTTATGGGAACCTCGCTTGGCCTGGCTCAGGAGTCGCTCAAGGTAACCGGTTCGTTACCCACGGCGCCCGTCCCGCCGCCCGAGACTGCGGGCAAGATCGAGCTCAACGCGGCGCCGCTGACCCAGCAGTCGCCTCCCGCGGTCAACCTGCCCGAAAGCGCGACCGCCAAATTCGAGCATCAGAACGGATCGGTGGGCTCGCTGCCCAGCATTCTTGCGCATCAATGGTCGCTGACCCGCGAAGTTCCTCCCGAGAGCCTGATCAGCGAGCGCTATCTGCGCAGCCGCGATAATCAGGCGCGCATGATCACGCTCAAGGAAGCGATCTACGTGGCCCTGCGCAACAACCCCGGTATCGAGGCCGCCGCGCTCGACCCGCTCGCCTCGGTCGAAACCATCAAGCAGGCCAACGGCACGTTCGATCCGAATCTGACCGCGCAGACCGACGTTATCAAGAACGTTTCGCCGACGACCTCGATCCTGCAGACCGGCGGCGCCGACGCGTTCACGCAAAAACTCTACGACTGGGATTTCGGAATCAACAAGGTGTCGGCGCTGACCAACGGCACCTTCGGCGTGACCTTCAACAACGAGCGCGCGCTGTCGAATTCGTTTTTTTCGTCGATCAACCCGTCGTACACGCCGACCTTGAATCTGTCGGTCTCGCAGCCGCTGTTGCAGAGCTTCGGATGGCGTTTCGCCACGATCAACGTGCGGATCGCCGAGTCGGGACAGAAGCAGTCGCAGTGGAATTACGCGCAGACCCTCGAGGACTTCGTCCAGCGCATCGGGCAGGAATACTGGAACGTCGTGCTGGCCGAGGAGAATCTGCAAGTCGCGCGCGCCGCGCTGAAATTCAACCAGGACCTGGTCCGGCAGAATTCGATTTCGGTCAAAGTCGGAACGCTGGCGCCGCTCGATTTGCAGGAGGCGCAATCCGCTTCCGCGACCGCGGAGGCCAACGTTTACACCGCAGAGGCCAACCTGAAAACCTCGCGCGTGCAGCTGCGCCAGGACGTGATGCTGAACCCGGCCGAGATGTTCATCCCCGAGGACCTCGAGCCTGCCACCCGGCCCAACCCGCAGGAGCAGATTTCCGAGAACGAGGAGCGCGCGCTCGAAGTCGCCGTCGAGTACCGGCCGTCGCTGGCCTCGATGCGCGAGACGATTCGCAGCTCGCTGTTGCAGGTCAAGTTCGCGGAGAATCAGACGCTGCCGCAATTGAACCTTGGCGCGCAGTTTGGCATCACCGCCACCGCCGGCACCAGCAAATGCCAGGAGAGCTTCGGCTCGAGCACCGTGACTCCCAATTGCAACACGGGTATCGCGAACCCTATACCTCCGCCCGCGTTCATCGGCGGCAACCGGCTGCCGTTCGGCGGCATCTACGGCGACGCGCTCAACCGGATGTGGAACTTCAGCTTCTATAATTACGCGGCGGTGCTCTCCTTCCAGATGCCGCTGAACAACGCCACCGCGCGCGCCGCGCTGTCCCAGGCGCGCATCCAGTACGAGCAATCGCGGCTGCTGTACCGCGCGTCGCTGTCGCAGGCGGTGGTGGACGTGCAATCGGCAATCGCCAATCTGTTCGCCGATCAGCAGCGCGCGCAGGCAACCGCCTCGGCCACCTATTACGCGCGCCAGGCGCTGCACGACGAGGAAGTGCGCTTCCGCGTCGGGATGGCGACGACGCACGATCTGCTCCAGTTCCAGGAAGAGGAAGTCAGCGCCGAAGGCAATGAAGTGCAGGCCGAGGTCGATCTCGAAAACGCAAAGCTTTCGCTGCGCCACGCCGAAGGAACCATCCTCCAGGAATTCGATATCAACTTCGAGTTGCAGAATCCGCACCAGACGCCCTGGTTCGCGACGTTCTGAGCCAGCGCCCGCGCAACCCAAAAAAATCAGCGCCGGACCGCAAATGCGATCCGGCGCTGTCTTTTGTTCGCGAAAGCGCCGCGAATCCGGCGCGCGGGTCAGGCTCGCCCGTCCACGTTGACCTTGCGGCTCTCGAAGCGCCAGCGTCCCGTCACGCGGCGCAGCGTGTCGCGATAATTCGCAACCGTGCTCTGTTGCACGCGCCCTTCCTTGCAGTGCGAGTAGAGCAGATAGCAACTGCCCTCGGCGCGGTCGCCTTCGATCGTGAACAGCAGGTTCGTGATCACATGGCGCGCCTGCGCTCCGCCCAGGCTGTCGCGGTACACCTGAGTGAATTTCTCAAGGCCGGCGCGGCCCGAATGTTTTCCGAAGCGCGTGCTTTCGAACGAGCCTTCGTCGGTAAACAAATCGATCCATTCCTGGTAGCGCCGATTATCCAGCGCGTCGGCATAGCGCGCATAGAGTTCGCGAATTTCTTCGCGGTCCTCGAGCGTTCCGGTAAAATTCGCCATCGGCTCTGTCCTCCCGCCAGCGCTCCGCGTTCAGCTCAAATTACGTTCGCGTCGCGCAGCCGCGCAATATCGTCCCACGTATAGCCGAGCATTTCGGTCATGATCGCTTCGGTATGCTGCCCGAGTTCGGGCGCGTGCCCGCGCGGATCGCCCGGCGTCTGCGACAGCTTCACCGGCATCCCGAGCAGCCGCGTCGGTCCGAGTTCGGGATGCTCGTAATCGACGACATATTCGTTGGCCTTGACCTGCGGATCGTCGGGCAGGTCGGAGACCGAATTAACGATCGTGTAGATAAAATCGCCGCCGGCCTTTAGCGCGCGCATCCATTCGTCGCGCGTCCGGGCGGCGAAAGCTTCATCGAAGATTTTTATCAGTTCGGCGGCGTTGCGCCCGCGCACGCGCATCTCGGCGAAGCGCTCGTCCGTGATCAAATCCGCGCGGCCCAGTGTGATGCAGAAATCCTTCCAGTAGCGGTCCGGCTGGAGCATCGCGAGGCTCAGCCATTTGCCGTCGGCGCATCGGTAATGATTCCACAGCGGATTGAACGCCTGGGCGCGCGTGGTGCGGTTGAACTCCTTGCCGTGAATCGTGCGCGAGGCCACGTTCAACCCTTGCAGCGCCATCATCGAGCCCAGATGCGACGCGTCAACCTCCTGCCCTACCCCGTAGCGCTCGCGCGCGACGAGCGCGGCCAGGATTCCGTACGCCAGCATCACGGCGCCCATCTGGTCGGCGATACCGCCGTGAATATAAGTTGGGGTGTCGCCTTCGATTCCGGCCGCGTTCATGATTCCCGAACGCGCCTGCCCGAGGTAATCGAACGACGGCTCGCCGCTGTCAGGCCCGAGCGGTCCGTAGCCTGAGGCGCTGGCGTAGATGAGACGATCGTTATGCGCGCGCAAGTCCGGATAGCCGAGTCCCAGCCGCGCGGCCACGCCCTTGCGGAAGTTCTGCACGAAGACGTCGCTCTTGGCGGCGAGGCGGTATACGATCTCGCGCGCCTCGGCGCGCTTCAGATCGAGCGCGATACTCTGCTTGTGCTTGTTGTTCGCCTCGAAATAGTAATTGCGCCCGGATTTTCCGGTCGAGACGCCTGCAACCGCCACGATCCCGCGGCCCGGGTCTCCCTTGTCGCGTTCCTCGATCTTGATCACCTCGGCGCCCAGGTCGGCCAGCATCTGCGTGGCGACCGGCCCCTGCTGCCATATGGTCCAATCGATGATACGAATCCCGGTAAGCGGTCCCTTCATGCGATCTCTATACCACCAAATCACCGAGCAGCAGTAGCCGCGGACTGCCCGGATTGCAC
>DATLTX010000077.1:0-10532 GCA_035533435.1 Binataceae bacterium (SeqCode)
TACTCGCGCTTTATCGGCGAATGGGATTTCCGCAAAAACGACTACCGCTTCCAGCGCCTGCCGTCGGGCGACCACAGCGCAATAGGCGATTGCCGCGCAACACTGAAGATCATCGGCACGATGGCGTCCGCACGCGACTGATAGCGCGCCGCACTCGAAATGACAGTCCGCGAATGGTAGTCGATTGCGATGCGTGTTCAAGTTGGCGATGGCAGACTTTTCTTCGACGTTGAGGGCGCGGGGCTCGTACCCGACGGTTCGCGGATGCGCGAGCGTCCGACCCTGCTCCTGCTGCACGGCGGGCCCGGCGCCGATCACTCGGTTCTGAAACCTGACTACTCGCCGCTGGCCGAAGTCGCGCAAGTCATTTACCTGGACCATCGCAGCGCCGGCCGCAGCGACCGCACCGGGCCCGATCGCTGGACCTTGGATCGATGGGGCGACGACGTGTACGCGTTCTGCCAGACGCTCGAGATCCAGCGGCCAATCGTGATGGGCATATCGTTCGGCGGGATGGTCGCGATGGCCTATGCGACGCGCCATCCTGAGCACCCGTCCAAGCTCATTCTGTGCAGCACGGCGGCGCGCGTCGATCTGGGGCGTGTGTTCGCCGCCTTCGAGCGCCGCGGGGGACGCGCGGCCGCCGAAGCCGCCGCGCGGTTTTTCAAGGATCCCTCGGCGAAAAATGGCCGGGACTATGCCCGCCAATGTATTCCGCTCTACAACTACCGGCCCGACCCTCACCTTGCCGAGATGTTCGCGCGCATCGTCCCCAACGACGCGCTGACTGGGCATTACCTGCGCGTGATCGAGCCTTCGTTCAACCTGTTGCCTGACTTGCACCGCGTCAAATGCCCGACCCTGGTAATGGTCGGCGAGGAAGATCCCGTCACGCCGCCCGCGGATTCGGAAGATATCGCCGCCGCCATACCGGGCGAACTGGTGCGCCTTGAGCGCTTCGCCAACGCCAGTCACGGTATTGTCACCGACGATCGCGCGCGGTTCATCCAGACGCTGCGTGAATTTGTCGCGTCCTGACCTGCGCGGGCACACGCTGCAATTTTCGCCTTGACATTCGATCTGCCGCGGTTCTTGAATCCAACCCTCAACCCCGCATGCGGCAGGAGGGCGCGCCAATGGACAAGGTTATTGACGCCGACGGTCATGTGGTCGAACCGGCGGCCGTGTGGACGGAATATATCGAGCGCGAATTCCGCGACCGCGTCATTCAGATTCGGCGAAACCGCGAGGGCCGTGACGAACTGTGGATCGGCGGCGAAAACCGCAGCCGTCCGTCGTTGCCGGTCGCGGCCTCGATGATTCCCGGCGGGCTCGGCGATCTCGAACGCGCGCGGCGCCTGACGTGGGACGACGTTCCCCCCGGCGGCGGCAATCCCCACGAACGGATCAAAGTGATGGACGCCGAGGGAATCGATGCCGCCGTCCTCTACCCCTCGCTGTGGCTCCTGTACGGCGACCTTGATGATCCAAAACTCGCGGCGGCGGCGTGCCGCGCCTACGACAACTGGATGGCGGATTTCTGCCGTCCGTACCCGAATCGGCTTTATGCCGTCGCGCCGATGCCGCTGCAGGATGTCGATGAAGCGGTGCGCGAGATGCGCCGCGTGGTCCGCGAACTCGGCTTCAAAGCAGTGTTCGTGCGTCCCAACCCGTTCAACGGCCGCCGCCTCAACGACACCGCCTACGAACCCTTCTGGCGCACCGCGCAGGAACTTGACGTCGCGGTGGCCGTACATTCGAGCTTCGGCACGCGGATGCCCACGATGGGCTCCGACCGCTATCGCGATCCGTTCTTTTTTCACATGGTTTGCCATCCTTTCGAGCAGCAGGGCGCGTGCATGGACGTGATCTGCGGCGGCATCCTTGAAAAATTTCCCGCGCTGCGCGTTGGCTTTCTGGAATCGGGCGTAGGATGGCTCGGCTACTGGCTCGATCGGATGGACGAACACTTCGAGGGCATGCACAGCTTCGTGCCGTGGATGCGCACTCGCCCCACCGAACAATTCCGCGAGCATTGCTTCGTCACCCTGGACCCGCACGAATCGATGCTCAAGGCGACGGTCGAACTCGGGATGGAGCGCAATATCATGTGGGGCTCCGACTTCCCGCACTTCGATTGCATCTACCCCGGCGTCGTCGGCGAGGTGAAAGCGGCCTGCGCATCGCTCGCGGAGCCGGCGCGCCGCGCGATCATCACCGAGAACGCGCTCAGGTTTTACAAGCTCTAACCATCCGCGCGCACGCGCGGATCACGCCACGCCAAGGAGACCGAACCGATGCGACCGATAAAATTCAACTGCGGGCTGCCGACCGGGGATTTCGGCGCGATGACCACGATGGCGCGCCGGGCCGAGGAACTCGGCTTCTACTCGGTGTCGATCGACGATCACTTCTTCATGCGCGGCCTGATGTCCGAGCCCAACTCGCCGCATCTCGAGTGTTACACGGCGCTGGCCGCGGTTGGCGCTGTCACGAAGACCGTCAGGCTCGTGCCGATGGTCACGTCGATGTCCTATCGCAATCCGGCGCTGCTGGCGAAGATGATCGCGACGCTCGACAATATCTCCGGCGGCCGCTTTATCGCGGGCCTCGGCGCCGGATGGTTCAAAGAAGAATATGTCGCATACAATTATCCATACCCGTCCAATGCCGAGCGGATCGAGCAGTTCGCCGACGGGATCAAAGTTCTCAAATCGATGTGGACCGAAGATGAGCCGAGCTACCACGGAAGGTTTCATTCGGTCGAGAAAGCGTACTGCTATCCCAGGCCGGTGCAGAAGCCCTATCCGCCGATCATGGTCGGCGGCGGCGGCAAGAAGATCCTCAAAATCGCCGCCGAAGAGGCCGACATCCTGAATCTCAATCCTCCCATCACCAAAGGCGTGGTGGATCTCAGCGACGCGATGAAGTTCGACCGCGCCGAGGTGCTGCGCCGAATCGGGGTCCTTGACGGCTTCGCGAAGGCCGCGGGCCGCGGCGGTGACGCGATCGAGATGTCGGGGCAGACCTTCGTCTTGATCGCAAAAGAAAAGAGCGTCGCCGACGCGATGATCAAAGCAACCGCGCAGGCGATGGGAATCGCCGACCCGGAACTCGCGCGCAACTCACCCCAGGTGCTGGTCGGCACCGTCGATGAGATCAAGCGCGAACTGGATTACCGAATCGAAAAATTCCGGATGACCTATTTCGTCTGCCAATTCATGGCCCCCGAAGGCATGGAACTGTTCGCCAAAGAAGTGATGCCCAAATATCGGCGGTGAGCGCATAGAGCGGTGCTCGGGGCTGAAGATACCCTCGTCCTCCGGGCAACGTTTGCGGGCGAGGAATCAGATACAGAGCGACGGCTGAGCAAAGACCAATGCGCGCATTACTCCGCCAGCATCGGGTTGGGCTTCGGATAGCCCAACTCCGTGAGCTTCGCATCGATCACGCCCAGGTCTTTGGCCAACTCCGAAGGCGGCGCCGCACCCGCGCGCTCGGCGATATTCTCGACGCCGCGGCGAATCTCGCGCAGGGCCTCGCCAGCGCCCGCGCTCATCCGCACTATCGCGATAAAACATAGCCACGGAACGATCACAGCCGTAACGACCGTCACGATAATCATCACCCGCGCGCGCGCCTCTGCCCGTCCCGCTATCGTCAGCATCGCGGCGTCATCGGCGGAGATCAGATCGGCGACGAGGCCCTGCAAATCGCGCAGCCGCGGCTCGATACTGTCGTCGCCCGGCGCCGCCTGCCGCAACCCGTCGAAAATCGGATTCGCCGCCTCCGCGATCTTCTCGATCGCATCGACCTGCGCCTGAGTGCTCGCATGCGCGCGCGCCGCGTCGACCCAGCCCACGAATCCGCGCTGCTGATCCTGGACGATCTGCAGGCCGTCGGGCTGGGTGCGGCCCCAATCCATTTTGTACAGCGCGGTTTCCATCCCGCGCGCCGCCTCGAGCGCCGCGTACTGATTATCGTGCATCACGGCAGGCATCGCGCCGAATCCATAGAAGCCAAGCGCCAGGAACGGAGCCGCGACGAGCAGGGTTATCGGCGCGATCGCCGCAAAGAATCGGAGCTTGGTGATCAGGTTAACTCGGTTCATCGTCAATACCGCTGGCACAGGTTTGCGCGATCAAAGATGCGCGTCCGGCGCCGCAAAATGCAACGCCCCGCTCCGCACTGATGCGCGACACAGCGCGTTTGTGTAATGATCGCGGCGATGAATTTCGCCGATCGCCTGGCCGAGGCCGCGCGCCGCAAAAATTCCTGCGCGATCCTCGGCGTCGATCCCCAGCTCGATACCAAAGACTCTCCCGGCGTGCCGCCATCTTATACGCTCGCGCGCTTTTGCTGCGAAATCGTCGAGGCTTGCGCGCCCCATGTCTGCGCCATCAAGCCGCAGCTCGCTTTCTATGAAGCGCGCGGACTGGACGGGATGCGCGCGTTCGTCGAGGTTGTGCGAACCGCGCGCCGCCTGGGACTGATTGTGATCGCCGACGCCAAACGTGGCGATATCGGATCGACCTCCGCCGCGTACGCCGAGGCGTTCCTCGGCAACGGCGACTTCGCCTGCGACGCGGTTACCGTCAATCCCTACCAGGGCGCCGACTCGACGATGCCGTTTATCGCGCGGGTATCAGCCGGGCGCGGCGTGTTCGTGCTGGTCAGAACTTCGAATCCGTCATCCGGTGAATTTCAGGATGTTGAAGCCGGCGGCGTCGCGATGTGGCAGCGCGTAGCCGCGCGGGTCCACGGATGGGGCAGCGACTATATCGGTGAATCCGGATTGAGCCCGGTCGGCGCGGTCCTTGGCGCGACCTTTCCCGATGAAGCCCGCCGCGCGCGCAAGCTCATGCCCAATGCGTTCATCCTCGTTCCCGGATACGGCGCGCAGGGCGCAAGCGCTGTCGATGCGATTGCGGCCGCGCGGCCCGATGGCAGCGGAATTATCGTCAACGCGAGCCGCAGCCTGATGTACGCCTATCGCAAAACACCGGGCAAACCTCCCGGCGAAGCCGCCGCAGCGGCATCCGCCGCGATGCGCGACGACCTGAACGCGGCACTCGCAAAGCGCCACACCTTAGTCTGAACCCTCGCCCTCTAGAGGCTGTCGATAAATGCAGAACTGCACATTCCTCAGCTGAAGATAGCCGGAGGGAAAAGGCCGCCGAGACGGCGGCCCTACTGGCGTTAAGCCTTTTTTCAGTAGGACCGGCGTCTCGCCGGTCATTACAATGCGCGATCCGGCATTTATCGACAGGCTCTCTAAAGGAGGCGCCAGTGGCGCCTCCCTCTAAGGGCGAGGAATTTAGCGCTACTTCCTTCCGCCCAGGTACTCGGCCAGGAATGCGAGCGTGCGCTGCCACGCGTCTTGCCCGTCGGCGGCGTTGTACCAGATCGGCAGGCCGGCGAAATTGAAGGCGTGATTCGCGCCCGGATAGATGTGCATCTCGTGCGGACGCTTCGCCTCGGTCATCAGCAGGTCGAGCTTGTGCGCTTCGGCTACCGGCACGAGCGTGTCGTTGTCGCCGTGCAGGATCAGCGTCGGCGGCAGATTCGCCGCCATCGGATGCAGAGGAGCCGGCAGGCCGCCGTAATACTCGACAATCGCCGCGAGCTTGCCCGGATCGGTCGCACCGGTCGAGAGCGACAGGAACGCGCCAAGCGAAAACCCGAGCATCGCGACCCGCTTCGGATCAACCGCCGGATTCTTGTCCATCGCGTCGATCCCCGACCGGACCTCAGTCATCCAGGTGAGATAATACTTCTTGATCTCATCCGGACGCAGCGGGCCGACCGCGGGCGTCTGACTATAGTACTCGATAAACTCCGTATAGTAGCCGGCGTCAGCCAGCTCGGCGCACATCGCGCCAAATTCAGAATTCTGACCGGGAGCTGGACCCGCGCCGTGCAGCAGGATCACCGCTGGATGCGGACCCTTGGATACGGGCGCGCAGTGATACTCGGTCACCGGTTTGCCGCCGGAATCGAATCCGCCCCGCTGCCATCCAGCGGCAGCACGCCCTGGCATCGCGCAAATCGGCAACGCCAGCGCAATGATCCCGAGAAGGATCGAGAGGCGCATTGCGGTCATCGGGAAGATCCGGTCATCGGGAAGACAGGATCGCGAACGCGTGTCCTATGAGCGCATCAGCTCGGCTTCGTCGGCGGCGAGAGTTGCGTAAACCTCGCGATCGATCTTGCGATAGCGATCGAGCGAGGCGTCGGCCTGTTCTTCGGAGCCCTGCTCTTTGGCAATTTCGCGCATCTTCTTTTCGATCCACGACAGGTGCCAGGTCTCGTCCTTGGTGACCGAAGCGAGAACGTCAAGCGTCTCCGCGTCCACATTGGGAAGCGCGGCATGCGCGTTGTAACGGCTTTGCGCGCGCTCCTCGACCACGACAGTCAGCGCTAGCAGATCGATGATCGTCCTGGGCACGCCGGTGCGCAGGCCGAGCCGGCGCTGGTAGCCGTCGTCGATCATGACCGGAGCGCCGCCCAGCTCGGAGATCCGCTTGGTCCACAGCCATGCGTGGCGAGTCTCGTCGGCCAGATGCTGAGACATCTTGAGCTGCGAATCGCCGTCTTTGAGATGGTTAATGATATTGAAAAGGAGGCGTGCGCCTCGAAGTTCGGCATCGCGATAGAAGCTGAAAATAAGAATCTGCTTCTCGTTTGCCGACATGCTGCTGAAATCCATTGGTTCTCCTGCACCTCCGCCCGCCAGCGGCCACCGGGAGGTAAGAATATCGGGTTTGCGCGCGCCTCAATGCTTTCGATCGGGCGCGCAAAGCGGTTGCGTGAACAGTATTTCAATCGGATTGGCTGGTCAACAAATCGGCTACGGTTGTTAAGCAGTTTCGATCGGTTGGCCTTAAGCACAGCTTATTATAAAACTACCGCGACGCGCCAAATTTGGCGAAAAAAAGGGGGATGCGGTCCCGGCGACGCCGCATGACGATCATGCCTGCTTCGGTTGATTCATTATGGCTGGCGCTGCGGCGTGTGCCCGGAGTCGGACCGCGCACCGCGCGGTTGCTGCTCGAAAAATTCGGGACCCCCGAGAAAATATTCGCACTCCGCGCCGGCGAAATTGCCGCTGCCGGTGTTCAAACCAAAGTCGCGCGCGCCGTAGCCGAGTTCCGCGATTTCGAGGCGCTCGAACGCGAGCTGTGCGAGCTGCCGCGAATCGGCGCGCGACTCGTGCGATGGACCGACGCCGACTATCCGGCGCGCTTGCGACAAATTCCCGACCCTCCGCCCTATCTTTTCGTCCGTGGCGAGATGCCCCCTGCCGACACTCGATGCGTTGCGGTCGTCGGAGCGCGCGCCGCCTCCGACGCGGGGCGCAGGATGGCGCGGCGGATTGGCCTCGAGCTCGCCGCCAAGGGGTTCACCGTCGTAAGCGGACTTGCGCGCGGAATCGACTCCGAAGCGCATCAGGGCGCGCTCGACGCCGGCGGCAAGACCATCGCGGTCCTCGGATGCGGCGTCGATGTGATCTATCCGGCCGAGCATCGCGCGCTCGCCGACGCGATAATCGCAAGCGCTGGCGCTATCTTCAGCGAGCTTCCCGTCGGCACCCAGCCGCTGCCCGAAAACTTCCCCACCCGCAATCGGATTATCTCCGGCCTGTCGCTCGGCGTGGTGATTGTCGAGGCGGCCGAGAAAAGCGGGTCGCTCATCACGGCCCGGATGGCGCTGGAGCAGGACCGGCAGGTCTTCGCGGTTCCCGGCAGTCCCCTTGGCGGCAAGGCGCGCGGCAGCAACCGGCTTATCAAGCAGGGCGCCGTGCTGGTCGATTGCGTCGAAGACGTGCTTGAGGAACTGGCGCCGCAACTGGTCCAAGCCGCGCCGGCGACTGCCGACACTTCTAAAGGATCCAGTAAAGGATCCAGCAAACCCACGCGAGTCGCGCAGAATTCCGGAAAAATCGCAGGATCGGCGGGCATTAAGTCGGTTGAGCGCATACTGGGATCGGGCGATGAGACCGTAAAAGCTGCCAAAGCGATTATTCTTGAGCTTAAAGATGATACGAAGCTCCATGTTGATTCACTCATAGAAGCTTCCGGACTCGACGCTCAGACTGTGCTTAGATTGTTGCTTGAGCTTGAGCTAAAGGGCATAGTCGCGCAGCATCCCGGCAAGCTTTTCTCGCTTGCCTGAGTCGTGCAGGATGAACGTCTGAGGAGCGGACTTGGGCGGGTGCCGGGGGGTTGGGAGATAGCCGAATCGTGGCAAAAAACCTTGTCATCGTAGAATCGCCGGCCAAAGCCAAAACGATCAAACGTTATTTGGGCTCGGCCTATGAAGTCACGCCGTCGGTGGGGCACATCGTCGATCTGCCCAAAAGCACCCTGGGCGTCGATCTGGAAAATGACTTCAAGCCCGAGTACCACGTAATTCCCGGCAAGGCCAAGGTTATCGAGGGGATCAAGAAATCCGCGCAGGGCAAGGAAAATATCTATCTCGCGACCGACCCCGACCGCGAGGGCGAGGCGATCGCGTGGCATCTGAAAGACCGCCTGGGCAAGGCGGCAGCCGGCAAGATTCATCGCGTGCTGCTTCACGAGATCACCCCCGACGCGGTCAAGGCCGCGATCGCGAACTGCGGCGACCTGGACGAAAATCTCTACGACGCACAGCAGGCGCGGCGGGTGCTCGACCGTCTGGTCGGCTACCAGATAAGTCCGCTGCTCTGGGACAAGGTCAAGCGCGGGATAAGCGCGGGCCGCGTGCAATCTCCGGCGCTGCGGATAATCGTCGAGCGCGAGCGCGAGCGCGAGGCGTTTCGGGCCGAGGAATACTGGACGCTCGACGCGCGTCTGGCCGCTGCCAATCCTCCGCCGTTCAAGGCGCGGCTTTATAGCTGGAAAGACCAGCGCATCGACAACAAGGCCTACAAGCTTCCGAAGGTCCAGGCCGACGAGATTATCGCGGCGGTAACCGACGCGCCGTTCGTGATCCGCACGATCGAACGCAAGGAAGTCCGGCGCAGTCCCGCACCGCCGTTTATTACCTCGCGCCTGCAGCAGGAAGCCTCGCGCAAGCTGTATTTCTCGCCCAAACGCACGATGCAGATTGCGCAGCGCCTGTACGAAGGAATCGAGCTTGGCGATTCGGGCGCGGTAGGCCTTATCACCTACATGCGGACCGATTCGGTGCGTGTCTCCGAGGTCGCACTCGACTCGGTGCGCGGCCATATCGCCGGGCGCTACGGAAAAGAATATCTACCCGACCGCGCGATTCATTACCGCACCAGCAAAGCCGCTCAGGACGCCCACGAAGCGATTCGCCCGACCGCAGTCGAACGTGACCCGGAATCCGTACGACCGTACCTGGAAAAACCGGCCTACGATCTTTACAAGCTGATTTACGACCGCTTCGTCTCGAGCCAGATGAATCCGGCCGTGTACGATCGCACCAGCGTCGATATCGACGCTGCCGCCGCGGTGTTTCGCGCAACCGGCCAGGTGATGAAGTTCGACGGCTTCATGCGCGTGTACCTGGAAGGACAGGACGAAGCCACCGACGATGACGAAGTGGCCGCCACCCTGCCCGCTATGACCGAGGGCGAGCGGCTCGTGCTCCAGGGGCTCGATCCCGAGCAACACTTCACCCAGCCGCCGCCGCGCTTCACGCAGGCGACGCTGATCAAAGAGCTCGAGGAAAAAGGTATCGGGCGGCCGTCCACCTACGCCACGATCATGACCAGCCTGCTCAATCAGACCTATGTCGAGGAAGACGAGAGCAAGCGCCTGCGCCCCACGACTCTGGGCCGCACCGTGACCGATCTCCTGGTGGCTGCCTTTCCGGATATTATCGAGGTCGGCTTTACGGCCGCGATGGAAGAAGACCTGGACAAGGTCGAAGAGGGCAAGGAGAACTGGGTCAAGACGCTCAGGCGATTTTACGGCCCGTTCAAGAAGCGCCTCGGCGAAGCCAAAAAGATGATGCCCGAGGTCAAGCGCAAGGGTCTTCCCACGGGGCTCAAGTGTCCACTCGACGGCGGCGACATGGTTATCAAATGGGGCCGCAACGGCGAGTTCCTTGCCTGCTCGAACTATCCGGCGTGCAAGAGCACCAGCGAATTTTCGCGCGACGATCAGGGCGGAATCCACGTCCGCGAATCCGCGCCGGTCGCCCCCACCGACGAAGTCTGCGACAAGTGCGGCAAGCCGATGGTGCGCAAACGCTCGCGCTTCGGCGAGTTCCTGGGATGCACCGGTTATCCGGATTGCGACGGGATCAAGCGGTTGCAATCGCCGCCGGTGAAAACCGGAGTCGCCTGCCCGGAATGCAAAGAGGGCGAGATCCTCGAGCGCCGCAGCCGCCGCGGCAAACTGTTCTTCGGATGCGGCCGCTACCCGAAGTGCAAGTTCGCGGCGTGGGATAAAGTCGTCCCGCATCCCTGCCCCTCATGTGGCGCCAACTACCTGGTCGAGAAAGTTACCAAGCGCGAGGGCACCGTATGGAAGTGCGCCAACGCGGAATGCGGCTACAAAGCCCCCGCCCCGGCCGCC
>DATLTX010000078.1:0-16293 GCA_035533435.1 Binataceae bacterium (SeqCode)
TCGCGATGGAAAAATGGTTTGATACTGCTCGCTTCGGGATGTTCATTCACTGGGCTCCTTGCTCACAGCGCGGATGGGAGCTGTCGTGGCCTCTGGTCGGCAGCATCAACTCGCTGCCCAACGCGCAAGTCGTCGCGGTGGACGAGTATCACTCGACCGCGGCGACGTTTAACCCGACGAAGTTCGACGCGCGCGCGATCGCGCGGATGGCCAAGCGGGCCGGGATGACCTACGGCGTCCTGACGACCAAGCATCATGACGGCTTTGCGATGTTCCATACCGCGACCTCTGACTACGGCGTCGCGCACACGCCGTTTCGCCGCGATATCGTGCGCGAGTATGCCGAGGCGTTTCGCGCCGAAGGGATGCGCGTCGGCTTCTACTTCTCGCTGATTGATTGGCATCATCCCGACTACCCGAATTTCACCGACGCCGACAAACCCTACAAGTGGGGCGCGTGGCGCCGCGGCACTCCCGAACAGTGGGAGCGATTTATCGCCGTGATGTTCGCGCAGATGCGCGAGCTGCTTACCAACTACGGCAAAATCGATCTGCTGTGGTTCGACGGCGGATGGGAGCGCTCGCCCGAGGAATGGAAGGCGCGCGAGCTCGAGAAGATGGTCCGCGAGTTGCAGCCCGAGATCGTCATCAACGATCGCCTGCCCGGATGCGGCGATTACGACTCGCCCGAGCAGGCCGTTCCCGCAGCACCTCCCGCGCGCGCGTGGGAAACCTGCATGACGATGAACAATAGCTGGGCCTACAACCCGGGAGATCGCACTTACAAATCGCCGCGCAACCTTGTCCATACGCTCGAAGAGGTCGCCGGCAAGGGCGGCAATCTGCTGCTCAACGTCAGCCCAACCGGCGACGGCACGCTGCCACCCGAGCATGTCGAGCGCCTGGAAGCCTTCGCCGGATGGATGACGCGCAACCGCGAGAGTATCGCGGGGACTACAGCGGGCCTCGAGCCGTGGCAATTCTACGGACCCTCGACGCGCCGCGGCGATCGCATCTACCTGCACTGCGTGATGCGCCCGTACGAAGCGGTTTCGGTGCGCGGCGTACGCGTCAGGCAGGTGAAGTCAGCGACGGTCCTGGGCTCAGACGAAAAGCTCAAACTCCATCGCCGCGTAGCCGCGATGGACGCGGTGTTCAACAAGGATCCGGTCGGCGAGCTGATTATCGACATCCCCGAACGCCTGCTCGATCCAATCGCAACGGTGATTGCACTGGACTTTTGAGCGTCGCGAAGATCGACCTAACTCCTGTCCCCTTCCCGCATCGGGAGGGAACCAGCATACCGCCGGGACGCTTGGCGCGACGCGCGGGAATGATGGAGCGTCGCAGAGCTGCGCCAGAGCGCCCGGGATTTCTCGCCTAGGGCTCGAAATGACGGCCAAGGAGCGTCCGCCGGCACAACGTTATTTATGCCACCGAGCTCACACACGTCATTATCGACCGGAGGGAGAAATCCCGGGATTCCTCGCGCGGCAGCCGGAACCTGCCTTGAGCCTGTCGAAGGGCGCGGCAATGACATGAGCAGGTTGACCGCTCAAGGAATTTGACTAACGGGGCGTTCCTCCGGGCTCAGGCGTTCAATAAATTCTCAAACTCTCAGGACAAGCTCTCGCAGAGCGCGATCGTGCGGGCATCATCGCGCGATTGAGAAGCTCCACTGGTATTGCTTGCCGCTGACCGTCATCGATACGCGATAGGTCGCGCCTTTTTGTAGTGGGACGCGCGGGATTATCACCACGGTGCCCTGGCCGGTCAGGACTTGCCGGGCGGTTTGTTGCGTGACGGCGTCGGGGTTGGTGTAGGTCTGTGAATCGAAGCCGCACGCGTCGAGTTTCGTTGCGTCGCCGGCGGCGGTCACGCGCTCGAACGAATATGAATCCAGGCTCGTATTCATCCAATAGCCGGTGGCGAGCGTGATCGGAATTCCAGTGGGCGCCTTGTATCCGGCACACGAGGTCAGTGGATCGGGCCATTCGTTGGTGAAGGTCCGCAGATTGATCGCGACGCCGCCTGCGGGAAACTCGATTGGCGCGGCGTATGCGATTCCCGAGGGTCCCGCCGCGATGCCGCTTTGCGCGTCGAGCGCGGCGACGCACAGTCCCCGATCGCAAACCTGTTTGAAGCCGACGCGGTGCAGGCGCGGATTCAGAAGCGGCAGCCGATGGAACGCGCCGCTTATCCAATCGACGAGCGCCCATCCGACGGGATCCTTGAGCTTCATCCCGCCGAACGCGATGAAATCGACGTCGCTGGATTTGCCGGCGCTCGCACCCGCCGCCGAGTAGCCGGGCTTGTCCGCGCTTTCCAGATGCGAATCGATTCCCGGATTACTGCCCGCACGCAGCATCGGACCGAGATTCTCGATCAGATAATTTACGTGCGCGCTGTCGCCCGCGCTGAGCGTTGGATCTTCAGCGACCGGCGCAACCTTGGCCATCGCACGGTAGGCGTTGAGCCGCGAGAGCCATTCCGGCTGCGGACCCGACGGCGTCGGGAATGGCGTCGCCGGGGAAATCGAAACCTTTCCCGCCGGGGCTGAGCGCGGGGCAGGGGCAGCCGACGCTGCCGCCGCGGCGGCCGACCCTGGGGCGGGCGTGGCGACCGCAGACGGGGGAGAATCGCCCAGCGTCGCGCGCACGTCGCGCAGGAGCCATCGCCGGGTCGCTGAAAACGCGCACAGGAACAGCAGGAGGATCAGCGGAATCGCAACGCGCAGCCCCGGCCCGCGCGCGGGCGCGCGCCGCTTTCCGCCCATGAACGCGAAGCGCGCAGTGCCGAAGCTAATCTGGTCGCCGCGCCCCAGCCGGACAGGATTGGTAACCCGCGTTCCGTTGAGGTAGATGCCGTTGGTCGATTCGAGATCGATTAAATCATACCCGCGCATCCGGCGGCGAATTACCGCGTGATGGCGCGAAACGGTCTTCTCGGCGAGAACGATATGATTGTCGGCGGCGCTGCCGATGGTCGTCTTGCGCGCGACGAGCGGCAACTCGCGCCGCGCCGCGCCGCCAACCGCGACCAGCCGCGGCGCTCGGCTGCTGCGCTTGCCTTCTTCCCCCACCACCGTCCCCTTCGCGCGCCGCCGGTCAGCCGAGGTTCCAGAATTTGCCGACGCCGCGCGTGGCGCGCTCGATTATCGGCGTCACGCGGTCGCCGCCGCGTGCCTTGGCGATCGGCTCGTCGGCTTCGCGCCCGAGTTCGTCGATCACGGCCCGACCCGAATTCACGATCGCCTCGAGGTCGTAGCCGCCCTCGAGCGCCGCGATCATCCTGCCGCCGCAGCATTCCGCCGCGAGCTCTTTTACCCGGCGCGTCATCGCGGCGAAGCCGTTTTCGGTCACGCGCATATTGCCCAGCGGATCGCGAAAGTGGCAATCGAAGCCGGCCGACACGATTATGAACTGGGGCTTGAACTTGCGTCCAATCGGCAAAATAAACTCGTCGAAGAAGCGCAGATATTCGTCGTCGCCAAACTCCGCCGGCATCGGCGCGTTCACGGTGAACCCCGCGCCCGCCCCCGCACCCATCTCATGCAGCGATCCGGTGCCGGGATAATGCGGATACTGATGAGTCGAGGCGTACAGCACCTGCGCCGACTCGTAAAATATCTCCTGGGTGCCGTTGCCGTGATGCAGGTCCCAATCGACGATCATGACGCGCTCGAGCCCGCGCATCGCGAGCAGCCATCGCGCCGCAATCGCGACGTTGTTGAAAAAGCAGAAACCCATCGCACGCGCGGGGCGCGCATGATGCCCCGGTGGACGCACGATCGCGAACGCGTTGTCCGCCGCTCCGTCGATAACCGCCTCGGCCGCCGTCAGCACGCCTCCCGCCGAGAGTAACGCGGTCGCGTACGAATCGGGGCAGCTATGCGTGTCCGGATCGAAGTCGAAGCGCGCAATCGAGGCGCTGCGCTCGACCGTCGCGATATATTCGGGGGCATGGCAGAGCGCGATTTCCTGGACCGTCGCGGATCGCGGCGCGCGGAATTGGAGATTCGGGCGGCTGAGCGACTGCGTCATCTCGATCATCGCGGTCACGCGCTCGGGGCGTTCCGGATGCGACCGGCCGGCGAAATGCTTCAGATAGGAGCGGTCAGTCACTATCGCGGTCTTGAGCATCGTTGACTCCACCATCTGTGCTAAGAATGATAAGTCAAGCAATATGCAGCGTATTCCAGCGAAACAATATAGCGCCGGCGCGGCGCAATTCCGCGAGTGGACCTGTTTGAAATAGTAATCGTGCTGGCGATCGCGCTCATCGTGCTGGGCCCCGAGCGCCTGCCCGAGGTTCTGCGCACCGTGGGCAAGATTTTGCGCGAGCTGCGCGCCGCGAGCAACACGGTCATGCGCGAGCTGACGGACGTGCTCGAAGACGAACCGCCGCGCGCCGACGCCGGACCGCCTCCGCTCGAGGACCCCGCGCGCGCGACCCGTCCCGCAGTCCCGCAACCGATTGCCGCCAAGCCGCCGGAGCCCGCTGCCGAAGATGCCGCGAGCAAGCCCGATCCGTCGGGGCATCAGCCCTCCTGAGCGTGCGCGATTGTGGGAACCCAGGATCTAACCACGCCCGCGCCGCCGCCGGAACCAGCCGCGCCCACTGCTAGTCCTCCGGCGCCGATTGCGCCCGATCCGTCGGGCGCAGCCGCCGACGCTGCCGACAGCGGACTGCTCGGGCGGATGTCTCTGATCGAGCACTTGCAGGAGCTGCGCGTACGCCTGATGTACTCGGCGATTGCGCTTTTGGCCGGGTTCCTGATCGCGTACGCGATTGCCGACCCGCTTTTCGCGGCGCTGACTTGGCCGATTCGCGAGGTCTCGCACGGCAAGTTGCTGCTCATCGGCACCGGCGTGGGCGAGGCGTTTTTCACCAAGATCAAAGTTGCGCTGATCGCGGGATTGTTCATCGCGAGCCCGGCGGTCTTCTATGAAATCTGGAAGTTCATCGCGCCGGGGCTGTACGAAACCGAACGCAAAATGGCCCTGCCGTTTATCATCTCGGCGACGCTGTTTTTTATTCTGGGCGGATATTTCTGCTGGGCGGTCGTGTTCCGGATCGGCTACGCATTCTTTCTGAGCGAGTACGCGAGTATCGGAATAACCCCGACCATCCGGATTAGCGAGTACCTGGCGTTCTCATCCAAGCTCCTGCTCGCCTTCGGCATTACCTTCGAGATGCCGATTTTCGCGTTCTTTCTGACCAAGCTCGGCATGATCGATTACAAGCTGATGATCCGCTATTTCCGCTACGCGATATTGGTGATCTTCATCGTCTCGGCGATTTTGACTCCGCCCGACATGGTCTCGCAATTCCTGCTCGCGATTCCCCTGCTCGGCCTCTACGGATTGAGTATCGGGGTTGCTTACGTGTTCCGCACCAAGACGGCGACCGGATCGACAGCGGCCGATGGAACGAACGCCGGTTAACCACCGCGGAGCCTCGCGCCCGCCGGCACAGCAAAGGACTCAAGATGGCAAGACTTTACGACCAGCCGCGCGCCACCGGCGCTCCGGGAATTCCGCCGCGATGGACGCGCAGCGCTAAAGACGTTGTCGGCACGGCCTATTCGTCGGTGAGCAGGGTGTGGTTCACGCTCTCGAAGGGCGTGCTCAACGAGGTCTATTACCCGACCATCGATCAGCCGCAGGTGCGCGACCTGCAGTTTCTGGTCAGCGACGGCAAAACTTTTTTCCACGAAGAACGCCGCGACCTGATCACCAAAACCGAGTACCTGGCCGAGCACGGACTCGGCGTGCGTATCGTCAACAGCGATCCCGACGGCCGCTACCAGATCGTAAAGGAAGTGCTGTCCGATCCGCATCAGCCTTCAGTCCTGATGCAGGTGCGGATCGAGGGCGATCCCGACTTCCTGCGCAAGCTGCATCTCTACGTCCTGCTCTCGCCGCATCTGGGCGTCGGCGGATGGGGCAACACCGCCAACCTTACCAGCATCATCGGCCACGAGTTCATTACCGCGCACAAAAATGAAAACTGGCTCGCGATGGCGGCGACGGTGCCATTCGTAAAGCGCTCTTGCGGGTATGTCGGCGCCACCGACGGATGGCAGGATCTGTCGCACAATTTCCGTCTCGACTACGAGTTTGCCTCGGCGCCCGACGGCAACGTCGCCGTGACGGGCGAGATCGATCTGAGCGTCTCGCGCAGCTTCACGCTCGGGCTTGCTTTCGGCCACGGTATCCATCGCGCGGTGACCGCCCTGTTCCAGTCGATCGGCACACCCTTCGAAGAGCATCGCGAGCGCTTTATCGAGCAATGGGAACGCGCTTCGCACCATCTTCTGCCGATCGGCAGATCCGCGGGCGACGGCGGCGAGCTCTATCGCCGCAGCCGCGAACTGCTGCTTGCCCATGAGGACAAGAGCTTCCCCGGCGCGATGATCGCCTCGCTCAGTATCCCGTGGGGAGAAGCCAAGGGCGACGAGGATCTGGGCGGATACCATCTGGTCTGGACCCGCGACATGGTTAACAGCGCGACCGGCCTGCTTGCGTCGGGCGACTTTGCCACTCCGATGCGCGCGCTCATCTATCTTGCCTGCACCCAGCACGAGGACGGCGGATTTTCGCAGAATTTCTGGATCGACGGCACGCCCTACTGGCAGGGAATCCAGCTCGACGAAGTCGCTTTCCCGATCATGCTGGCCTGGCGGATGCACAAAGCGGGCGCGCTGCAGGACTTCGACCCCTATCCGATGGTCCTCGCGGGCGCGCGCTATCTGCTCCGCCACGGACCCGCCACCCAGCAGGAGCGATGGGAAGAGAACAGCGGCTTTTCGCCCTCGACGCTGGCCAGCAATATCGCCGCGTTGGTTTGCGCCGCGTGCCTTGCGCGCGAGCGCGGCGACCAGGTGACAGCGCAATTTCTCGAGGACTACGCGGACTTTCTCGAGTCGCACGTCGAGACCTGGACCGTCACCAATCAGGGCTTCCTGGTTCCCGGCATCCGCCGCCATTACGTGCGGATCACGACCGCCAACGCGGAAAGCCCGTACCCGAACGAAGATCCCGACGCGCTACCTGTCCATATCAATAATCAACCGCCGGGGGCGCCCAGTGACTTTCCGGGGGCGGCGATCGTCGATGGCGGCTTCCTCGAGCTGGTGCGCTACGGAATCCGGCGCGCCGGCGATCCGCTGATGGAAGATTCACTGCGCGTGATCGATGCGGTGCTGAAAACCAACCTGCCCCAGGGCCCGTGCTGGCGCCGCTATACTCACGACGGTTACGGACAGCAGGACGACGGCGGTCCGTTCTTAAGCTTCGGTGTCGGGCGCCCATGGCCGCTTCTGACCGGCGAGCGCGGGCACTATGAATTGGCCGCCGGACACGATCCGCAGCCTTACCTGCACGCGATGGAGGCATTCGCCAACGAGACGCGGCTGCTGCCCGAGCAGGTTTGGGACCGCGCCGATATACCCTCCGCATTGCTCTTTCACGGCAAGCAGACGGGCGCGGCGATGCCGCTCATGTGGGCGCACGCGGAATATATCAAGCTCCTGCGCTCGA
The DNA here is from genome assembly GCA_035533435.1 of Binataceae bacterium (SeqCode). GTDB lineage: Bacteria > Desulfobacterota > Binatia > Binatales > Binataceae > JBARDN01. Next base: position 7,545 of record DATLTX010000078.1, read on the forward strand.
TGTGGGACGGACAGATCTTCGACCTGATTCCCGAGGTCGCCGAGCGCTATCTGACGGCGCGGCCGCGCCGAGCGATGGAGATCTGGAAATACAATCGGCGCCGAATCAGCGCGGTGAAAGCCCCTGTGCGCCTGCGCTTTCAACTCCCGCGCCCGTTCATCCTGCATTGGACCAAGGACGAATGGCGCTACGCGATCGACACGATCGCGACCCCAACTTCGCTGGGAATTTATTTCGTCGATATCGATATCGGCAGCGCCGACCGCGCGCCCGTGCGCTTCACCTTCCATTGGCAGGACACCGGCGCATGGGAAGGCAAGGACTACGCCGTCGAGATAAAGCAGTAGGCATGTTGTAGCAATGTAGCTGGTCGCGAGGCGCAACCGCTGCGTTCAGCCGACTACGCGAATCGAGAATTGTGCGCCCAGCGATTCGAGCAGTTGCTCGACGTCGGCGGCCTGATCCTCTCCAAAATAGATTCGCATATAATGCCGCGCGGGATCCTCGGTCCGCAGCGTCGCGAGATTGTCGTAGGATTCGACGATCGATTTGAACAGCGCGATCTGCTCGGGCGCGATCGCGATCAGGATGCTCCTAAGCCTGGGGGCGGGATCGGCCATGGTCGAATTCGCGGATGCCTTGTTCGGTGCGGTTTACTGCGCGGCGCGGCGTCCGTAGATTCTAGCCGATGGCGCTCCCGCGGCTACTCTTCGTAACCGGAAAGGGCGGCACCGGCAAGAGCACGGTCGCCGCCGCTCTCGCCCATGCGCTGTCGCTCGAGCGCCCTACCGTTCTTGCCGACCTCGATCCCCGCCTGAGCGCGGCTGCGATGCTGCTCGGCGCGCCGCTGACGGGCGATGCTCCGGCGCGCGCCGGAGCGAATCTCGAAGTCGTTGCGCTGACCGCGCGCGCCGAGCTCGAGGCGTTCATGCGCCGGATCGTACCGGTCGCCGCGATCTCGCGCCGGATGCTGCGGAGCAGGACCTTCGGCTACGTCACCGCCGCGCTGCCGGGGCTCGAAGCATTTTTGCTGCTCGAACGCCTGCGGATTATGGCGGGGGACGCTGCGCTCGAAAATCGTTACGTGGTCGTCGATGCGCCCGCTTCTGGCAGCGCGCTCGAGTTGCTCGCGGTCGCGCGCGGAGTGAAAGGAATCGCGCCGATTGGCTCGCTCAATCGAATCGCGCACAGCGTCGAAAGCTTTCTGGTCGATTCCGCGCGCTTCGGAGTGATCCTGACCGTCACGCCCGAGGAACTCGCGATTCGCGAGGCGCTCGAACTCGCCGGCGCGTTGCGAACGCATCTTGGAATCGCGACAGTCGCGGCAATCATGAACCGCACTCCGGCGCCGATGTTCACCAGGGCGGATTTGGAAGCGATTGCCGGACTCGGAGCGCATGCCACCCTGGCCCGGCGCCGCGAACACGAACGCGCCGCCGCGCGCCGCGCGCGCACACAATTCGCTCGCGCCGGCGTGCCGATGATCGAGCTTGCGATGCTCTATCGGCCCGCGATGGGCCGCGCCGAAATCGACGAACTTGCAGCGGCGATAGCCGCGGAGATGCCTGCGCGATGAACCAGCTCGAACTCGGCGGCTGCAAGTTAGCGATCTGCCTCGGCCCGGGCGGCGTGGGCAAAACCACGATCAGCGCCGCACTCGCGATCGATGCCGCATCCGCGGGCCGCGCCGTCGATGTGATGACGGTCGATCCGGCGCCGCGCCTGCTCGACGCACTCGGCCTCGGCTCCGACGCTTCGGAACCGCGCGAGGTCGATTTGCGCGAAGTTCCCGGCGCGAAGCGCGGCCGCCTGCGCGCGCTGCGGCTCGACCCCAGGGCGACTTTCGATGCGATCGTGCGCCGCCACGCCACCTCGCCCGCCGCCGCCGAGGCGATTATCGCGGGCCGCATTTATCGCAACCTGGCGAGCGCGTTCGCCGGCGTCGCCGATTACATGGCGATGGAAAAACTGCTCGAACTGGACGCCGAGCCAGCCACCGATTTTATCGTGCTCGACACTCCTCCCGCCGCCGAGGCGCTGGATTTCCTCGATGCTCCGCGGCGGCTCCTGGAGCTGCTCGGCTCGCGCGCGGTAACACTGCTCGGGCCGCGAACGGGGCGCTTTGGCGGCAGCATGGTCGATATCGCGGCGCGCGCCGTGCTGTCGGCGTTCGATCGCGTGACCGGGCTCAAGCTCCTGGGCGATGTGCAGGCGTTCGTGCGCAACTTCGACGGTATGTACGAGGGCTTTGCCGAGCGCGCAAAACGCGCGGGCGCGATGCTGCATGCGGACACCGCGGCGGTCATCGTCGTGACGACCGCCGAGGCCGGACGGATTGCGCAGGCGCGCGAATTTATCGCCGCGCTCGGCCGCGCCGAGTTACGGGTGCGCGCCGTGATCGTGAATCGCGCGATGGCGAATCTGCCCGAGACCGCCGAGATCGCCCGCGCGAAGATTCCCACCGCACTTAAACGCAAACTCCGGCGAAACCTCGAAGACCACGCCGCGCTAAAAACCCGGGAGGCTCTTTCCTTCGATACCCTGCGCGCCACGATGCCCGCCGGGGCCGCGCTGATGCTCGCCCCCGACCTCGGCCACGAACCCCGCACGCTATCCGACCTCGCCCAAATAGCCACCCAAATCCACCGCGCATAGCCGTCGAGCCAATACTCTATCCGCGTATGGCGGCCGGCCAGCGCAGACAATGGATCTGATTCCCAATACGGTAATCAATGAAGGCTGGAACACTGCTCGCGCTTCTCCACGCGCCGGGCGGATGACACCTGTGCGGTGAAGAAGCTTTTCACGACCAAATGCTAACAGCTTCTGGCGGCAGCCCTGTCATCCTGTGACGACGCATCACATATGCGACACGGTTTGAGAGTTCGATACACACTAGCTCTTCATCGCTTGACAACCGAGTATATTTGCTCGTCCTCATTGAGACCATATTTGTTGCTGGAGCCGCCAAAGCTCCCGGCTACCGCATCCCAGTTAAAGACATTCACTTTGAAGCCGGCTTGCTCAAGTCTGGAAGCATAGTCTTTTGCGTAGATTCTCACATGATCGTCCTGGCCGAAAGCCTCTTCCCTTCCTCTCGCGGTCGTTATGGAAAAGTCCTCGTACGTTTTATCCAACGACAGCGAGATGGGAACCTGCAGAATTGCCCATCCTCCCGGCTTCAGCACGCGATGCAATTCGGTCATAGCCTTGTAGTCGTCGATTACATGCTCCAGAACATGGTTACATATGATCGCATCGAAAGAGTTCTCGGGAAACTGGATGTCAGTTATATCCATCCTGACCATAACGTCAGGCGACAAGAGGTCCGCCGTTAGATAGTCAATACCATTGTGTGATCCTAGAATTTGCTTTAGGTGTTCTTCCGGCGCAATATGCAACAATCTTCCAGATTTCGTGAACACATTCGTTTGGCATAATAGATAGAGATACAATAGCCGTTCCCTATCGAGAGAATAGCACACTGGACATTGCACATTTTGCCGATTGCCGCCTCCAACGACTCTTTTCTCCCTCAATACGGCGAAGTTGTAGCCGGACGGAAGAAAGGTCTTAAGATGAGACTTGCAGAACGGGCATTCGTAAGCTGAGCCGAAGTACCGCAGTTGGCTGTATATGACTTTGAGCCTCGGTCGAAGGCTAGCCGGGACCGCCGCCTTCAGGATCCTTTTGACAGCTTGCTTCATATATCCGGGATTCCCGTTTTGACTCTCCCACTCCAACTCGTCGTACAGACCGAACGGCGCCCCTCGACAAGATTTTAGCCGGTTTTATCGCGTAGTGCTTCCTGGGGAACCCGGAAAGGGGCGGCGGGCCTCCGCTCGAACTAATGATCGCCTCCGTCCCCGCCGACTCGAACGCCGCTGGCGGCGCGACAGGAAGCATCCGGGATTCCTCGCGCGCGGCAGCCACACACGCGGGAATGACATAACGACGAGAAGGCGGTCGCTATTGTCGAGTGCGCCGGGAGGACGCGGGAGACGGCAGCAAGCGGCTCGATATAGCCGGTTAGCGCTTGGGAGTCTTGCGGGCGGGCTTCGACGGCACCGGACGTTCTTTGTCGGCGAGCACGCGGTCGAGCTTGATGCTCAAGTTCAGGAGCTGCGAACTCAGATGGTCCAGGCGCTGTTTCAAATCGCGCACGTCTTTCTTGGACGGGATATTCACGAAATCAAGCACCGTCTCGACATTGCGATCGAACGACGACTTGTTCGCCAGCAGCTTTTCGCCCGCGCGGCCCAGGCCCGATCGCAGCTTCGGGTTGGTCATCGCCTCGCTGACGAGACTCGAAAGCCCCTCCTCGCCCATCTGGCGGAGCTTCGCGATCACACTTTCAAGGTCCTGTCGTGCCATGACGTGTAACTATACCATAGATGCCAGGCAGCGGCGCAAAACGATGCACACCCTGGCGACCATCTTGAGTCTCACCTCGGGCTTTGCCCTGATGGGCAACCGGCTTGCACCGGCGACCATATTGGCGACCTCGGTCGTGGTCGATCTCGCGCTGGCGCCGCTTACCGCGATAATCGCCGCGCGGCGCGGACGCCGCACCTCTGTCTGGGCCGTCGCCGGACTGGCCTTCGGGATGTGGTCGCTAGCGGCGGTTCTGCTGATGCCCGCAGTATCCTCCGAGCGCGCGCCGCGGCCCGAGCCTCCCGCCTACCCTCCTACTTCGCATGCCGCCTGAGCCACCCGAGCGTCTTCGCGAAAACTTCGGCTTCGGCAGCGGTTCCGCACAGCACGTCCAGATGACCCCATCCGGGAAACTTGGTGAAGGTCAGATCCTTGCTGCCGGTCGATAGAGCTGATTCGTACACCCACGCTGGCCAATCGGTCGCGATATTGGTGCTCGAGAACGCGATCACCGGAATCTTCGACGCTTTGAGCGCCTGCAAGCGCGGGGGCGTAAACGGATTTTCGTAGTCCTGCACGGCCGGCCAGTAGCGATCGTAGCCGATCAGCAAACGCGCCAGCACGACTGGGTCGGAATGGCCATCCACAGGATTGGCAAGTCCGCCCTTGCCGCCAAATTCCTTGGCGTCATAGACGACGTGAATCAAATTCTCGCGCGCGGTTTTGTATTTCGGAATCGGCGCCGGACCGTCAGGATTGTCGATCACGAACTGCATCAGCATCCGCCGTTTCTCGTAGGTAAGATGCGCGCCGCCAATATCGTCAACGATCCGGTCCGACGGCTGATGCGTTGTCGGATGGCGCGGCAGAAAGCCGTCGAGCGCGACGATCCCGCGCACCTGCGCGGGATGAATCGCCGCGACCAGGTACGCAAACTCGACGCCGCGGCTAAACCCCGCGATGAATAGCTCTTCGGATTTGGTCTGAGTCAGAATAAATTCCACCGCCGATTCGATGTCGTCGGCAAAGAGTTCGTTGGTCCAATGCTTCATCACCGGCGCGATGGTCTTTTCCGGAACCCCGCTCGGAACAAAGTGCGTGCGATAGTCCATCGTCCACACGTCCACTCCGTGCGCGGCAAGATAGACCGGGAACGAGTAGCGCGGATTCTCGAGCGCGATCTCGCCATTCATGTTGGTGCCGGGCAGATACAAAACCGTGATTGCGCGATGCTGCTCGACGCGCGGGCCGAGCGCGACTCGATGCAGCGCAATCTTGTCATAGAAGGTCGGCCCCGGCTTGGCGAGGTAGCGCCATTCGTAAACGCCCGGCGCTCCCTCGATCGCGCGCGGCCCACCGGCGAACTCGAACTTGGCCGGGTTGCCCGGCGTCGCAGCGGAATATGCCGCGCACGGTGCGAATCCCGCCGCGAGGATGACGATGAGCGCGAACGCGATCCGCGCGGCTATCGCGGTGGTGCGAAGTCTTAGGGATGCGCTTGGGGATGGACTTGGCGATGTCATCGATCGGCCTCCGGCTTGCCGCGTTCTTATAGCACCCACACCGCCGGGGCGCATCGCCGGTTGACCCTTCGCTATCAGCCATGCGAAACCATTGCGGTAACCCGATTCTTCGCAATCATCCGGTGGGAGTTTTAACGATGGCCAAGAAAGCACAATTTGCGCTGTTTTCTCCGCAGGCGGGACTCAACTTCAAAGGCCTGCTCGAACGCGCGCTGCTCTGCGAGAAACTCGGCTACCATTCGATTTGGCTGGTCGATCACATGTGGACGCGCGGGATGCCCGATCTCGACCATATCGAATGCCTGACCGCGATGGCGGGACTTGCGGCGCGCACCGAAAAAATCCGCATCGGCACCCTGGTCATCTGCAACTCCTATCGCAACCCGGCGATGCTCGCGAAATCGCTTACCACGATCGATCAGATCTCGAACGGCCGCCTCGAAGTCGGAATCGGCGCCGGCTGGATGAACGAGGAATACAAGGCCTACGGCTATGAGTTCCCCTCGATGGGCACCCGGCTCAAGCAGTTCGAGGAAGGCGTGCATATCCTCAGGATGATGTTCACCGAAAAGCGCGCGACGTTTAAGGGCCGCCATTACACGATCGAAGACGCGATCAACAGCCCCAAGCCCGTGCAGAAGCCGCATCCTCCGATCACGATCGGCGGCAGCGGAGAGAAGGTGATGCTCAAGCTGGTCGCCAAATACGCCGACCGCTGGAACTGCCCCGCCGGCTACACCAGCTTCGAGCACAAACTCAACGTACTCAAACAGCATTGCAAGGACGTCGATCGCGACATCAACCAGATCGACATCTCCGAGCAGTTGCTCGTCGCGATCGGCGCGACCGACGCCGAGGTCGAGCAGAAGTGGAAGATGGCGCAGGCGCTGCCATTCGCCTCGACCGCGATCAAGGGAACGCCCAAGGTGGTCGTCGAGGAGCTGAAGAAACGGGTCGCGATGGGAATCACGACGTTCACAATTATGTTCGCCGATTTCAATCAGCCCCAGTCGGTCGAGCTTTTTGCGCGCGAGGTTATGCCCGCGTTTGCTTAAGATGCTGCGGTTTGCGGCAATGGCAACGCGCGCCCTGGCGATCGCGGTTGCGCTGGTCCTCGCGCTTGCGCTCTCGGCGTGCGCGGGAGCGGCGCATTATTATTCGACCGTGCTCGACGCGCCCGACGGACTGGGTCCCGGCGATCCGGTCACGCACGGTGGCATTACGATCGGCTCCGTGACCGGAGTGGCGCCGCTCGCCACAGGCGACTCGCAGGCGCAGATCACGATTAATCCCGGATACTCAAAGCACGTGCGGGTCGATTCGATCATGATCCTGTCAGGCACCGGCATCGGGCCTTCGCTCGAACTCGAAAATCGCGATCCCTCGAGCCTCTACGCACCTGACGGCGCCGCGCTGTACGGTGCGTCGAATCCGAGCCAGGCGCAGCTTCTGGTCAGCAGCCTTGGCCCGCCGACGATCGTGAAGCGCTATGCGGATTTCTTCGGAAAGATGAGCGCGCCAGCGCCCTCGCCCTCGCCCGCTCCTGGCGCGCCGCCGAACGTGCTCGCGCAGCAGTTGCAGCAGCTCACTCAGCAGACGCTCGCGGCGGCCGGGGCGGTTGCGGGAGCCTCGCCCCCGACGGCAGTGCAAATGGACGACTTTCGCCGCGACGCCGCAGCCGTCGAGCGCCAGCTTCGCGCGCACGGCAAGACAGCCGAAGCCGATCAGCTTCAGGCATCGGTCGAGCAAATGAATGCGGCGGCGGCCCCTAGCGCGCCACCCGGCAGCGCGACTCCCGGTGCTCCACCAAACACGTTGACTGTGGCGCCCGCGAATCCAACCACGCCGTAATTCCGGCGTTTATCGGCTGTAGAAAAGATGGACCATCCAAGACTGACCGAATACCTGAAACGCGCGATGCCGCAGGCCGAAGATCTTCGCGTCGTCGCACTCCAGCGAATCTCCGGCGGATCCTCGCGCGAGACCTACGCCTTCGACCTTGAATGGAGCGAAGGCGGCGCACCGCGCACGCGCCCGCTAATCGGGCGGCGCGACCCGACCGGAGGCCTGCTCAAGACCGATCGCGAGCGCGAGTTTCGCGTGCTCGAGGCGATGCATCGCGCCGGCCTGCGCGTGCCCGAGCCGCTGCATCTCGAACTCGATCCCGCGGTGATGGATCGCCCGTTCTTCATCATGCATCGCGCCTCCGGACGCACTTCGGGCGGCGCGTTTCCCGAGACCGAGCCGGCCGCGTTGCGCGACAAGATCGCGCATCAGTTCCTCGATGAGTTGGCCCGGCTTCAGGCTTTGGATTATCGCGCGCTCGGTCTCGAGCTTTTGGGCGAGCCGAAAAATTTAGGCGACGTGGCACGCACGCAGACCGCGCACTGGCGCGAGATCTACGACCGCGACCGGATGGGCGAGCATTATCCAATCCTCGACGCGGCGTTCGCATGGCTTGGCGCGAATCCGGTTGTCGCCGATCGCGTCGTCGTCGTCCACGGCGATTACCGCTCGGGAAATTACCTGTACGACGACGACGGGATGCTCGCGATGCTCGACTGGGAGATGACTCATCTCGGCGACCCGATGGAAGATCTCGGATGGGCGTCGATGATGTTCTGGGGCCGCGGCGAGTTCGCCGCCGGACTTATGGAACGCGAGGCGTTCTATCGGCTGTACGAGGAAAAGACGGGACGCCCGATCGATCGCAAGCGGCTGTTCTTTTATCAGGTGCTCGGCAACGCCAAGATGGCGACGATCTGTCTGACCGGCGTGTGCGATTTCGCCGAGGGCCGCACCGCCGACGCGCAAATGCCGTTCCTTGAACAACTGCTCGCGCCGCTATGCGA
>DATLTX010000079.1:0-17137 GCA_035533435.1 Binataceae bacterium (SeqCode)
CTGCGACTGAGGCTGCTCACCCGAGGTTAAGGGAATCGGGCGAGGCGGACGGGCGGCGAGTCCCGGCGATTGCGCGCGCGCGGCCGGCGCTATGACGCCCAATAGCAGCACCGCTCCTAACGCTCTTACGGCGAATCGCCAAAATATGCAGGAGTTCGATCCGACCCGATGGTTCCGGCATTCAATCATCCCGCCCTTCCCCCATATGAATGTAAGATTCCCCGCCGCCGCACGAATACTGCCGTCACTTGACCTTTCCAGTCAAGACGAGGCTGATCGCCGGATTGCTCGCGTTGCTCGAGATCGTGAGCGTGCCTTGATGAGTCCCGGTCGGGTTCGGCGTGAAGGTGACCAGAAAATCGCAGTGCTTACCCGGCTCAATTGCTCCCACGCATCCTGCGCCGGGAGTGAACTCGGGATTCGACGATACGATCGAAGTGACGGTGATGGTCTGGTGCTGCTTGCGCGTGCGCCGGTTGGTCAGCACGACCTTCTTCGTCACCCTTTTAACCAAGATCAGCTTGGGAGCCGCGGTCAGCGACGCTGTGATCGGAGTGGGCGTCGCGGTCGGGGTGCGCGTCGCGGTTGCGGTGCGAGTGGGCGTCGCGGTCGGGCTGAGTGTTGCGGTTGGAGCGGGAGTGGACGTTGCGGTCGGAGTTTGCGAACTGGTCGGAGTCGGAGAACCACCCGAAGTATTCAGATAGACAGTATCGATCGCGAAGTCCGCGCAGTTTCCCGCGCAGCTAGTGAGGCTGAAAACCGCCGACGTGATATCGGCGCCGGTTTGATCCTTCACGCCGACATAGGTTGCATCGCCATTGGTATCACTAGTGACAGGAAACGAGCCGAGCGAAGTCAGCCCGTCGAAGACCTGGATCTGCGCGGTGAAGGCGCCCGGGCCGTCGGCCTCGATCAATGCCCCGGCGCCGGACACCGGCGCGCCGAAGATAAGCGTCGCCGGTCCGTTGCCTCCGTTTCCGCTATCCGAGGTCCACAACAGGCTGTCGGCCGTGGTGAATCCCGATCCGGTCCAACTGCATGCCCCGGCGACCGGGCACACCGCGGCAACCGCGCTGCCGGATCCGATCAAGCTGAGGCTGACGCTTCGTCCGCCCGCTGATTGTAGATTGGCGGTGGAGTCCAGGATGGTCGCGTCCGCTCCGAGCTGAGACCAGTCCACTGAGTCATTGGACGCCTGTGCGCTCAGACTGGTAATCGGGAGCATCGAATCCGCCCGAGCGCTTCCCGCGCACAAGATCACGGCGATCAGGCCGCAGGTCGCGGAAAGCCAGGCGCGGCGAAACATCGCGCGTATCATTGGCAGTGCGGGTAATGCGGAGTTCAATTTCCCCGGCTCTCGCGTATTTGGATAGGTACTCAATTGCAGAGTGGTTGACCGTCGGTGAATGTATGGTTGTCGGAATACCAGTCATTGACGCCGATCGACGGGGACTGGCGGTAGAACCACGAAAAGAACGCCAACTCTTGCGGGTGATACGTATAGCCATTCGGCATCGCGACGCCCGGAAATAGAGTTCCGCTCAGCGGATCGCCAACTTCGAGGTTGTTCTGACAGCCGGTCACTTGCCCAATGTTTCCCCATGCGGGGGTTGGATTCGTGCCGAGCGGATCGTCCATCCATTCGCCGACCTCATGGCTCATCACGGAGATATCGCCCGTACCGGAAAAAATCCGCGTGGTGTCATAGTCAACGGTCGAGTAGGTCTGTACCGGAAAGCCCGCGGCGCCGTGGTAGCCGAGAATACAGCAGCTTCCGGTCAGGCTCGGCGTGCCCTCGGTCATTACCACGTTGTAAAAAAGGAAAATGGGAAGAGTGGTCGGACTGAGGCCGCTTGCGACGAGTGAAGGCATGATCGTGCTCTGCACGTAGGGGTCCCACCAGTTGATGTTCATGGTGCCGATCTTTCCGCATCCCCCGTATGTCGCGGCGCTATTCGTGATGCCATCCGCCGAGGGTACTTTCACGGTTACCGCGCTCAGCGTCGTCACCGGACTCAAGACAGTATGGTAACGATTCCCGGTTGCGGAGACATTGCTCCAGAAACTGGCCCGCTCGAACGCGTCCACGTATTGGGCCGCGCCGACGTCGGTTCCGCCCATGGTAAAATCCGCTAGCTGGAAAATCGGCGATTCCTGCGTCAGCGTGAGCGCCTTCCCGGCCGGCGAGCAGGCCGGGTCGGTAGCGGTTGGGTCGAACACTCCGCCGTCGGACATGTCGATGACGATCGGGACGATAATCGCCGGAATGCCGGTTGTCCGCGCGCCGTGGAAAAACGGACTCCGCCCCACCATCGAGCCTGGATATTTGTTTCCATCAAGCGGCGAGGTGATGGTGTAATCCCACATCGGGATAGTCGCCGAGGACGCGACCGCCGCGCGAACCATCTCTCGGGTAACGCCGGCGCTGAGCGGTACGACCTTGTAATAAGCGCGGGGCGCCGTTGGTAGCGTCGATTCCTGCGCGACAAGCGGCGCCGGCGCCGCGATAGAATAGATCGCAGTCAGCAAGAGCATCAGCGCGCGCACGATTCGCGGACTCCCGCCCATTTCATTCACCTGGCGCGTATGGTTCCCCGGTAGCAGAACCGCACGATTCGCGCCGATCGTTTCCGCCCCCTTGCAGCAAGGACGACGCTCAGCGGGGTAGGAAAGCACTACAAAATGTATCAGCATGCTTTTGATGAGACAAGCGGATCTAAGCCACAATTCGACCACTAAACATTTTTCGATGGTCTAGCGTGGAGATGGCAATCGTGGGCATGCGCAAGCGCAAGATACGGGGAACGCAGGATCATTTTCTCGCGAACGCGCGGAGGGCAGTATCCTAATTTGGGCAATAATATACTTGACTGACCACGTTCCGTTTGCTATGTTTGGAGCATGAAGTATCCAAGCACGCTTCAGCAAGCGATCCGGTACTTCACCGATTTCGAGAACTGCAAGAGTTTCATGATCGAGATGCGCTGGCCGGACGGTAAGGTTCGATGCCCGACCTGCAAATCAGAGAAAGTCACGTACCTTGAAAACGCGCATCTCTGGAAATGCTATGCGAAACATCCGCGTGCAAAGTTCTCGCTCAAGGTCGGAACGATCTTCGAGGACTCGCCAATCGGCCTCGATAAATGGCTACCCGCGATGTGGCTAATCGCCAACTGCAAGAATGGAATCAGCAGTTACGAAATGGCGCGCGGCCTCGGCGTGACACAGAAAACGGCATGGTTCATGGATCATCGAATCCGGCTCGCGATGCAAAATCGTTCGCTCGATATGCTCGGCGGCTCGGAAGTGGAAGCAGACGAAACTTTTATCGGCGGCCTCGCTCGAAACATGCACAAGGACAAAAAGGCCAAGATCACGGGCACGGGCGGGGCCGGAAAAGCAATCGTGATGGGACTTCTTGATCGCCATACCGCCAAGGTCCGGCTGCTCCATGTACCGAACACGCAAGGCGACACGCTCAAGACTCACGTACGCCGATACGTGCGGGACGGTTCGTATGTCTTTACCGATGCGTGGGCCGGTTATCACGGTCTCGATCAAGATTACGTTCACAAGGTCATCGACCATGCCGAAACCTACGTTCAGGGCAATGTGCATACGAACAAGATCGAGAATTTCTGGAGTCTGCTAAAGCGCGGCCTCAAGGGAACGGATGTCAGTGTCGAGCCGTTCCACCTGTTCCGCTATCTCGACGAACAGGCGTATCGCTTCAACGAGCGTAAGGCGAATGATGGCGAGCGTTTCATCGGCGTTGCCAGTTCCGTTCTTGGGCGTCGGCTCACGTATGCGGAACTGACTGGCAAGTCCGAATCGGCGGCTGAACCCTTACCGGCGTAAGCAGTGGAGAGGTAAGCGGCATCGTGCTAAGGTGGTGCCGTGAAATCGCCCAAAGTCGAAGATTTAGAATTTGAACCGAGACAGGCTTTCGAGAACTTGAAGAATGTCGGGCGCGCGGTGCTCGCTGTTCCCAAAAGCAGAATTGAGAATGGGCGCGTCAAGCTGCGGAAGAAACAAAAGCCATCACACTAGTTCGATTCCGAATCTGGGAACCGTCTTCGTAGTCCTCGTTGTAGGCTCTGGAGAATCTTCGGACCTTTCGCCGTAAGGTTGTCCCCGCCAAATTTGTTATAGGTTTTCCAGACTCGCTTGTAAGAATCGTTGATTATCTTGTTTGTGACTTGAGCAATGTCCAGTTCCAGAATCTTCTCTTTGGTCGGTCGGGACTGTTTCAGTGCGACGCAAGTTGCATACATTGCGATGTAAAAACGCACTCGCTGCCGATGGCCTCTCTCGACACCACTTTCGGCTAAGAAGTCATCTACTTTTCGCTGAATCTTGATGCAGTTCAGGAATAGCGGAACAGTATGGACATTTTCTCCAAAGACAGAGAGATAGTCATCGTCCTCTCTAATGTATCGACCTGGGGCCCCATATGCGTCTTGCGGTTTCTGAAGAACGATCGCAACCATTGTTTGTAGGAGACCGACTATACTTACGATCTTATCAATAGGTCTACCTTCGTCTTTATGATGTCCCGGCCTACGGTCGTAGTAGAGACCGCTAGAGCGAAATAAGGTCTCAATATGGCCGTGAATTGGATCCGTCGCTCTCAGAGCGGCAGGTTGCATTTTGTTTTGATTATTTGTTGCGCGTACTATGCCTTCGCGAACCGCCGAATTAGTTGTTTGAATTACACGCACCAGCACTCGACGATTGTCGCTTTCGGGTATCGTAGCGAGAGCGTGATAGTAGGCAAACACTTCCCGTGAGGTTTGGAGACCGTTAACAATTTGCGGGTCTTCGATCCTGACATTCTTGAAGCCCGCTGTATTGACGGTCGATGCTAGTACGGTGATGCCATTGTTTAGCAGCCAAAATTCGGCTTCGCTAGGTTCGGTTAGGGTCTCTCTGATGCTGAGGTTTACCGGAGTCTCTTGTTGGAAACCCCGAACGTTTGAGTCAAAAATGCGTTCAAATAATTCTCCATTCTCATCCAGCAAGAAGTTAAAAAAGTCGCGCAACTTTACTAAACCGACACGTCCCTCTGGAGTTTCCATTAGTTCAGTAAATTGAAGCGGTCTGCTCTTAGGTGGCCGCTGCTGTATCTGCGCCCACAGTTTAGGTGCGCCGATCGGATGAAACGTTACCGTCGCAGCAGAGAGATGTTCTCTAGCCTTAGCTATGACCTTATCAACAGCTTCTTGTGCGGTAGGATTTAGCGTCTCCTCATCTACTTTTGAGATGTAATAATAGTCAATAAAAACTTGAGCATGCGGGCCCACCTTCGGAAACTTCGTCTTGAAGGTGTCCATAATGTCGAGCAGGCGTTGATTGTACTTTTCGTGAAACGTCGCTGCCGGGATCGTTAGATTGAGCAGGTCGTCCGTAAAGAAATACAGCTTGTTTATTTCGTTGGGGCCGAAACCTTGGTTCTCTTTTACTTGGAAGATCGCAAGGTTGACCCGCAGCGTCGTATCCGACGAAATCTGAGTTTCATCGTTTACTACTTTACGATTCGCGAAGAAGAAGATTGCGTCAACGCCGCCATCGTTTGGACCGCCAGTTATGCCAGCAAGAATATCCTCGTCGGCGATCGGATAAGCTTTTAGAAACTGGTCAACGCAAAAATACTCAAACTTGTTGACGCCGTTTGCTTCCAACGCCGCCGCCCGCACATTGCTCCATTCCTCGAAATGAACTTTTGTCGATAGAACGTCATTCGCGCTCATTCGGATACACCCCGTTCGTGAAGTGGCGCTTGACATCTACGCCACTCCACACCGACCTGTCACGTCCCGACAGATCGTAGCAGGCTTGGTCAGCCAAGTATATTGTTGCCCTAATTTGAAACGCTGACCGTGAGCGGCGATCAATGAGCGAGCAACGACTTTCGCATGCTGCTCTTGCTGGCGGGATGAAGCCACACATTCATGATCGCGGGACATAGGCTCGCGTCATCGACTTCGCCCTGGCTTCGCCCATTATAATACATTAGCGTCTTGGCGTCGCTCGGACAGAACACCACGACTTGGTCTCCGGACGTCACGTTCGGCATCAATCGTGTCATCTCCAGACGCCAGGATGCGAGCTGCGACGCGTCGCCTAGTTTGAGCCTGCGCATCTCGTTTATCGCGTTGTTAACTAGAGTATCGGCGCTGACTCTCCTACCGGGCTCGACGTCGAGCGCGTGCGGCTCGGCGGGAGTGTATCGGTCGCCGACGATCCACAAGGTCGCATCGTAAACGTGGATGCCCCAGAGCGTTTCACGGCCGCGTCCGAGCGGGCGGATTCCGGGCGCCTGCGACTTCACAGACTCGGGCAACGGCTTGGGAGTGAACGGCTGCGCTGCGAGCGCGGAGGGCGTCATGAGCATCAGCGCTATGACCGCAAACGAGAGTCGGGAACGCATTTTTGGATAGGTTGTCATCGGACGCGCGGACGTTATAGGTGGCTCTCCAATAATTCGACCAGTGACCATAGCCGATCCATCACGTCAACGGCCATAGCGGGCGTACAGCGCAGCGTCCGATGCAAGCGAACGAAAGTGTAACGGGCGTGATGAAGCGCGCCCGACGCTCTGGTGCGGAGTGACGCACACGGCCCAGTGAACTCTACGGCCGCGGTCAGCTTTCCTTCGGGCGCGAGAGCGCTTCGAGTTTATCCAGACGCTCCTGGAGCTTCTTGTTCTGCTCGCGCAGCTTGTCCAAGTCGTCGCGCAGGCGGTCGCCTTCTTCGATATGGCTCTTCCCTTCACTGAGGAGCGCAACCGCCTCGCGCGCGCGGCGCTGGATCCTGCCGTCGAGGTCGCGTTCGGCGAGCCTGCTCATCGGCGCGATACCTTGCGCATCGGCGATTTCCTCGAACGCGCCGGGCAGGCGCATCCGCACCATGAACTCGCGATCGTCGGCGAGCGGAGTCAGGAAATCGATAATCCCGGCGCGCGCCGGCTCTTTGTGCCGCGCGATACGCGCCAGCGTGCCGATAGCGGCAACCCGCGCGCGCGGCGGGCGTCCGTACGCGGACCATTCGCGGCCGATCGCGATTGCGCGCCCGTCGCGCGTCTCGGCCATCCCGGCCAGGGCGTGCGCGCGGATAACTTCCAGGTAGGAAGGGCGTTCGAGAACTTTTTCCAGCTGCGCGAACGCGCGCGGGTCGCGCGTCTTGCCGAGCGCGAGCGCACTTTCCGCCTCGACGAAATAACTCGGGTCGCCCTTTTCCAGGACCGCGGCCAGCGCCTCGGCCGCGCGCGAGTTTGCGCGAAACGCGCCGAGAGCGCGCACCACCGAGCGCCGTGCTTTGGGATGCGCCAGGCTGACGCCCTCGATTAGCGCTTCGAGGGCGGCCTCCGTTCTGATTTCGCCCAACGCGGCGGCCGCGTCGGCCTGCACGCCCCAGAAACCGTCCGTGAGCATCGCGGTCCGCAGCGCGGCGGTCGCCTGGGGACTGCCCTCGAGGCCGAGTTCGTGCGCGGCGGCGGAGCGGCCGATGGCTTCAGGAGCGCGTGCAAGTTCGAGTTCGAGCGCCTCTCGTCCGCGCTTGTGCTTGAGCGTCTTTACGAGGTCGTGTTCAGGATCGAAGCGGACCGCTTTGGGCGCCTGGCCGCAGGCAAAGACGAAAACGTGCTCGCGCTCGCGGACCTCGACGCGATGGCGCGTCTCGCGGCCTTCGCCGTCCATCAGGGCGATAGTCACGCTTAAGCGGAACAGCCCAACCGCCTCGGAAGTTTTCTGCGTCTGCTTGACGGTGACGGTTGCGAGCTTGCGCTTGTCGTCGAACGCGCTCGACACTTCGATTTCAGGATGTCCTTCCTTGTACACCCACTGATCGAAGAAGAAATCGAGGTTGCGTCCGGTCGCGTCTTCGAAGGCGTGCTGCAAGTCTTGCGTGATCACGTTGCGCCCGCGATGCCGCGTGCAGTAGAGGTTGAGCGCCTTGAAGAACAGCGCGTCGCCGGTCTCGCGGCGCAGCATGTGCAGTACCAGCGAGCCTTTCTCGTACAGATGCCGATCGAACAACTCGATTGGCGCGCGATAGCGGTTGCACACTATCGGGCGGCGGTAATGATGACCGTCCTCCTCGAAGTAGCCGCCGCGGTCCTGGCGCAGGTTCCATGCGAACTCGTCGGCGCCCAGATTTTCTTCGCACCACAGCGCCTCGAAATAGGTCGCGAAACCCTCGTTCAGCCACGCGTGGGACCAGTCGCGGCAGGTCAGCAAGTCGCCCCACCATTGATGCGCCAGCTCGTGGGCGACGAGCGGATCGCTTTTGAAATCGAGATGCGCGCGCGCGTCGTGCATCGTGTCGGCGGTCTGCGTGGTGGCGGAGGTATTTTCCATCCCGCCAAAAATAAAGTCGCTGACCGCGACCTGCGCGTATTTGGCGTATGGGTAGGCGACGCCGATCCGGCGCTCGAAAAACTCGATCATCTTCGGTGTGTTGCCGAAGGCGCGGCGCGCGTCGTCTTCGCGGCCGGGCTGGACATAGTAGAGAACCGGAGTCGCACCGGCGCGATCCTCGATCGTCGCGAACTCTCCGGCGCACAGCGTGATCAGATACGTCGAATGAGGAACCTCGTGGCGCCAGTGGAAGGTGCGGGTGCGCGCCGATGCGTCGTGCGTGGCCGCAACGAGCGCACCGTTGGACACCGCGGTGAATTCTTCCGGCACGGTCGCGATAACCTCGCTCGTGGTCCGGTTGTTCGGATAGTCGTAACAAGGAAACCAGTAGCGCGAGTCTTCGTCCTCGCCCTGGGTCCAGGCTTGCACGGGCTTGTCCGGATAGCCGTCATCGGGACCGACGAAGTACAAACCGCGCCGGGGAGTCGCCGAGTAATCGATCGCGACTTCAATTTCTCCGCCCGCCGCGAGCGCGCGGGCAAACGTGACGCGCAGCTTGTTGTCGGCGCTCTCGAACGCGATCGGCTCTCCGCCCGCGCGCACCGCGCTTATCGCAAGCTCGGCGGCGTCGAACTCGAGCGCCGCCAGCCCGTCGGCAATCGCGGCGATGCGATGAGTCGCGGTGCCGGCGATTCGGCGACGCTCGAAATCCAGCGCAAGCTCGATCTTGATATGCTTGATCTCCGCGCTGCGATCGCGCGGCCAATTGGGTTCGACGTGCGCGGGCTGGAACGGGCGGCGTCCGCGTGCGAAGCGCCCCGTGAACGCATACTGATCGCCCAAGTCGAGCGCCATCTGGTCGAGGAAACGCGGCTTATGCATGGCGGCGATCCTAGCAAAGAAACCGCGGATTCTCTGCTATTCGAGCGCGAGGATGAGAGCCTCCAGGGCGGCGAGCCGCGTCGTTCCCGCAGTTGCGCCGGTTGCGCGCGCCGGATCGCTGCTGATGAGAATCTTCGCTTGCGGGATCTCGATCTGGCGCGGCTCGTTTGCGAAATTCAGCGCGACGATCGCACGGTTATGGTCCGTCTCGCGCGCAAAAACGAAACAGTCCCCGGACGATTCGAGAATCCGCAAGTCGCCGCTATGCAGCGCCGGCGTATCGCGCCGAATCCGAATCATCCGGCGGTAGAACGACAGCATCGATGCCGGATCGTCCACCTGGCGCGCGGCATTAATCGTCGCGCAGTCGCCGCATTGGAGCCACGGCTCGCCGATTGTAAATCCGCAGCGCCTCGTGCCCGACCACTGCATCGGCGTGCGGCATCCGTCGCGTCCGACGGGATCGCGCCATTCAGATTTCGGAATCGTGACGTTGGGCATCCCGAGTTCTTCGCCATAATAGAGAAACGGCGCGCCGCGCAGCGCGAGCAGCATAACCGCCGCCAGGCGCGCCCGCGCCGCGGTCGCTTCGCCGTGGGCGTAGCGCGTGATGTGGCGTGGGAAATCGTGATTGGAAAGCGTGTAGGTCGGCCACGAGCCGCGTGGAAACAACTGCTCGACCTGCTCGACTTGCGCGCGGAAACTCGCCGCATCCCATGGACAGAAAAGAAAGCGGAAGTTGAAAGCCTGCTGCAACTCGTCGGCGCGCAGATAATCGGCCAGCGAGCGATTGTCGCGCGGCCATACTTCGCCGACCATGATCCGATCGCCGCCGTATTCCTCGAGCACCCGGCGAAAACCGCGCACGACTTCGTGCACCTCGGGCTGATCGACGTCATACAGATGCTGCTGCTTGAGCGCGACATCGGTCATCGCGCCGGGATCCGGCTTGACCAGCGGAGGATTGTCGCGAAACTGCGCGTCTTTAATCATCGCGTGGACCACGTCGACGCGGAACCCGTCGGCGCCGCGGTCGAGCCAGAAGCGCATCACATTTTGCATCGCGGCGACGACCTCGGGATTGCGGTAATTCAGATCGGGCTGCGATTCGAGGAACAGATGCAGGTACCACTGGCGCGTCGCGGCGTCATATTTCCACGCGGGACCGCCGAAGATGCTGACCCAGTTGTTGGGCGGACGATCCGGCGCCCCGGGCTTCCAGATGTACCAATCGCGCTTCGGATTTTCGCGCGACGAACGAGACTCGCGAAACCATGGGTGCTGATCCGAGGTGTGATTGGGCACCAGGTCGAGGACGATCCTGATGCCGCGCCGATGCGCCTCGGCAACCAGGCGATCGAACGCCCCAAGATCGCCCAGGTCGGGATGCACTCCGCAGTAGTCGCTTACGTCGTAGCCCCAGTCGTTAAGCGGCGACGGATTGATCGGGCTGAGCCACAGCGCGTCGATTCCGAGCGAGCGCGCGGTGCCGTCATTTAGATAGTCGAGATGCGCCGTGATTCCGTCGAGATCGCCGATTCCGTCGCCGTTCGCATCGGCGAAACTGCGCGGATAAATCTGGTAGAACACCGCCCGCCGCCACCAATCCGATGTCATCGTGTACGACTCCGCGTGTTCAATCGCGACGATAGAGGTCCAGATGAAGCCGGTATATCGTTCGCGCTGACTACTGGTCGAAGCCCAGTTCCTTGAGGCTTGCGCGGGCGGCGTCGGCGCGATCGCGATGCACCATCAGGCGCGCCACGATTGCGGCGGTCGAACCGAGCATCCGCGAGCCCTCGGCGTCGAAGACCCAGCATTCGAAGCCTGCCTCGGAGAGCAGGTCGCGCGCCATTTGCACCGGCGTCGGATCGATACTGGAATAAACTTCCTCGAGCTCGTCGGGCGCAAAGTTCGGTGGCTCAGTCATCGCGGGACTCCTTGTCAGCGGCAAACGCGAATTGGATCACTCACCGGCCGCGCCGCCCTGCGGCGCTGCCATGATGCCCCTGACTCGATTGTAGATGAGGGCGACGGCGCCCGCGACTATCAGAAACGCAATCACGCCGTCGAAGCGATGAAACCATGGCGCGAGATCTTCCCAATGCTGCCCGAGCTTCATCCCGGCGTACGCGAGCATGAGGCACCACAGGTACGATCCCAGGAGCGTATAAATCGTGAACGGCAACAGGCGCATCCGCGCGACTCCGGCTGGAAACGCGATAAAAGTGCGGACCACCGGCAAAAGCCGGCTGATAAAGACCGCGGGCGATCCCCAACGCGCGAAGAACCAGTCGGCCAGCTCGATTTCGTGCGGCGCGATCAGCACATAACGTCCGTACTTGAGCAGAAACCACCGCCCGCCGCTCGCGCCGACGTAATACGCGGCGTACGAGCCGATGAGGCATCCGATCGCACCTGCGAGCGCGACCGCCTGCAGATCGAAGCGTCCGGTGTGCACCAGGTAACCCGCAAACGGCATGATCACTTCCGATGGGAGCGGGATACACGCGCTCTCGATCGCCATCATCAGGACCACGCCGCCGTAACCGAGCGACGAAATCGCCGCGATGATAAACGCCGAGACGCCGGCGAAGAGCTTGTCGATCATCTGGTCAGGTTTCCCGTGGCGCGCCTGGCGGCGGCCTATTGAAACGCGCGCCGAGCCTGGTTTTAATCAGGCTTCGAGGGTGCCATTTCGATTGGGGCAAAGCGAGCGCCAAGTGGTTGCCCGGCGGCGCGCATTTGTCGTAAACTCCCGATATCGATTACTGTATATATGTTGAACGAGAAACACCGTACAGTGATTTCGGCAACCCCGGCAGCGCGCGGCAAACTGCAGGCGCCCAATTTAATTCCAACCCAATAAAGGACGACGCCATGGCCAAGGACACGCTCAGCATCACCGACAACCGCACCGGCAAGAGCTACGAAATTCCGATCGAAGAGGGCGGCGTCATCCGCGCGCCTGCGCTGCGTCAAATAAAAACCTCGCCCGGCGATTTCGGTCTGATGTCCTACGATCCGGCGTTCGTCAATACCGCGGCCTGCCGCAGCCGAATCACCTATATCGACGGCGACGAGGGAATCCTGCGCTACCGCGGCTATCCGATCGAGGAGCTGGCGGAGAAGAGCAATTACCTCGAGACCGCGTATCTCATCGTCAAGGGCGAGCTGCCCGACCGCGAACACTACGCGCGCTGGGAAAACAATATCAAGATCCACACGATGGTCCATGAAAATATCAAGAAGTTCATGGAGGGCTATCGCTACGACGCGCATCCGATGGGGATGCTGGTGGGGACGGTCGGCGCGCTCTCGACGTTTTATCCCGACGCGAAAAATATCCATGACCTCGAATCGCGCCGGCTCCAAACCCGCCGCCTGATCGGCAAAATTCCCACGCTCGCCGCCTTCGCCTACCGGCATACGCGCGGGCTTCCGTACGTGTATCCGGACAACGAGCTTAGCTACACGGGCAATCTGCTCTCGATGCTCTTCAAGATGACCGAGCTGCGGTACAAACCCAATCCGGTGCTCGAGCGCGCACTCGACGTGCTGTTCATTCTGCACGCCGACCACGAGCAGAATTGTTCGGCCAACGCGATGCGCGCGGTCGGCAGCTCGCAGCCCGATCCTTACGCCGCCGCGGCCGCGGCCGTCGCCGCTCTGTACGGTCCGCTCCACGGAGGCGCCAACGAGGCGGCGATTCGCGGGCTGATGGAGATCGGATCGGTCAAGAATATCCCGGCCTTCATCAAGGCGGTGAAAAACAAGGAACGCCGCCTGATGGGCTTCGGGCATCGCGTCTACAAGAACTACGACCCGCGCGCGAAGATTCTGAAGGAGATGGCCGAGCAGGTGTTCGAGGTCACCGGCCGCAACCCGCTCATCGACATCGCCGTGGAACTGGAACGGATCGCGCTGCAGGACGACTACTTCATCACGCACAAGCTCTATCCGAACGTCGATTTCTATTCCGGGATCATCTACCAGGCGATGGGCTTTCAGATGGAGATGTTTCCGGTGCTGTTCGCGATTCCCCGCACCTCGGGATGGATGGCGCAGTGGGCCGAGATGGTGCGGGACCCCGAGCAGGCAATCGCTCGGCCGCGGCAGATCTATATCGGCGAAAACACGCGCCATTACGCGCCGCTCGAATCGCGTCCCAAGCCCACGATGCGCGAGGACGCGGTCAGCGAGGCAATCTGAGGAGGCGACGCAAAATTTAGCGACGGTTGCGCGTACAAATGCGCCCAAAGTGAATACTTGACAGTTCAGAGGTGGCGTAAGAAGGCTGGACTTGCTAAAAGAGAGTAGGCGCGTATTAGGGGCGGGGACGCGTGAAACCCAATCTATCGCGGGAAGCTACATTTGTATGGAAAGCCACGGCGAAACCCCAATCCGCTACCTGAGCATCGACGAGATGTTCCTCAGGATCGATAAGCTCCGGACCGAGCGCGAGATATTGGAAGTGCAGGCGGCCCAGAGCCCCGACTATGTCGCACAGGTCGAAGCATGGGCGACCGCGGAGTCCGCGGCGGCACCTTGGATGGAACGCGCGCAGGCAGTTGACGCCGCCGAGACCGCACCAGAGAACGACAGCCACGCGCGGCTCTCGGGCGCCGACTACGTTTGGATCGGCGACGACATGGCCGTTCACCTCGAGGCCGCCGACCCGGCCGATCTGGCCGCATCAGCGATCAATGACGACGCGGAATCCGGCTTCGACGACGATCTCGTCGATGACCGATCGGCGCCGAGCCAGCCGTGGCGCGACGCTCCGCTGGGATTTCTCGCGAAGTGGGGCATCGAGCGCTACGCGCTGGGCGCCACGGCGCTCGGAATCATCGCGCTGATCATCGCGGGCACCGCGCTACGCATCGGCCCAATCGATACCGCGTCGGACAAACTCGCGTCGGCGGTGGGGCTGGCGGCCGGCCACGATCCTCATAACGAATTCTCCAGCGATGAAAATTTGATCGCGATGCCGCCAGAGCAGGCCGAAATTACTGTCGCTGCGCATCGACGCCAGCCGGTTGCGCCCGCGCAGGTCGAAGAGCGGGTGCATCAGGCGCTCGCCGATCAGGGCTTCTGGGATATCGGCGTATCGGCGGGTAATCGCGGCGACGTCTATCTGGCCGGCGATGTGTACAGCAAGGCCGAGGCCGACTACGTGATGACGGTTGCACGGCACGCGGCGCATGCGGCGCGCGTGTTCTTTCTGCATCCGGATGTGCAGCCCGCCGCCGGGCCTGCGTATTTTGGCGCCGTTGCCGCGTACGCGCCGTCGGTCTGGGGCGCAAAGATTACCGATGTTTCAATAGGTTCTCCGGCTTACATGGCCGGCGTCCGTTCCGGCGACGTAATTCGCGGGTTTGACGGCAAAATGATCGCGGATGCGGGAGAATTGCAACAGGCGGTTGCCGAGCATCAGCCGGGTCAGAGAATCCAGATTCGGGTCTGGCGCGACGACGCCAATCAGTTTCTGACCGCCCGCCTAGAGACGCGACCCACGACACAGGTCGCATTGCGCTAGTTCCTGAACGAGTTCCGCTCGAGGTTGGAAGCCGCGCTGATACGTTCGCATCAGCGCGGCTTTTGCCTTCCTGCCTGAAGCTGGCCCGGGTCAGTGCCCCAAGTACACCGTTACGAACAGATTCTCCGCAGTCTCGGTGGCCGTGTTGCTGCTCACCCATGTGGCAACGTCAACGTCGATCTCCGTCTTGCTGGCGGACACGACATAGGCATTGGCCACGCCGAAGTCGTTTGATTCCGCCGTGGCTACAGGGATGACGCTGTTTGTGGTGATCGACTTGGGGAATTTACCAACGAACGCGACTATAACTTCACCGGGCGACCCGGGGGTTGCCAACGAGACGGTAGCCGATTTTGTGCTGCTGCCGCCGAACGCGCGTATTGTTGGCGAGGTTGGAGTGCTTAATCCATCGACACTGGCAAACGCTATGGCTTGACCTCCGCCCGCCAGCGCCGTTCCCGCGGCGCCGAACACCAGCGCCAATACCGCACCGACCGATAGATATCTGCGAATCATGGTTCCCTCCCGCGCGATCTGCCGCGCTTACGAATATCGCCGCCCGACGAGGTCTGATGGCGGCGCCTGAGCGGGCCGGCAGCAAAGTTTGCAAGCCCGCGGTTCACCTTGGATCCGCGCGCCGCACCGCCGCGTTCGATCGCCGACCGGGGCAGGGGAGCGCGCACTGCTCAACACGATTAGACCGCGATCGCAACACCTCCTGAATTTTTTAGAGACCGTATCCAATCTATCGCTGGAACAATCGTGCGTTTTGATTTTCGTCTGAATATTGCGCACGAACGCTAACGCGCCCCGACATTTAGTGACAATTGCAGCGTTATTTCAAATTTCCACCGGAACTCTCGCGCCGACACGGCGCGGCAGCCGCGTCGGCGCGCGAATCAGTCTCTGGATCCTCGCATCCAGCACCCGCGATGCGAACGGCGAGTCGTGCTATGCGCGGTCTTTGAAGTGCGCCTTGCGCTTTTCTATAAATGCGCGCGCGCCCTCTTCGATATATCCGGCGCGCACGCACAGCACCTGGTTGCGATCTTCAATCGCGATCGCCTGCTCCAGGCTGCCCGCATCGACGCTGGCCCACAGGCATTCCTTGGTCATTCGCAGTCCCAGCGGTGAGGTCTCGGTCATCTCGAGCGCGAGCTTTGCGGCTGCGGCATCCACGTCGGCGTCGGGGTGCAGCTCCGAAACCAGCCCGGTCGCCAGAGCGCGCTGCGCGTTGATGAAGCGACCGGTCAGCATCAGTTCGGCGGCTACTGCCGTGCCGACCGAGCGCGGCAGATGATAGCTGACGCCCATGTCGCACGCGGAAAGCCCGATCCGGATGAAGGCCGCGTTGAAGCGCGCCGATTCTCCCGCAATACGCGCGTCGCACGCGAGCGCGAGCGCGAAACCTCCGCCCGCCGCCGGACCCCGGATCGCCGCGATGAACGGCTGCGGCGCCCGCCGCATCGCCACCACCAAATCACTCATTCGCCGCTGCGACTCGACCGTATCGGTAGTCGAGGTGCCAAGCCCGGTCCCGCCGCGGTTCTGCTCCTTCAAGTCCAGGCCCGCGCAGAAAGCGCGTCCGGCTCCGCGCATCACGACCACGCGGGTTTTTGCGTCAGCGGGGAGCCGGTGCAGAAAATCCTCGAGCTCGGCGACCATCTGGGCGCTCAGCGCGTTCAGGTTGTGGGGACGGTTCAAGGTCAGCCAGCAGACTGCGCCTTCGTTTCTAATCTCGATCGCTTCGTAAGTCATACATTCACTCTCCGGTACGGCGGTTGATTGCGGCGCGCGCGAGGGTATTCCCGGATAGCCGCCGCAGGTGCGGCGCGGAAGCTCGGTTTAGCTATTAGCTGTCCGCCCCTGCGACTTAGGGTGTCCCTAATTGTCTCTTGACATAACTCGGATTGGACCGGAACCTTTGCACCAGCCGCGGCTCGTGGTGATTCGCGCTGCTCGCGCGAGATCGCCAGTGAAGTCCGTAGGGGAAAAGGAGACGCGATGGCTGGAGAAAGCGACATATTGACTATCGGCGAGTTATCGCGGCATCTGCGCGTTCATCCGACCACCATCTACCGTCTGCTCCGACAAGGACGAATTCCCGGCTTTCGGGTGGGCAGCGCCTGGCGCTTCAATAAGACCGCCATCGAATCATGGGAACATGCGCAGGGACCCATCACCGACTTCGACACTCCTCAGCGCGGCCGCCGTTCGCGCACGGTAAAGTCCGCCCGCGGCCGAAAGTAGAGCGCGGAGCCGACAGCTTTCGCAAGCGCGCTCTTTCGCGGTGCGCAACCTGACTCTAAACTGATCGTCCCTCAGCCGTCGAGCGCGCGAAGTTTCCCTCCGATAGCAA
>DATLTX010000080.1:0-5233 GCA_035533435.1 Binataceae bacterium (SeqCode)
AGGAAGAAGAACGTCGGGACCAGTGCGATCATCAGGCCCGCCAGCAGACGGTAGATGTCGTTGAACGACAGCATCATCGCCTGCCGCTGGAGCATCCCGTAGATCATCGCCATCCCGCGATTGTTTCCCATCGTGAACTGATGCATCAGATCCACCCCCGGCGCGCCGGGCAACCGCAGATGCGGCAGGGTGAAGATCGAGACGTGCTCGACCAGGTAGCTTTGGCGCACTTGCTGGCGATGGATGAGCAGAGTCGTCAGATACGAGGTCCCGATCGCGGCGCCGAGATTGCGCGTGACGGCGTAGAGGCTGGCAGCGCGCTGCATCTTGAATTTTTCCATCGAGGACAGCGCGGCCGCCGACAGCCCCGGAAAAACCAGCCCCGTGCCGATACCCTGGATCACAGTCGGCCACACGATGCGGAAAATATTGGATTGAAGGTTGAGCCCCGCCATCGACCACATCGCGAAGCCGACCAGGATGAAGCCAATTCCGACCAGCGGACGGATATCGACTCCGCGCCGCGCCAGCGTGCCCAGGATGATCATGGCGAACATCGTGCCGATTCCGCGCGGCGCCATCACCAGCCCCGCCTTCGAGGCGGTGTAGCCCATCAGCTCCTGCAGGAAGACCGGATTCAGGATCGCGGTGCCGTAAAGCGTGAAGGTCAGGAAAATCACCAGCGTGACCGGCAGCGTGAAGCGGCGGTCCTTCAGGATGCTCAAATCGATGACCGGGTCGGTGGTGTGCAACTCGTGATAGATGAGCACGATGAGCGAGACGATGCAGGCGATAGTCGAGTAAACCACCCACGGGCTCTGGAACCAGTCGGAGCGCTCGCCGCGATCGAGCACGATCTCGCCCAGGCCCAGCGTGATGAACAGGCACAGGATGCCGAGAAAATCGATTCGCCCCGAGCGGCGCTCCTTCATGTACGCCGGGTCATCGACGAAGCGCCAGACCATGAACGCGGCCGCGGTGCCGATGGGCACGTTGATATAGAAGTTCCAGCGCCAGCTCCACGCGTCGGTGATATATCCGCCGACGGTGGGGCCCATGATCGGTGCGACCATCATCCCCACTCCCCACACCGCCATCGCCAGCGCCTGCTCGCGCGGCGGGAAGGTCTCCATCAGGATCGCCTGCGACAGCGGCATCATCGCGGCGCCGGCCGCGCCCTGCGCCAGGCGGAACAGGACGATTTGGTTGAGCGATTGCGCGACGCCGCACAGCGCCGAGGCGACGACGAACATCGTGATCGAGATGACAAAGTAGCGCTTGCGGCCGAAGCGTTCGGCGATCCAGCCGGTCATCGGGATCATGATTCCGGCGGCGACCAGGTAGCTGGTGACGACCCACGCGATTTCATCGACGCTGGCCGAAAAGCTGCCCTGCATGTGCGGGAGAGAGACGTTGACGATCGAGCTGTCGAGCACCTCGAGCGCGGTGCCGAGCATCACCGAGACGGCGATAACCCACTTGCGCGCGGAGGAGAACTCATGCGCCTCGGGCGTTTGCTGATCGATCGCTTGAGGGGTAGCGCTCATCTGCCGATATTGCTGCGTACCGTAGTCCCGCGCGCGAAATTAGGCAAAAGACTGGGATCCGCGGTAGGGTCATCGCGCGTTGTCAATCACCCGGATTTTGCCGGGTGCGCGGTTTGACTCCGCAAAAAGCCCTAACCTATGTTAGGCGGAGAAGCCGCGGCGCGTCGTGCGCCGCGCGTGCCCAGCAGAGGTCACTCCGCGATGCCCCATCAGTCCAAGCTCTCGTATAGCGAAGCTGAAATATTATCCAATCATCCAGTCAAAGAACGGCTGGTCGTAAAGGGCGTGAAATGCCACGGCGGCTTCGACGCCGACGGCAAGTACGTCTCGCCGCGCACCCTGTGGCGCGTACCCGCGATCAGGGCATGGCAGGAGCAGCATCTGGCGGCCTCCGGGATGCCGATAGTCGAGATTCCGGCCGATACCGTCTCGCCGCGCCTGCCCAACGTCGCGCAGGCCAAATACCTGCTGCGCAAGGGTGTGCGCGAGCCGATGATCCGCACACTGACCGAGATTGCGATAATCGAGGGCTTCGGCGCACAGATTCGCGACTTGCCGGTGCCTCCGCTTGCGAGCTTCATCAAGGAAAGCACCGCGGGCACCGCGCTCGCGCATCTGACCGCCGGACTGTTCGAGGCGCATGCGCGCGACGAGGCCGGATGGACCGAAGAGGGCGGTCATCGCCAGATGTGGGAGGCGTCGCGCGACGCGGCGCTGTCGAACCCGGAAATCTCGCCCGAGATCTTCGCCGCCATTATCGCGCGCCGCGGCGGAGAGCCGCCCGCGATGTTCCCCGAGCTTGGCGCGCCGGTCGAGAGGCTGCTCCGCTTCATGGTCAATGTGCTTGCGATCGAAGTCTTTGCCGCCGCGACTTTCCAGTGGGCCGAGGAAATTCTCTCCGACCCGGAAGTCTCCGACGCCCCGGTCGAAGCGGCCAATCTGGTGCGGTTTATCCGCTCCGACGAATCGCCGCACGTCGAGTATCTGCGCACTGCGCTCTCGGAAATCTCGGCGCGCACGCTGCTCACCCAGGACGGCAAGGAAATTCCGGGCAAGCGCGCGGTGGACGCGCTGATCGAGCGGTCGCTGCGCGCGATGCTCCGCCAGCGGATCGTCGATCAACCGGTGATGGTGCGCGAGATGATTCGCCGGACCGCGAAGGTTCGCGATATCGAAGAGCTATTCGCCGGCTTCGACGCACTCGCGACGCCGTGGACACCTCCGGCGCGCTACGCGGACCTCGCTCCCGCGGCGCCAGTAACCGCACAGGGCTATTGAAGAAAAAACTGTCCACAGATTACACAGATTAAGACGGCGCGCTCCTACGAGCGCGCCGTCTGATTTTCTGAATCTGTGAAATCCGCGCAATCCGCGGTTACTCTTTCACGGCTCGAGGCGTTCCATCATTCGCGGGAACGGGATGCATTCACGGATGTGATGAATCCCGCAGAGCCATCCCGTCATCCTTTCGATTCCCATCCCGAAGCCCGCGTGCGGGACCGAGCCGTAGCGGCGCAAGTCGAGATACCATTCGAAGGGTTCGAGCGGCAGTCCGTGCGCGAGAATTTTCCCTTTCAAAGTCTCGAAATCATCCTCACGCTGTCCGCCACCGATAATCTCGCCGTGGCCTTCGGGCGCGAGCATATCGACGCATAGGGCGACTTCTTGGCGCGCGGGATCCTGCTTCATGTAGAAGGCTTTGCACGCGGTTGGGTAGCGATGCACCATCACGGGGCGATCGAACTCGCTCGACAGGAGCGTCTCCTCGTCGCCGCCAAAGTCGTCGCCCCAGTTGACGCTCGCACCCTTCGCCTTCAGGCGCTCGATTGCTTCATCGTAGCTGATTCGCGGATAGGGCGTTTTCGTGGCTGCTTCGAGCTTCGCGATATCGCGCTCGAGGGTCGTAAGCTCGGCGCCGCGGCGCTCGAGCACGCGGCGCACGATGTACGAGACGAAATCCTCGGCCAGCGCCATGTCGTCGTCGAGGTTGAAATAAGCGGCCTCCGGCTCGACCATCCAGAATTCGGTCAGATGCCGCCGCGTCTTCGACTTTTCCGCGCGAAACGTCGGGCCGAAGCAGTAAACCTTGCCGAACGCGAGCGCGCCCGCCTCTGCGTAGAGTTGTCCGCTCTGGGTCAGATAGGCCTTGCGATCTTCAAAGTAGTCGAGCTCGAAAAGATTGGTGGTGCCCTCGCACGAAGTCGGCGTCAGGATCGGCGCGTCGAAGAGCACAAAACCGCGCTCGGCAAAAAAATCGCGGCACGCCTGCGCGACCTCGCTGCGGATTCGCAAAATCGCATGCTGCCGCGACGAGCGCACCCATAGATGGCGCTTGTCAAGCAAAAACGCGACGCCGTGCTCCTTGGGCGTGATCGGATAATCGGCTGACGGCGCGACCTGCCTATAGCTGCGCAGCGTCAGCTCGAAGCCGCCGGGAGCGCGCTTGTCCTCGCGCACCGTGCCGGTGACCTCGAGCGAGGTCTCCTGTCCCATGTGATCGGCGGCGGCAAAGGCCTCATCGCCAAGATCGGCTTTCGACGCGACGCACTGGCATAGCCCGGTCCCGTCGCGGACGAGGAGGAAATGGATTTTGCCGCTCGAGCGCTTGTTGTAAAGCCACCCGCGCAACGTGACTTCATCGCCGGCGTGGCGCGGAAGATCCTCGATATAGACCCACGACATGCGTCCTATTTAAGCACATCAGGGCGTGTCGCGGAGAAGCGCGTGCGCGTCGCAACCGGCGGGGCCTTCAGGTAGCCTCATCGCAACACCGATGAACGGATTCGATTTCCTGGTGATTGGCGTGACGGCGGCGGGCGCAATTTACGGCCTGCGCCAGGGTCTGCTGCGGATGGTCACGTCGGCGGTGGCGCTGCTCACGGCGATTTATGTGGCGTCCGTGTATTACTCGCGCGCCGGCGAGATCGCGCAGCACCAGTTCGGCGCGGGAGCGACGGCAGCCTCGGTCATCGGATACCTGGTCGTCTTCATCGTGATTTTTTCCGCGATCGAGGTGATCGGGACCACTGCGATTCGGCTGACCCAGATCGTGCATCTGAGCTGGGCCGACCGGTTGGCGGGAAGCATGCTGGGCGCGGCGCTGATCGGCGTCGTGATGGGAATCGCGGTGATGCTGCTGGCGGCGGTAATGCCGCCGGACGCGGTGATTTTGCGCAACTCGCGGCTGGCGCCGATGCTGATCGAATACAATGAGACGCTGATGCGCTACATCCCGGAGCAGGCCAAAGAGGCTTACGAGAGCAATCGTCAGATCCTGATGCGCTACTGGATCGCCGAGGCTGAAAAAACAGTGACGCACGCGGAAGCAAGTCCCGCGGCGTCACCGTCCGTCTCGAAATAGAGCCGCGCGATTCGCGGCGTGACACTCAGGTTTCGAGCGCGTGATCGACGGCCTTGATCAGATGCCCGCGCGGCACGGCGCCGACAATCTGTTCCTTCACCTGGCCGCCCTTGATGATGATCAGGTTGGGGATACCCCGGATGCCGTAACGAGCCGGGACATCCTGGTTGTCGTCAACATTCATCTTTACGACCTTGAGGCGGCCGGCGTAGTCGTTGGCAAGCTCGTCAACGAGCGGCGCGATTGCCTTGCACGGACCGCACCACGGCGCCCAGAAATCAATCAGCACGGGAGTCGAGGATTTCAGGACTTCCTGCTCGAAATT
>DATLTX010000081.1:0-7389 GCA_035533435.1 Binataceae bacterium (SeqCode)
GGATTCATCCGCGCATCGACCGCCTGCGGGAAATCGATCGCGACCGCGCGTCCGCCGACATAGAGCAGGTTGTACGCCGAGAGGTCGCCGTGCACGCGATGATTCGCGAGCCATAGCGCGACGTTCTGGATAATCCCGCGAAGGCATCCTTGCGCTTGCGATGAATCCATCTCCGCGCGGACGAGCATCGGCGCGGCGGCGGCCTCGTCCCCAAAATATTCCATCAGGATCGCGCCCGGGGCTTTTGCGATTGGCTCGGGCACGTCGGCGCCCGCGCCATGGAGTATCTCCAGGGTTTCGTACTCGGCGCCGATCCAGGTGGCGTACTGGACCGCGCGTCCGTGGCGCGATTTGTTCGCGAATGCGCGCCGATTGCGCGTTTCCCAATCGGCGCCGCGCCCGGCCTGATAAACCGCGTCGTTGCGGAAGCCGCGCTTCTCGAGCGGTTGATAGACTTTGGCCGCGACCAGATCGCGGCCCGAGCCTGCGGCCGCGCGGCAGCAATAGACGGTCGCCTCCTTGCCGCTGCGCACGATATACAGGACTTCAGTAATCAAGCCCTCGCCGAAAAACGTATCGAGTATGCTGTCGGCTTCGAGCTGTTGGTTCTCGGTCATTGGGTGCTCCACGTTTGGGTGCGCTTGCGGTTGCGATACGTTCCGAGCGCGTTAAACAGGGCGTTGTCATAGCGAATCGTCCTTCGATTGTTGTCGGGCGCCGCTTCGCGCGCCGCGTAACAGCGCGCGAGCGCGTCGCGGTGATTTGCAGACGCAAAAAAACCACGGGGCGCGTCGCCTCCGTGGCCGATATGCAGTGGAAACTCCGGTAGCTACCGGATGGCGATCACGGAAGGCGCGATGCGGCGCGAGTGGGCAAGTTCATTTCGATTGGTCTTCATCACGACTGCGCCTCCTTCCGGAAAGTGCCCCAAGTTTAGCGCCGCGCGCTCGAGAGTCAAGCGAGAACGAGCAGCACGCAGGGTGCCGCTCTGCTCTACGCCGCACTAACCGCCTTGATTCGTCTCTCGATCGGACCGCGTGCGACTCGAACTTGAATTTGTCAGGGCTGAACGGTTCAGCGTCACGTCAGACCGGGCGATGCGCAACAAAGGGAAGCAGTTCGGAGCACGATCGGAATTTCGCCAGACCAGCCCATCCTCAACCCGTCGCAAAAACTCACAGATTCGCGATCACGGCGCGCGCGAACTCGTTGGTCTTGGCGCTTCCGCCTTGATCCGGTGTCAGCACTTTGCCGTCGGCGTAAACCTTGCGCACTGCCGCGTCGAGCCGATGTCCCGCGTCGTCGAACCCCAGGTACTCGAGCATCAGCGCCGCCGACATCATCGTCGCGCTCGGATTGATTATCCCCATCCCCATGATATCCGGCGCGGTGCCGTGCACTGACTCGAAGTACGCGTAGCCGCGGCCGTAGCATCCGCTCGGCGCGAGTCCCAGACCGCCGATAATTCCGGCGGCGGCGTCGGACAGGATATCGCCGTACAGATTCGGCATCACGACCACGTCGAGATCGTGCGGCGACGCGACGATGCGCCGCGCGAAGTCATCGACGATAAACTGCTCGTACTTGATCTCGGGAAATTTGGCCGCGGTCTCCTCGACGATCTGCCGGAACAGGCCGTCGGAATCGCGCAGCATATTGTACTTCGAGGCGCAGGTGAGCTTGCCTTTGCCACCGGCCCGTTTGCGTTTGAGCGTGAGCTGGCAGGCGAACTCGGCGACGCGGCGCGTGTTGCGCTCGGTGATGATCTTGATCGCGTAGATACCCGGCTCGTTTGTATCGAGCGGCGCGCGCAGAATCCTGCTGTACGGTTTAAGCGGCGCAAGCGCCGAGATCGGCCCTTCGAGTCCGAGGTACAGGTCCTCAAGGTTCTCGCGCACGATCACGAAATCAATTCCCTCGGGCCGCGCCATCGGACTGCGAAAGCCCTTCGACCACCGTGCGGGACGCACGTTGGCAAAGGTCTGCTTGCCCCAGCGCAGGTAGGTGATCGAGGTGGTCTTGCCCGAGGTCGAGCCGAACAGCGTCGTGTCCGAGGCGTCGATAGCTGCGCGGGCGCTTGCGTCGGTCTCGCCTCGCACCCACTTTTCGCCCGGCGGAAACTCGACGTACTCGATCGGAAGCTCGATCGCGCGCAACACATCCATCGTGGCCGCCATCGCCTCGGGCGCGGCGTCGTCTCCGGGCAGCACTACAACTCTCTTGTTCGCCAACCTGATCTCCTGGTGCGGTTATGCGCTAGGCGCCTCGCTCAGCGCCATCAGGCAGACGCCGGTTCCGAACGCGGCGGTGCCAAGCTCGACTGAGTTGTAGAAATCGAATTCTCCGGGCGGAGTCTGTTGCGACACGCCGGTAAATTCGCCGCTGGCATTGATCTTTGCGCATACGGCCTCGAGCGCGCGCTCATAAGCGTGGCGCGCCGCCGCAAGGTCGAGCCCCGCGGGAGCGGCCCGGAGCGCGCGGCCGAAGGCGAGTGCAAATCCGGCGGTCGCCGACGCTTCGAGATATGAATCGGTCCGATCGATCACCGTATGCCACAGGCCCACAGCGTCCTGCAGGCGGGCGACCGCGTTCAACTGGCGCACCATCGCCGCGCGAATCGCACCGGCCTGGTCCGTCACCCTGCGCGAGCCCAATCCGGATTGATCGGCGTACGCATCCAGTTCATCAAGCACCTGGGTCGCAGCTATAGCGAACCAACTGTTTCCGCGCGCCCAGAGGCACGGCGAATGACGGCCCGGTTCAGCATACGCCACGTGCCAGAACAGCCCCGAAGACTCATCGACGAGGCATCGCTGATGCGCGAGAAGCTGGGCCAGCGCCCACTCAAACATCGCGTCATCACCCGACAGGCGCGCAAGGCGCGCCGCCGCTGGAGCGGTGAAGTAGGCTACATCAACCCACGTTTCAAGCGCGGGCGGATGCGGCGAGATTGTGCCCGCCGGGGTCCGGGTCGCGCTCTTTTCGAACCCATCGACGACCGCGCGGGCGTACTCCAGGTAGCGGTCGTCTTTGGCGGCGATGTACAAGTCGAGCGCGGCGAGCGCTTCGGCGGACCAGAACCAGAACCATCCTTGCAGGCGCGGACCGGACGCGAGGCGAGCAGCGAACCACGATGCGGCGGCGGCCAGCGGCGCGGGCGAACCCAGCGCGCGCGCCGCGTAGGTCAGGCCGTCGCACAGAATCGCGTCGCCCCAGTGCGGATCCTTGGATAACAACTCAGCGCTCGCGTGAGTGGACAGCCGCGCGAGCGCGGAGCGTATTTTCTCATGGTCTATCATGGGCAGGCAGCGGGCAGCGCGGGCAGCCGGCCGCGCACACCGGCGCGAAAACCTAGCCGCCGTAATTCCAGCCGGTCTCCTTCATGGTCAGCGCTTCGCCTTCGCGCTTGACGTGCGCCTCGGTCACCTTGCCGACCACGATGCTGTGATCGCCGAGCTCGTAGAAGCCGACCACTTCGCATTCGACTGACGCCGGCGCGTCGCTGACGATCGGTGCGCCGTTCTTGCCGTTCTCGTAAGCGAAGTCGCCGAACTTGCCGTCTTTGGGTTCGACGTGGCGGAAGAAGGCACCCGCGATTCCTTTCTGCCCGGAACCGAGCACCGAAAGCGCGAACTGCTTCGATTCCTTTACCATCGCGTGCGAGCCCGAGTCCTTCTTGACTCCAACCACGACCAGCGGCGGGTTGAAACTCGCCTGGGTCACCCAGTTGACGGTCGCCACGGTGCTTTTTCCGCCGTGCGTGGCGCCGAGGACGAACAGTCCGTATGGGATCATGAGCAGGGCCTGTTTTTTTGTTTTCTCATCCATGACTTGAAGCCTCCGGGGTTAATTCGCATTTCGCCGGGGCCGCGCCGCGGGCGTATCGCCGCGGCTTCCCCTTGCGCGATGCGCAAGTGTTATAATCAAACCGAGAAATCACCTATGGCTCTTATCAAGCCAAAGAACCCAAAGATCAAGGGGCTGAATGAAGTTGGCCGCTACGCGGTCGGCGTGCAGTGGACCGACGGCCACGACAGTATCTACCCGCTCGACAACCTGCGCCGCCATTGCCCGTGCGATGCATGCCACGGCGAAGTGGAAGGCGATATTCCGGCGGCCAGCCAGCGCCTGGAGCGTCTGTCGCGGCTCGGCGAGCAGGCGATGTTCCTCGGATGGGCCGACGGGCACGAGACGATCTACACGATGCGCCAGCTACGCGACATCTGCCGATGCGCCTACTGTGTGGCGGAGCCGGAGCGTCCGATCACGGGCTGATTTTTTTTCGCGCGGCCACGCCCTGCGCGCACATCGTCAGCGTCAGAGGTATCCGCGCGGCAGGAGAGGTCCAATGCAAACACGCATCGCGATTGTTTTTGGACTGGGTTTGTTTCTTTTTGCCGCGGCGAGCCGCGCCGACGCGTTTCCGGTCAACCTCGGAGGCGCCAGCGGATTCTCTGTTAATCCGGGATCGAACATGCCGCTGCCCGGGATGCTGAACCCGACGCCCAACCAATCTTCGCAGCGGTTTCGCGATCTCAACGTGGTCGGCGACGTCGGGCTGAAGGAATCCGATCTTCCCGCAGGCTCGCGAATCGTGCGGCTGCGCGTTGACGGTCGCGACGTTTACATGCGGCTCGACACTGAGCTCAGCAGCGCCGTGCTGCAGTTCGATCCAAACGCGGGCTACGCGCAGGAGTTGTATCGGGCGATTCTGACCAAGCGTATCGAGGTGGTCGGCAAGCAGGAACTGCGCGATCAGATCATGGCGGCGGCCGACAAAGCCCATCCGCTGAAAGTCGAAGGCTACGTCTTCGACCGCACCAGTCCGTTTCTGGTCGTGAAATCGGTCTCGAGCAAATAGGCGGCGCGCGCGGGGCTTAGTGGCGGACGATACTCCCGCGGCCCGTCGATCCCGAATTGAGAGCGTGCAGGTTGTCGCGTGCGACCTGGAATTTTGGATCGAGATCGATCGCCTTCTGGAACGCGCCGGCCGCTTCTGCTGGACGGCTCAGGTCGTTGAGCGCCATCCCCTTGGCGTTGTAAAGCCGCGCGTCGCGCGGGTTCTTGACGATTCCCGCATTCGCCGCCATCAGGGCATGCTCGGAATCGCCCACGCGCATGTAGATATCGGCCAGCTCGAGAAAATTTGCGGGTGACGGATTGATGTGCACCGCATGCATGTACATCTCGATCGCCGTCGGTCCATCGTGCAGCAGCCCGTAGCAGAAGCCGAGATCCACATACGCGGAATCGTTGTTCGGATCGGCGGCGATCGCCTTGTGCAGCAGATCTATCGCCTGATGCACCTTCGCCGTATCGATTGGGTTCGATTTTCCCGCCATGCGGATCGTCGCTTCCGCCTGCGTGACCATCTGGTCCGATTCCGCGCGCGAACCGGCCGCCCGCGCGCGTGACGGCGCGGCCAAAGCCAGCGCTCCCACCGCCAGTACGATCGCGCCGAGCGACGCGGTTTTGGAACGGCCGCCGGCGCGGCTGAGCTCGGCCTCGCCGTTGGCTTCGTCGGAAATTGATTCGCCGCCTGACCCGCCGCGGCGATTCATCCGGCGTCCGATCAATTCGAACATCGCGGGCAGCACCACGAGCGTCGCGAGCAGGATAAAACCGACCCCCGCGCTGAGCACCCATCCAAGGCCCGAGATTCCGCGATGCGTTGCCGGAATCAGCGCCGCGAACCCCGCGATCGTGGTCAGCGACGCGATCGTCACCGACTTACCGACCGCGGTGGTGAGAATTAGCTGCGATCTGTCGCGCTCTTCGCGCCAGCGGTAAAGCATATTGACGCCGTTATCGACTCCGGTTCCGATAATAATCGGAACCGCGAACAGATTGGCAAGATTGAACTCCCATCCGAGCAACCCCATCATTTCGAGCAACCACGCGCCGCCGAAAATCAGCGGCACCGTCGCCAGTGCAGTATCGCGCAAGCTGCGGAAATCAGCGAACACAAAAATAAACACGCCCACCAGCGCGAGCATCGCCGCGCGTTCGTAGCCCCGGCGCATCACGGTCGCGATCGACCAGGTCTGCACCGGAGGCCCGGTCACGTCGGGGTCAACCGTGCGCAGCGCGGTCACGAATCGCGCCAGCGGAGCGTCGTCCCACACGTCGCCGCGCGGATAGATCTGCACGAGGTAGGCGCCGGTCTTGCCGATGAATCGCTCGCGCAGAACTTTCGGCAGATTGGCTTCGGTCACCTCGCCGGGAGCAAGCGACGCCTTGAACTGTCCTAGACGCGCGGAGAACGATCGCGCGGCCGATACTTCGAATTTGTCAAAGGCGTGCGGATTGCTCTCCATGCGCGCGATAGCCCGGGCGAGCAGTCCGGCGGTGCGGCCGGCAGCGCCGGACGAATCGGCGGCGCGCGCGCTTTCGAGCTTGAATTCGAGCGACGCAAGCTCGCGCTTAAGGCCCGCGGGGTCGGACGCCGCGCCGGGATGGGCAACCTTGATTGAATCGACGATCGGCGCGATCCCGGCCAGGATCGCGCGTTTGCGTGCCTGCGCGCCGGGGATGTAGGTCGAGATCGTCTCGACCTCGGACACCGGCGCCAGCGCGCGAAACGCCGCCGCGCGCCGGTCGGCCTCGGCCCGCGTGGGAGCTATCGAGACCGCGAACCACGACGAGCGCCCGGAGTCCTTGAGCAGCTTTTCCTCGAAGCGCACCGCCTCGGTCGATTCTGCCTGCAGCTTGAGCAGGTTTTGATCGAAGCCAACCCTGGGCACAAGAACGAGACCGGCAAGCGTGACCGCGCATGCGCCGCCAATGATAATTCCCGGCCGCGCAAATAACCGCCTGAGCCGCGGCTCGCGGCTGGCTATCGCGAGGCGCGGGGCAAGCCTGGGCGCGCGGCTCCGATCACGAATCGCCACCAGCGCCGGAAACACCAGCAGCGCTGAGATCAGGCACAAGAACAGCCCGGCCGCTGAGACCAGACCCAGCTCCGCGATTCCCTTGAAGTCTGTGAACATCGGCATCAGGAACGCCAGCGCCATGATGCACGCGGAGGCGACCACGCCGGCTCCCGTATTGACCACGCCGAGTTCGACCGCTTCCCGCGTCAGGCGCCCCGCGCGCCGCGCCTCGTCGTACCGCGCCATCAGATGGATCGGGAAATTGATGCCGATTCCGGCCAGCACGCTGGTGAAAACCGCCGAGAGCAGATTCAGATGCCCGACCGCGAGCGTCGTGAATCCGAACGACCACGCCACGCCGACGAGCAGCGCGGCGAGCGCGAACGCCGGTTCGACGATCGCGCCGAATGGAATCACCACCAGCAGCACGTTGCTCGCGATCGCAATCGCCGAGGCGAGCGCGATATCGTGCGCGGTCGAACTCTCCTCGGCGCGCGACAGCGCGGGCCCGCCGGTC
>DATLTX010000082.1:0-8215 GCA_035533435.1 Binataceae bacterium (SeqCode)
TGGTCGGGATTGTGATCGTCATCGCAGATCGCGCAATATCGCGCCTTGAGTTTTTTGATCGCCTCGATATCCTCGAGGGTCGTGATCCGCTTTGCCAATTCGCCAATATCCATTTCGCGCAACCTCCCGCCGAGATGTCTCCAAGCATTAGTTTGCGCCCCCGCCACGCGTCAACCGGGTCGATGAAGCATTGATGACCTCGCGCGCGCAGACTTTCGACGCGATCATCGTGGGAGCCGGCGCGGCCGGAATGATGTGCGCGATTGCGGCCGGGCAGCGCGGCAAAAGCGTTCTCCTGCTTGATCGCGGCGCGCGCGCGGGCGCGAAGATTCTAATCTCGGGCGGAGGGCGCTGCAATTTCACCAATCTGGACGTGACACCGGAGCGCTTTCTGTCCGGCAATCCGCACTTCTGCAAGTCCGCGCTGAGCCGCTATACGCAGCACGATTTCATTGCGATGGTCGAGCGGCATCGAATCGCGTACCACGAGAAGACGCTCGGCCAGTTGTTCTGCGACGGCTCGGCACGCGAGATCGTTGCGATGCTGCTCGAGGAGTGCGCTGCCGCCGGCGTCGTGATCCGTCTCGGATGCCGCATCAACGAAGTCGCGCGCGCTGATCGATTCAATATTGGGACCGACCGTGGCGCGTTTGCGGCGCCTGTTCTGGTGCTCGCCTCGGGCGGGTTGTCGATTCCGAAGATGGGTGCTACGGGCTTTGCTTACGACATCTCGCGCCGCTTCGGCCTTGCGATCGTCGAGCCGCGGCCGGGCCTCGTGCCGATGCGCGTCGAAGGTGAGACGCTGAAGCTGTGCCGCACGCTCAGCGGCGTTTCGGTGGATGCGCAGGTTGCGTGCGCAAGCGCTGACTTTCGCGAGAATATCCTGTTCACGCATCGCGGGCTGTCCGGCCCGGCGATTCTGCAAATCTCATCCTACTGGCGTGCGGGCGACTCGCTTTCAATCGATCTCATTCCCGACCATGATGCAGACCGCTTTTTGCTTGACCGCAAGCGCTCGCGGCCCAGGGCCGAGCTCAAAACAATTCTCGCCGAGGTGCTGCCGAACCGGCTCGCCGAAGCGATCGCCGAATCCGGGTCATATCACGGACCGATCGCGAATCTTCCCGATCGGCGGATTCTCGAGATCGCGGCGCGGCTCAAGCGATGGCGGGTGCGGCCGAGCGAATCGGAGGGATGGGAAAAAGCCGAAGTTACCGTAGGCGGAATCGACACAGATGGATTGTCGTCCAGAACGATGGAAGCGCGCGAGGTGCCGGGGCTTTTTTGTATCGGTGAGGCGGTGGACGTCACCGGATGGCTCGGTGGATACAATTTCCAGTGGGCGTGGTCGAGCGGATGGTGCGCCGGGCAGGCGATATAGCAGGATCGCGAGTAGCCATTTGCGAAGGTTTGCGGAATCTTGGCAAGTGGCTATTCGCGGCTACTAGCCGCCCGTCGCCTGCCGATAAAGCGGCGAAGAAGCCTTCATGAACCGCAGCAGCATCCGCATTTCAGCAATTCGCTTGCCTTCGCGATCGTCGAGTTCGGTTTCGAACCACATGTATTCGGTTTTGGGACTCTGCCCTAGCGCAACCACACGGCCGCCCACACGGTACGGATGCTCGATAAGGATCGGACCATTGATGTTGCGGATCTCGATCGCGCCGAATAGTCCGACCGCCGCGCCGATCTTGCCGCGCAGCGTGGCGATGGGTTCCGCATACAGCAGATGAACCATGCTCGCGGGTGTCGCGATAGCACCGCCCCACGGTGACGGTCCGGCGTACCAATCCAGCGGCTCGGTGATCACCTTCATGCGCTCGGCGTTCGCTGCGCGCGGCAGGATGACTTCGCGATTCTCGAATCGATCGCCGGCCTTCAGGTTAGCCAGTATTCGCATCTCGCCCGCGTCGAAGCGGTCGATCGGTTTGCGCAGCAGGGCGGTCGGCTCGCTGGGATTGCCGATCGAAGCGGAGCCCTCGGCGACGCGCATCCCGTCTTCGCGTTCGATCCAAGCATCGACTTGCGTGTCGGCCACATCGCCAAGCGGCTGTTTTACGAACGCGCGCACCGCCTCGCGGTCGGTGGTCGCGTTCAAGAAGTACATCGACAGCGTGCCGCGCTCGAACCATCGCTGGCCGAGCGCCCGAAGCAACAGGGGCGGAAAGAGTTCGAGATGGATCGAGCCGGCGACCGTGCCGCCGCGAAATCCCAGCTTGGTCGCGGTGGAATCGTCGTGGATGCTGCCGCGTACGTCGTGAGCGTTGTTGACTGACCGCCGCAGCGGCCCCACGAAGACTTGATCGCGCAATTCGATTTCAGATTTCATCCGCGTCGCCTCGCCGGTGAACTGAACCGGGTTCTACTCCCGCTCGCGGCGGAACTCAACGTTGGGAGGTGCGCAGGATGGCGCATGGCGCGAATGCTTCAGAGCCGGGTCGTGGCAAGATCGGTCCCCAAGATGATAACTAATATTTGTGATCACGCCGAACACCGAAGAGCTATCGCCCGAAACCGCCGCTCTGGCGTTTGAGCTGCTGGCTTCTTTGGGCCGCGCGGGCGCGCCCGCACCGCACGAACTCCGAATCAACGGCCGCGATCCGATTATCGCGACCCGATTTCGCGCCGGAGCGGCTGCGGCGGCGGTCATTGCGGCGCAGGCGATTGCCGCGGGCGACCTCTGGCGTCTCAGAGGCGGCGCTGGGCAGCGGATCGAGGTTGATACCCGGGCTGCCGCGGCTGCGCTCACTTCTTTCGCATGGATGCGGTACTCCGGCGGCGCGTTCGAGCGTCAGGCGAATCCTACTACCGCACTGTATCGCGCGCGCGACGGCGGCTGGATTCATCTGCACGGCGGGTTTCGTTCCCGCGAAGGCACGCTCGCCCTGCTCGGATGCGCC
This sequence comes from Binataceae bacterium (SeqCode), assembly GCA_035533435.1. Classification (GTDB taxonomy): domain Bacteria; phylum Desulfobacterota; class Binatia; order Binatales; family Binataceae; genus JBARDN01. Next base: position 2,901 of record DATLTX010000082.1, read on the forward strand.
GACGACGGGCAGGCGCTCGCGCGCGCGGTGGCGGGTTGGAACGCGCAGGATCTCGAAGACGCTCTGGCCGAGAAAGGTGTGTGCGGAGCGCGGCTGCGAACCGCCGCCGAGTGGCGAGAGCATCCGCAGGGAGCCGCGCTTGGACAGGCGCCAATTGTCGATTTGCGCCGAATCGGCGACGCTGCGCCACTGCCCGTTGCCGGACCACGCGCCGATCAATCGGGCGCGCGTCCGCTTGCGGGAATCCGCGTGCTCGATCTGACTCGCGTGCTGGCCGGTCCGACCTGCGCGCGCACCCTCGCCGAGCATGGCGCCGATGTGCTGCATGTTCGAAGCCCGAAGCTCCCATCCATTGAACCGTTCGTGATTGATACTAATCCCGGCAAACGCTCTTGCTATCTGGACCTCGAACTCTCTGATGACGCGCAGCGCCTCCGCGCGCTGGCGAGCGAGGCTGACGTCTTTTCGCAGGGCTATCGTCCAGGAGCGCTGGCGCGGCGCGGATTCTCGCCGCAGGCGCTGGCCGCGATACGCCCCGGGATTATCGTGGTTTCCATAAATTGCTATGGTCACGAAGGTCCCTGGGTGGCGCGGCCCGGATGGGAACAGCTTGCGCAGACCGTCAGCGGAATGGCCCACGAGCACGCGGGCGCCGAACATCCCGCGCTCGTCCCGGCGGCGGTCAATGACTATATCACTGGCTATTTGGGCGCGCTCGGCGTTATGCGCGCGCTCGCACGGCGCGCATCGGAAGGCGGAAGCTGGCATGTGCGCGTGTCATTGTCGCGAACCGCGATGTGGGTGATGTCGATTCCGCGCGTGCCGGCGGACGCGGCGCCACTCGGCCTCGACGCGGTGGCGATCGCTCCATGGCTCATCGAGATGGATACGAAATGGGGAAGACTCACGCGGCTCGGTCCGATAGCGCGGATGTCCGCGACCGCGCCGCGATGGGACCTGCCGCCATCGCCATTGGGCAGCGATCGGCCGGCGTGGCAATCGTGAGTCCTGATGCTTTTGCCGTTATGCCCTCGCGCGAGCACTCTCGTGCTGAGACGGCTATGATAGCGGCGCGTACGAACTCATGCCGGGAGGGATGGCAGTGAGCGGAAAACCGGTTGTCAGTCAGGACGCGATCGAACAGTTCCGGCGCGACGGATTCGTCGTTGTTCCAAATCTGCTCTCCGAAGCGGAACTCGAACGATTCGGCGCAGCCGTCGATAGCGCGGTGCGCGACCGCGGTATCAACGACCGCCGTTCGCTCGCCGAGAAGTCGGCGTATGAGCAATCATTCACGCAATGCATCAACCTGTGGGAGGATCATCCCGAGGTGCTGCCGCTGACGTTTCATCGCCGGATCTCCGAAGCCGCCGCCCTGCTGATCGGTGTCCCCGCCCTGCGTCTGTGGCACGATCAGGCGCTCTACAAGGAACCCGGCGGACGCTATACGGAGCCGCATCAGGACCAGCCGTACTGGCCGATGGATGAGCGGGACACGCTGACCGCATGGATTCCATTTGACGGCTCGACCCACGAGACGGGATGCATGGGTTACGTGCCCGGCTCGCACGTCGTCGGCCTGCGCAAGTTTGTTAACATCTTCAAAGCCGACGAGAGCGTCAAGATTCTCGAGGATCCAAAAATCGGCGGCGTGCCTCCGGTCTATATCGAAGTGCCGCGCGGCGCGGTTGCCTTCCATCACGGGTTGACGGTTCATCTGGCGAAGCCAAACCGCGCCGCCCGGACGCGCAGAGTGCATACCATGATCTATTTCCGTGACGGCGCGACGCGCAGCAAACCTTACGTTCATCCGAGCGTCGATCGTCCCGGCATCAAGGTCGGCGAACCAATCGCGAGCGATTTGACGCCAATCGTATGGCCCCGCGCGCAAGGCGACCTGCCCAAGCCGCCGCGATTTCCGCTAACCGAGGTTTTGGCGCGGCTCAATGCGCGCGGCGCGCTGCCCGATATCAAATAGGAATCGAATAGCAATATGGATCTTCAGCTCAAGGGAAAGACCGCGCTGATATTTGGCGGCAGCAAGGGAATCGGGCGCGGATGCGCCGACGCTCTGGCGGCGGAAGGCGTCGCGGTCGCGCTCGTAGCGCGAACTCCGGAACCGCTGGACCGTTCGGTCGCGGAAATTATCGCGCACGGCGGTCGCGCGATTGGAATCGCGGCTGATCTTGCGGACTGGGCAAGCGTCGAGCGCGCGGTGAAAGCCGCACGCGGCCAACTCGGTGCGATCGACATTCTGCTCAACAACTCGGGCGGTCCGCCGCCCTCCGGCGTGGTGGGAGTCGCACCCGAAGTCTGGGAGAGCCAGTTCCATGCGATGGTGCTGGCGATTTTCCGGATCACCGACCTGGTCGTGCCGGAAATGCGTGCTCGCAAATGGGGCCGGATCCTTAACGTCGCGTCGTACAGCGTCGTCGAGCCGATCGCGGCGATCGGCGTTTCCAACACCCTGCGCAGCGCGATTGTCGGATGGGCCAAAACGCTCGCGACCGAAACCGCTCGCGACGGGATCACGGTCAACACTCTCCTGCCCGGAGTTATCGCAACCGACCGTGCGATCGCTCTAGGCCGTGCCGCGGCCGAGCGCCAGAATATATCGGTCGAGGAGGCCGCGCGCCGAACCGCGCAAATGATTCCGGTTGGCCGCCTTGGCACACCCCAGGAGTTTGGCGCCGTCGCCGCGTTTTTGGCGAGCCCGCTGGCCGCGTATGTGACCGGGTCGCTGATCAGAATCGACGGCGGTCTCCTGCGCTCGGTATGATTGGCGTCCCGCACAGGTTAATCGAAACGCAACGGAGGTATCTGTCATGAGCGCATCAGAGAACAAGGAACTCGTCCGAAAGATGTTCACCGATCTGGGCAAGGGCGACGCGCAGGCATTCATGGCTGCGATGGCCGAAGATATTCGCTTTACCATCATCGGGACCACCAGGTTCTCGGGCACGTTCAAAGGCAAGCAGGAGTTGGCTGCAAAGCTGCTCGGGCCGCTCGGCGCGGCGCTCGAAGGCGGACTGGTCATAACGCCGGAGAACCTTATCGCCGACGGCGATTTCGTCGCAATGCAGTCGCGGGGAAAATCAATCGCGAAGAACGGTAAGCGCTATGACAATACCTATTGCCAGATATTCCGATTCTCCAACGGTAAGATCCATGAGGTTACTGAGTATCTCGACACCGAACTGGTGACCAGCGTGTTCGGCAAATGAAACACGCCCGATCGGTTCCGGGCGCTCGAAACATCGGCGGGGGGCGAACCTGATGGCCTATGATATTCATCCGCTCTCCTTCGGAGAGGTTTTGGATCGGGGGTTTAGGGTCCTGCGCGATAATGTAGTCCTTCTGGCCGGAATCGCCGCGCTGGTTTTTATGCCATATGGCGTCATGCAGGCGCTCGGGCAGTCCGTGTTTCGGATGTTCGGGTCGATTGCCACCATCTTCATATTGATCGCCGCCCCGATTTTGCAGGCCGCCCTCACCGTCGCGATCGCAGACGTGTACCTGGGCAAGCCGGTCAGCATCGAAGGCGCTTACCGCGCAACGAAGTCGATCATGGTTCCGCTGCTCGGCACGTACCTGGTGCTCTATCTGTTGTTGATACTCGGGTTCATTTGCCTGATTATTCCGGGAATATACTTCATGAATTGCTGGGTATTTGCGGGCCAGGTCATGATTATCGAGCGGCGCTTCGGAATGGAATCGATGCGGCGCAGCCGTGCGCTCGTGCGTGGCGCGTGGTGGGCGACATTCGGAATCACGCTTGCCGCCGCCATCATCTCGGAGGTGCCAACCCTGGCTCTGACGGCGGTATGGTCATTCATCCCGTTTTTCGGTCCGATTCTGACCGCGGCGACTCGAACGATTACTTCAACGTACGGCGCGGTGGTGATAGTGATTTACTACTTCGATCGGCGCTGCCGGGTGGAAGACTTCGATCTGCGTTTTCTTGCCGAGCAGATTCGCTCCGAAGGAAAATCCGGTGTTCCGCCGGAGGCGGGGGCTTCCACCGTTGCCTGATCTCTCCGACCCCGCAGTCCTGAAACTGACTCACCAGATTCTGGCGCGGCCGGAATTCGCCGCCGCGGCGGAAGCGAGCCGGACCACTGATTGGGAGCGGGCGATCGCGGACTGGATCCTTCAGCTGCAATTCTTGCGCGACAGCAACCCTATTCTCTATTGGATAATTTTCGCCGCCGTGATCGCGGTCGCGATTGCGCTATTCGCGCATATTGCATGGACGGTTTGGATCGCGACCCACACTCCCGCCCCGCGCGGGCGTCCTGCATCACGCGCCGCGTCCCCCGATCTCGCGCTCGAGGCCGCGCGGCTTGCGGCGGACGGATTCTATCTCGAAGCGGCGCATCGCCTGATGCTCGCGAGTTTTCGCACGCTCGGCGAGCGATCGGTAATCGAGTTGCGGCCCGATCGGTCGAATCGGTGGATTCGCGCCGCGCTGCATAAGTCCGCCCTTGGCGCTGAGCTTGCCGCCGATCTCGACCACCTGGTCGAGCGCACCGAGCGGCGATGGTTCGGCGATCGCGAAAACGACCCCGCGATTTACACGCAGTGGTGCGCGGCCTTCGAGCGGCTTTCGTCGGCGGCGAGGTGATCGTGTCGCGCACCGGAATTGTCGCATCGGTGGTATTGCTCGCGCTGCTCTTGACTGCGGATCTGTGGCTCGCCCCGAACCTCGCATTGGAGCGGTCGGCGACCAGCTTTGGAGTTACGGGCGGCGGTTACAAGGGCGCGTTCGATCTTCTTTCAGGGCTCCGTTTCGCGCCTGATCGTTCCTATCTGCTGCCGGGTCCTGGCGCGGACCGTCAACTTTCGAAGCGAGCGCGATGGTTCGTTGCCCCGGGCTTCCTCGCGCCGGAAAAGAGCGACGCCGACGCCGAGGCGAGCGATGTCGTGCGATGGATCCGTGCTGGCGGCACGGCGGTGATCTTTGGCGCGCCGGACAGCGACTGGAAGCGGCTCGGGGTTGACCGGGAGACCTCGGCTGGCGGCGACTCGAGTGTGATTTCGGGTCCGCTGGCGCACGGCGCGCGCAAGCTCTCGATCGCGGGTTTGTTGCGATTCAAACCCGCTGCGAAGTCCGCCGGCGACCACGCGCGCGTGCTGCTGACCGCCGGCGGCGCGTCATTCGCTCTCGAGCTGGGAGTCGGATCGGGCCGCCTGGTCGCGATTGCTGACGATGCGTTCCTGAGCAACGCCAATCTTGGAAACGACGACGCGAGCCTGCTCGTGGTTGACCTTGCGATTGCGTTCGGCGCGCCGAGTTTTGACGAATGGTCGCACGG
>DATLTX010000083.1:0-2217 GCA_035533435.1 Binataceae bacterium (SeqCode)
GCCGCGCTGTTTCTGGCCTCGGATGAATCGAACTTCATGGTCGGGCAAGTCGTCAGCCCCAACGGCGGTTACGTGATTTAGAGGCATCGCGATGTATCTGAATCTGGTGACTTTCGATTTTCAAAGCACCGGCCTCGAGGCTGAGGAGCGCAACTATCAGGACCATCATGTAGTCCTTGCGCGGCGCTTCCCGGGTCTGCGGTTTTATTACACCGGCCGCTTGGTGCGAACCGCCGGGAAGGATCCCGAGCATTATCGCGCGGCGATTCTTGGCTACGACAGCGCCGACGCCGCCGCGGCCGCGATGAGTTCCGCGGTCGTTGCGCCGCTGGTCGCCGACACGCAGGCGCATCTGCGAAACGTCGCATCGAAGTCCGCGATCGGCGAGACGATCGTTGCGTCGGCGATCCGCGGCGCGGGTGCGCGATGCTTTATCATGGCGGCGCAGTTTGATTTCACCGATGCGGCGCGCGATCTGGAAGCCGCCGAAAAGCATTATCGCACCGTCCACGTCGAGCTTGCGCGCAAGCTGCCGGGACTGCGCCATTACCTGATCGGAAAAATCGCCGGCGGAGGTTCGCCGTCCGTGCGCCACCGGATGGCGGTGCTCGTGTTCGATTCGATCGACGCTTTGCGCGCCGCGTATAAATCGCCAGAGGGGCAGGCGCTTAGCCGCGACGAGCAGGCAACGATCCGCAATGCGCGAGTTTTGCGAATCGACGCACGCAGCGAGATTTAACTCGCGACCGCGTCGGGACTCGATTCGGCGTTTGTGTCATCCTGAATTTTCAGGTCAAGCTTGCCGCCTTGCGCGCGACTCATGCCCATCCGATCCGCCGGCGTTTTGATTCCGCTTTTCTCGCTTCGCACCCGTGACGATCTTGGGCGCGGCGAGATCGCGGATCTGCCCGCGATGGCGGATTTCGCGGGCGCCGCGGGTTTGACGATTATCCAACTGCTGCCGCTCGACGAAGGCGGGCCGGCCGAGACCAGCCCGTACAGCGCGATGAGCGTGCTCGCGATCGATCCGATGTATATCGCCGCGCGCGGTCTCGGCGGCGTCGGACGCGCGTCGATCGCGCGGGCCAAAGCTGCAGTCGGCGCCGGCCGCGCCGTGCCGCGCGCGCTTGTGCGCCCGGCCAAGCTGGCGCTGCTCGAGCGCGCGTTTCGCGCGTCGCGGATGCGCGGCGGCGCGGAGTTTGGCGGCGAGTTAGAGCACTTTGCCGAGCGCAATCGCGACTGGCTCGGCGACTACGCGCTGTTCCGCGCGCTCAAGGAGCGGTTCAACTGGACGGCGTGGGATTCGTGGCCGAGCGATTTGGCCGCTCGCGATCCTTCCGCCCTCGCCGCGGCGCGCCACGAACTTTCGGAGTCGATCGCGATGTACTCATGGTGGCAGTTCATCGCCGATCGCCAATGGAGCGCCGCGCGCGCGCAGGCCCGCCTGGCCGGCGTGCGCCTGGGCGGCGACATGGCCTTTTCGCCCGCCCGCGACAGCGCCGAGGTCTGGGCGAATCAGGCGATGTTCGATCTCGAGCGCACCGTCGGCGCTCCACCTGACGCGTTCAACCAGCGCGGGCAACGATGGGGTCTGCCGCTGCCGCGATGGCAGGCGATGCGCGAGGACGGCTTTCGCCTCTGGCGGACGCGCGCGCGCCGCGCGGGCGCGATGTTCGACGTCGTGCGGATCGATCACGTGGTTGGAATCTACCGGACATTTTCGTTTGGTTTGGATCCCAACGCCGACGGCTCCTTCAGCCCGGCCGAAGAGCACGACCAGGTCGCGCAGGGCGAGGAAATAATGCGCGCGTTGCGCGAGGCGGCGGGGGACTGCGCGCTCGTTGCCGAAGATCTCGGCTCGGTGCCGCAGTGGGTCCGCGATTCGCTGACCCGGCTCGAAATTCCCGGCTACAAGGTGATGCAATGGGAGCGCGAAGGGTGGGGCGGCCCTGACGAGCGCTTCAGGAGCCCGTCCACGTATCCCGAACTTTCGCTGGCGACCACTGGGACGCACGACACTGAAGCGCTGTCGGTCTGGTGGCGCGAGCAGCCGCCCGCTGAACGCGAGAAACTTTGCACGGCGCTCGGGACAGCAAAGCCCACAAATCCGCGGCGCGATCGGCTCGGCGATGACGCTCTGGACGCGATTATCGAAGCGCTCTACGCCGCGCCCTCGCGCTACGTAATTCTTCCGATACAGGACTTGTTCGGATGGAG
>DATLTX010000084.1:0-7832 GCA_035533435.1 Binataceae bacterium (SeqCode)
CGGACTTTCGTCCCTTACGCCGATATGTCAGCCTCGGATGTTTCGAGGTCTGATTATTTTGAAAACCGGAATTATCGGCGCGCGAGGCGCCGGAAAGTCTGCCGTCTTCCACGCGCTGACCGGGCTGGCGCCGATTCCCGGCGCCACCGAGGGCAAAAATCGCGGCCGTCCGGGACAGATCAAGGTCGCCGACCCGCGCCTGGATTTTCTCGAGGCCACCTACGGCTCGAAGAAGAAGGTTCCGGTCGAACTCACGATCCTCGATTTCGCGCCCAATCCAAAGGAACAGAAAGAGGGCGCCGCACTCGACGCGAGCCTGCTGCCGCTCATCCGCGACCTCGACGCGCTGCTGGTCGTCGTCCCGCAGTTCGCCGCGATGCACAAAGACCTGCTGCCGGCGCTCGAGAGTATCGAGGGCGAACTGGTCTTCGCCGATTTCGATCAAGCCGAGCGCCGCCTCGAGCGCGTCAGGAAAGATCGCAGCGCGACCGAGTTCGAGAAGTCCGCGCTGGAAAAAGTCCTCAAGTGGCTCGAGGAAGGCAAGCCGCTGCGCCTGATGGAGATGACCGCGCAGGAGCTCGCCGTGTTCTCGAGCTTCGGCTTCCTGTCACGCAAACCGGTGCTGGCCGTCGTCAATTGCGAGATGGAGGCCGCGGCTGCCGATATCACCGAAGCCGAACGCAGCGCCGTTCACGCGCGCGGAGTCGAAGTCTTCAGGCTCGCCGCCGCCTTCGAGTCCGAACTCTGGGAGCTCGACCCCGCCGGACAAAAGGAGATGCTGGCCGCGGCCGGCCTCGACGCGCCCGCGCGCGACCGCCTTATCACGGCGCTGTACGCGCATCTTGGGCTGATCGCCTTCTACACCGCCGGCGAGCCCGAGGCGCACGCATGGTCGCTTCACCGCGGCGATACGGCGCTCGACGCGGCCGGGGTGATTCATAGCGATATCGCGCGCGGCTTCATCCGTGCCGAGGTCGTCAGCTACGAGGACTTTGCCGCGCTCAAATCGGACGCGAAGGTCAAGGAAGCCGGCAAGCTGCGCCTCGAGGGGCGCGACTACGTGATGCGCGACGGCGATATCATCCATATCCGCTTCAAGGTCTAAGCGCCGCGCAGCCGCGCCGATCGCCTCTAACAGCCGCCACTGCGAGCATTGAATTTACTCGCACGGGTCTGATTTAAGACTGGTACAGATCGCCAGTCCGGACGCCGCCGTGGCGCCCGCTCGCGCGCAGTTCGACGGAGTCGAAATGAACGAGCAAGTCACCCGCCAGATTCTCTGGAACATCCCGATCCCGTTTGTCGTCCTGATGTACTCGCTGCTGGCCGTGCTGATCGCCGCCTATGCGTGGGCGGGGCTCGGATGGTACCGCAGGATTCGCCTCGGCGTCGCCGACAGCCGCCTCGACCAGCTTCCGCGCCGCCTGTTTCTTGCGCTGCGCGATGCGGTGGGCCAGGGCTACGTCACCCGCGAGTCGTGGGGATGGATGCATTACTCGTTCTATGTCGGCTTTGTCGGACTGCTGATCGGCACGACGATCGTAGCGATCAACAGTGACGTGCGCGACCTGCTCGCGATGTTCGGACTGAAGCTCTATTTTTATTACGGCGATTTCTATCTGGTGTTCAAAGCCGCGATGGACACCTTCTTCCTGATCTTGATCGGCGGCATCCTCGCCGAAGGCGCGCGCCGGCGCGTGCGCCAACCCTCGGTGCTCAACCAGCCTCCCGCCGACAAGGTCAACGACAATTTCGAGAACCGGCTCGGCTACTGGTTTCCGATGACGATGCTGGTGCTTGTCGCGCTGACCGGCCTGATGCTCGAGGGCGCGCGGATCAACGCGACCCATCCGAAGTTCACCGAATGGGCCTACGTCGGGCGCACGATCGGCGCGCTCGAAGGCGCGCTCGGCGCCGGCGCGACCTACCATCGCTATCTGTGGCTGACGCATCTGCTGCTCGTGTACGTGCTGCTCGCGTGTTTCGCATTCACCAAACTGCGCCATCTGGTGTTCGGCCCGGTAAACCTGTTCTTTCGCAATCTCGGGCCGCGCGGACGCCTGGCCCCGATCAAGGACTTCGAGAACGCCGAGACTTTTGGCGTCTCGCAGGTCGAGCAATACACATGGAAGCAATTGCTCGATATGGCGTCATGCCTCGAGTGCGGGCGATGCACGATCAACTGTCCGACCGTCAACACCGGCAAGACGCTTAATCCGAAATTCCTCGTGATCGAGCAGCGCGAGCATCTTCTGCAGAAAACTCCGTTCCTGCTCGCCGCGGCGGCGATGAAAAAAGCGGGCGGCGACGGCGCGGAGGCCCCGGTCTGGGACGGTCCCGACATGATCACCCAGGTCGCGACCGAAGCCGCGATCTGGGGATGCACGACCTGCGGATGGTGCGAGGAAGGATGCCCGGTCGGGATCGAGCACATCCAGCGAATCGTCGATATGCGGCGTTATCAAGTCCTGATGGAAAGCAAATTTCCCCAGGAGGCGACGGGCGCATTCAAGGGAATCGAGAACCAGGGAAATCCGTGGGGCCTCGCCGCCGAAAAACGCGCCGATTGGGCCGCCGGACTCGGCATCCCGGTGATGGCGGAAGTCGAGGATCCCGCCGACCTTGACGTCCTCTACTGGGTCGGATGCGCCGGGTCGTTCGACGAGCGCAACCAGAAAGTCTCGCGCGCGTTCTCCGCGCTGATGCAGCAGGCGGGCGTGAAGTTCGGCATCCTTGGGAAGGAGGAAACCTGCACCGGGGATCCCGCCCGGCGGCTCGGCAATGAGTATTTGTACGCCACCGTTGCGGCGCAGAACGTCGAAACGCTCAATCGCTACAAACCGCGGCGAATAGTTACTCAATGCCCACATTGCTTTCACAATCTCAAGAATGAATATCCCGACTTTGGCGGCAACTATACTGTCCTGCACGAAGCCGAGTTTCTGGCCGAACTCGTGCGCGCGGGACGCCTGAAGCCGAAGGAGATTCTGAAGGCGCGCGTGACGTATCACGACCCCTGCTACATGGCGCGCCACAATCGCCAGTGGGACGGAGCGCGCGAAGCGCTGCGTGCGATTCCCGGGGCCGAAGTCACCGAGGTCGATCAATCCAAAAACCGGACCTTCTGCTGCGGCGCCGGCGGCGGATGCATGTGGAAGGAAGAGCACGAGGGCACCCGCATCAATCAGAAGCGCCTCGATCAACTGAGCGAGGCCAAGCCCGAGTGCGTGGCGGTCGGATGCCCCTTCTGCATGACGATGATCGAAGACGCGGTTAAATCACGTTCGCTGGAAGACACGATGCGCGTGCGCGATATCGCGGAGTTGCTCGCCGAAGCAACCGGCGCCCAGGTAAAGTGAGGTCATGGAACTGCATCCACTTAATTGGGGATTTGAGTGGACGCCGGTTCGCGGTCCGTTTCGATTGATTACCGAAGCGCAGGCGTGCTCGTTTAATGAGCGCGGCTTCTTCGTTTTGGAAGATGCGCTCGACCGCGCGACGATCGAGCGGACGATCGACGCGATCGCGCCGTGGGAAGCAAAGGGCGAAGAGTATCTGCGCACTCAGCCCAACAAGCGCGCTTTTATCGCAGAGGCCGACGGGATCACCTTCACCGTGCATCTGGTCAAACGCTCGGAAGCGCTGCGCGAGCTATCCGCCGCGCCAATCCTCGCCGACCTGTGCCGCGATCTGATCGGTCCCGACGTGCGTCTCTACTGGGATCAGGCGGTGTACAAAAAGCCGGAGTATCCAAAGCCGTTCCCATGGCATCAGGACAATGGCTATACCTACATCGAGCCGCAGGAGTATCTGACCTGCTGGATTCCGCTCACCGACGCGGATGAAAACAACGGATGCCCGTGGGTCGTGCCGGGCGGGCATCTGCGCGGCACGCTGAAGCATCGCATTTCCAAACTGGGATTCGTCTGCCGAGAGGAAGACGGCCCAGAGGCCGTGCCAGTGCCCGTGCGCGCGGGCACCGTCGTCGTGTTTTCCTCGCTGATGCCGCATCGCACGGGCCCGAATCTCAGCAAAGAGACTCGCAAGACCTATATCCTGCAATACGCGCCCGACGGCGCCCGCATCGTCGAGACCGGCGCACTCTGCAACGCCCCCGATCGCCAATACCAAGTCGTGCGAAACGGCGACCGCGTCGCGCCGCCGCCAATCTGATACCTCGCCCTGAAATGGAGGCGCCACTGGCACGCGGCCAGGTGAGGGTCATAATTCAGCGCGCCGCGCGTGTTGCTATTTCAAATCCTCGAGAAACTCGAGCATCGCGCGATTCACCTCGGCCGGCTTCTCCTGCTGCGTCCAATGCCCCGAACCCTTTATCAGGACGGTCTTGCGCAGGTTCGGCACCCAGGTGTTCATCCCTTCCGCCATTTCCGGACGCAGCACCACGTCGAGCTCCGCCGTGATCATCAGCGCGGGCGCGTCCACGCGCTGCGCGAACGCGGCGCTCTCTTCCCAGTTGCGATCGAGGTTGCGATACCAGTTGAGTCCGCCGCGAAACCCAGTCTTCTTGAACGCGGCTACGAACACCGCGAAATCCTTGTCGGTCAGGAACGAGCCGTGCGGTCCGTCCGCCAATTTATCGAGGATTCCACCGCCCGCGGCTCCGAAAACGCCCGGCACGGTTTTGCGCAGCGCCGCGGGATCGATCTTCGGCGGACCCTGATAGAAGCCGCGCAGCGTGCGCGCGACGTCGCGTTCGAGTTCCGCCTCCGCGACTCCGGGTGTCTGGAAATACAGGATGTAATGAAACCCACCCGCCGCCATCGCGGTCATCATCTCGGTCGGCTTCATCGGCGCGCGCGCCATGAACGGAGTATTGATCCCGATCACGCGCTCGATCCGTGACGGATACATCATCGCCGCGTTCCACGCGGTCATCCCGCCCCAGTCGTGGCCGACGATGACGCACTTCGGGATCTTGAGCGCGTCGAGCATCCCGATAATGTCGGCGACGATCTGCTTCTGGGTATACGCCTCAATTGGCGCCGGACAATCGGTGTCGCCGTAGCCCCGCTGGTCGGGCGCGATCGCGCGGAAGCCCGCTTCAGCCAGCGCATCGATCTGATGCCGCCACGAGTACCACAACTCCGGAAAGCCGTGGCACATTACGACTGGAAAACCGGCGCCGGCCTCGGCTAGATGCATGCGAATTCCATTGGTGTTTACAAAGTGATGCTTGATCTCGGGCATCGCGGGGACCTCCGATGCGCGCGCCTGCTCAATTGGCCGGGCGCCGCATGTCGCCGTATCATCCGAAAATCACGCGCGGCGCGCCAGCGCGTGCGGCACTCCGCGCGACGAGAGGTTTGACAATCGCCAAGCCGCCGCCCTATCCTTATTTGTTAACCCGATTTATACTTTTTGTAGGCCGGAGGTGCCTTCACATGAGCCGTGATTTTGAATTCAAGGCGTTGCTGCGCGCGTATCGCAGCGGAATTATTGGCGAGGAAACTTTCGAGGCCGAGGTTGCGGCGCTCGAAAAATCCGGTCCCACGATGAACGGCAACGGCGCCGGCGGTTTCCGCGCTTTCGGCAAGATTTACAAAAACGAGCGCGCCGCCGTGGTCAGCTTTCTCGACAAAGTCCGCGCCGGCGAGGCCAACGGCGGAGAGGCATTCTCCGCGTGGGCGGAAGTCTGCACCACCGATTGCATCCGCACGGGAATCCGCATGATCGCGGAGCGCGAGGCCTATCATTCGCGCGTCTTTGCGCAGCGCCTGGCCGAGCTCGGCGGCGAGCAGCGCGCGATGGTTACCGAAGAGGGACGCAAGTTCACCGCCTATCTGGGCGACCGGCGCGTCCCCGACACCGAGAAGCTCCTTCAGTTCGTCGAGCGCGTGGGCAAGCCCGAAGACGCGATCAAGCCGATCTGCGAATTCGCGGCGCTGCTCAAGGAAGACATGGGAACCAAGGAAGCGCTCCGGCTGTTCGCCGAAGACGAGCTTTCAACCGCGAAATGGATCTACGAATCCTGCGCCGCGCTAAACGCGCCGGCGGCGGCCAAATCGACCGAGCGCCGCGCCGCGATGTAACCCTGCTCGATTCCGAACGCTGATCTGCGCGGGGCCGGACATTCGTCCGGCCCCGCTTTTTTCTTCTCGACTCAATTGCGCGACGGAAGACTTAACGCATCGCGCTTGATCCGCTCGGTACTAATGCTCAGACGGCGCCGCAGGCGCTGCCGGAGCGGCTCCTGGAGCGGGATGCGGACCGCCCATCATCCCATGCGAGCCCGGCGCGGGGAGCGCGCGCTTGGTGTATCCGGCCGGAACCGTGAATTGGCCGGCCGCGACTTTCTGCTCCACGATCTTGGTGACCACGGTCTGCGTCGTGATCGGCTTGCGGTTCGCCATCATCTGCTGAAGCTTGGCTTGCTGATCGGGCGACAGTCCCGGGATGTTGATCTTGTTCATCTTCATCGTCGCGTCAGAGGCGAGCGGAACGCCTTCGGGGATGTCGCCCGACGGCTGGACGCCGCTGGACTTGAACTTCGCCATGGTCGCCTTCATGAACGCGCCATATTCTTTGGCGCCCGGCGCGGTCTTCGAGAAACATTCGACCATCGTCACGTCCCCGCCCATCGAGGTCGTCGTGGCCGTGTAATCTTCGCACGCGTAGCCGGCGATTTTGCGCGTGGTGGATTCCTTCTTAAAATTCATCGCGCCCGCCGACCTCGCCATCATCTGCGCCATCGGACCCGACGGCGGAAACGGCAATTGAACGTAGCTCTTCTGCGTCGGCTCGAGGAAAAACATCTGGCCGTTGTCGAGGTCGATGATTATCACGTGGTCGGAGCCTTCGATCCGCTGCTTGTTGCCCTGCACGGTGATCGTCTGCTCGCGCTCTTTTGGCGCGTTGCCGACGGATCCCGCGACAGTCTCGTGCTGCGTGATTACCACGCCCGCCAGCGCGGGAATTGCGGCCAGCATCAGTGCGACGCTTGCCGCGGTGGCGATTGCCTTCTTCATAACGTTTGCTCTCCTTGAGCCTTCTGAATGTCGAGCACTTTTGCGCTTCGAGCCGACAGCGCGTGCTCTGCGCCGTTCGCCCCTTCCACAACCAGCCGATGCAGCATCAGGCTGACGAGCCCGAATAGCACCCAGACCATTTCCTTTATCCTTCTTAGAAACCCGATCGCAAAGCCAACTCCCGCCGGATATCCGATCAGCGCAAGTATCAGCGCCTTGCCGCCTTCCTGGCTGACGAGCTTGGCGGGGATCAGGAAAGTCGCCCGCTCGATCAACAATCCCACACCCTCGACCAGCAGCGCCACCCGTATCGTCGCCGTCTGATGGAGCAGCCGCAGCAGGATATAAATCTCGACCGGTCCCATGCTCCACGCGACGAAATAGCACAGGCACGAAAGGATCAGGCGGACGCGATGGCGCGCGTAGAACTCGAGCAGGATCGAGTCGGCTTCGTCGGCCGACTCCTTGATGTCGTCGTGGCTGGCGCCGCCAAAATCGAATTTTGCGGCGGCTCGCCACAGGTAGGAAAACGGCCGCTTCGTCTGCACGTAGAAGAATCCGCCCGCCAGTGCGATCGCTATTGCCAGTCCGCCAGCGATTGGCCAGACCAGCCGATGCGCCTCCGGGATCAACTGCATCGAGATCAAGAGCGCGCCGCTGATGAACACAATCTGTCCGACGGATTCAGCCAGCGAGGCGACGATCACCGTCGCCAGTCCCACCGGCATCCTGAGCTTGCGCCGCACCATCAGCGCCATCACGAACTGCCCGCCGAGCTGCGCCGTCGGCGTGACGTAATCGACCGCCTCACCGGCGATTCGCGCGCCGAACAACTGCGCAAATCCA
>DATLTX010000085.1:0-11854 GCA_035533435.1 Binataceae bacterium (SeqCode)
GCCTCGGCGACTTTGACCCGCGCGGTGCGGCCGGTGACGTAATAGGAAATCTGGTCGCCGCTTTGATAGGGCCGCTCGGCCTTGAGCGCAAGCTCGTAAGCGGCCGACAGATTTCTGCGTTTGCCGGATATCTTCTGGCGATAGTTGTCGAGCGAGTCCTGCAGCGTTTCGGTCTTCATGAAATCCGCGAGCGGGACTTCGTGGCGCTCGAAGCGCGCGCGCCAATCCTCGAAGAGCCGGGGAATTTCGGCCTGCCGATCCCGCATCAGGAGCGCGAAGGTCTCTTCCATGAAGCGGCGCTGGAAGCGTTCGAGCCCGCGCGACTTCAGCCCCGAGCCGCGCACCGTGATAGCGCCCGCGTCGTCCATCAGGACGTAGTTTTTCATTTTGTAGGAGAACATCGCGGCGTAGCGGCCGTCGATTTCGAGCTTGATACCCTCCGGCATCTCGAGCTTCGCGATCAATTCTTCGGCGCGGGAATCGGCGCCGTCCGCGGGCGGCGGCACGAAGTAAATCCCGTCGGTATCGACCTCGATCACCTGCGCACCCGCCGCCTCGAGTTGCGCGACGGCGCTTTGGATAAGCTCGCGGCCGCGGCGGGTGACGTGGTTGGCTTGCTCGAAGTCGTTGAAGTGGCCGAGCGAGAAGCCGAGGTATCCGTAAAAGGAATTGATCAGAATTTTGAAGGTCTGCTGGAGCGTCTCCAGGTTGCGGCGTTCGGCGCCTTCGAACTCGCGCGCAAGGCTTTTGGCGCGCACGCGAAAAGTGCGCAAGTCGGCCAGCATCTTGAGGAACACGCCCAGCCGGTCGGTGCTGGGCGCGTGCCGATATTGGAGCATCAGCGACGGATACAAGGAGGTCACGTCGCAATGCAGAACGCCGCGCGCAACGCCGCATCGGCGCAGCTCGGTATATCCGCCGGCAACGGCAGCCGATTCCTGCGGCGCGGGAATCGAATGGCCCGCGGCCAGGTATGAGCGCGTCAGCAGCGCGTCGATTCGCGTCGCGTTCCCGCGCAGGACGACATTCTGGTACGAGTAGGGAAAAATCTTCGCCTGCACGAAATAGCTCGGCGAGAGCACCTCGGCCAGCG
Source organism: Binataceae bacterium (SeqCode) (assembly GCA_035533435.1). GTDB lineage: Bacteria > Desulfobacterota > Binatia > Binatales > Binataceae > JBARDN01. The sequence goes on from DATLTX010000085.1 coordinate 1,094, forward strand.
CGCGGGTCTCGCGCGCGTCGTCGAGGGCGTACTCGAACAGGCGCTCGGGCTCGCGATCGAAAATTTCGCTGACCCGCGAGGCGTCAAGATAGACCCGGTCCTTGCGCGCCAGCCCGAAATGGATCGCAAGCTGCTTGAGCCCGAAGCCCTCGAGCTCGCGGCTGGCGATATCGTAATGCTGCGCGAGAATCCAGGTGTCGATAATGCTGCGCCCGGGAATATCGAAGCGGCGGTACGCGATCGATCGCTCCGCGATCTGGAGCCGCGACGGCCGCGCCCGCATCAGGCCGCCGCCACGTCCGAGCGCGAGCTTGACCTTGCACCGCCGCGCGCGGGTCTCGAGATATTCGAGGTCGAAGCGGAACAGGTTATGCCCCTCGATAACGTCGGGGTCGCGTTCGCCGACTACGCGGACCAGCTCCTCGAGCATCGCCCGCTCGTCCATCGCGACGCCGCTTAACAGGCGCTCGAAGCCGGTCGAGTCGGTAATCGAGATCGCGATTACGCGGTCGCCCTCGCGCGCGGCGGAAGGAAACTCGAAGCCCTTCGAGATGTAGGTCTCGATATCGATCTGCATCCGCACCAGGTCGCCGAGCTCGAGTCCCATGAAGCAGGTCGATCCGGTCAGCATCAGATGCTGCTCGACCGGGTCGGCGAAGACCAGGTAGGGCGCGCCGGGTGCGTTGGCGGTGTAACCGGTCGTGGCGCGCAGATGACGCTTTATCGCTTCGAGCGCGTCGGTCGAGCCCGTAGTGACGAGATAGCGGTAGAGAAAGCCGCCGGCGAGTTCGCGCGTGTCGAATTCGGTGGCGGGCTTGAAGCCGCTCAGATGCGCAAGATCGTCGAGCAGGACGAACAGCTTGAGCGGACGGCGCTCGCGGACGATTTTTCCGCCGACGCGTTTGATGACTTCGATTTCAGTGGGCGACGCGATTTCGAGCGCGACGATACCGGCGTCGGCCGGATCGCCGAAGAGCAGGCGGTTCTCATAAAACTGGCGCGAGATTTCCTGGTACTGATTCATCGCAGAGAACAATCCACAGATTACACAGATTAACACAGATTAGTTGGCTGGGCGCGCGGTGCGCCCAGCCAACTGGTTTGGTCAAAATCTTTTAATCGGTGAAATCTGTGTAATCTGTGGATGGTTCGGTCTTGCGCCTTACAGCACGCCGAGCCAGAAGAGGCCGCCCAGGAAGATCGCGTATGCGGCGCCGCCGATCATCAGAGTCGGCGTGCCGAGTTCAGAATCGCGCAAATTGATGAACAGGATCGCGACCGACGCGAGCGCAATCGTCCCGGCGAGCAGCTCCGGCGCGGGCAGAATCCATGGCGTGAACGCGAGACCAAGCGCGACCGGGATGCACGACTGAAACACCATCGCGCCCGTGATATTGGCCAGCGCCAGATGGTCCTTGCGCTGGCGAATCCAGACCACCGAATTGTATTTCTCGGGCAGCTCGGTCGCGAGCGGGCTCAAGATCAGCGACAGGACGCCGGGGTTGAGGCCCACATGGCGTGAAAACAGGATCACCTGATCGACGAACTCGACCGCGCCGAACAGGATCGCGCTGACCCCGAACAGCACCTGCACCGCGATCGCAAAGGCGCGCGGATCCTCGCCACGGCCGCGAAAGATCGATTCGAAATACAGCCCGTGCTCGAGTTCCACGCCGTCGGCGCGCTTGAGCCGCAGCATCACGACGCAATAACCCGCGTATGCCGCGAGCAGAGCGCCGGCGGCGACGTGACGCGCAATGACGCCGAGCCGCAGTGTTCCCATGATGACGACGGCGAGAAAGACCGGAAAAAAGAACGAGAGGTCGCGGCGCCCGTCTTTGCGTACGACGCGCAGCGCGATTCGTCCGCGCCGCCGCCGAAAGCCCAGCGCCGCGCATCCCATCACGAACAGCGCCACCGTCGAGAGCATCAGCGGCGCTCCCATAATCGCGCCCACGCCGACCGCGTCGTGCGCGGCCGCCGAATCCCGTCCAGTCAGCAGCGCCACCGCCGGGATGAACGTCTCGGGCAATGCGGTCCCGACGGCGGCAAGCAGGCTGCCGACGGCGGCCTCGGCGATATCGAGCCGCTTGCCCATCCATTCGACGCCGTTGGTAAAAAGCTCCGACCCGGCGAGGATCATCGCGAAGCTGAGGGCAAGAATTATCGCGTGGATGGCCAAGTAAGGTCTCGGGTTCAGGAAGCGGTCGAAGGCTTTGGAGCCCGAGAATATGGTGCCGTGCGGATCATTTCCAGCACCGCGCGGAAGAGCCGGAAAAGCGAACATCGGGCGAGAATCGCGATGCAGCGCGGGACGACATTCGTGCGTATAATAATAGTTGAACAGCCGGTCGTGAGGCTGAGCCTTAGCGTCGCAGACAAGGCGCGTCACGGTGAGCAACGCGAATTTGACTCAATTTCCGATGCCGCGTAAGGTAGTTAATTCGGCACCCTTGTCTTGCCTATTCGACCTAAGCTGTACTATTGAGGCACTTCCATCCCCGGCCAATCTCCACAAAAGCGGCCGGCGAAAGCGCGTGGGCCGGGTCACGTCACCGGGTCCGGACGGATGTTAAAAAGCATGAAGCAGAAGTACGAAGGCAAAGACTTGCAGGGATTGGTGGACCTCGGCCGTGAGCAGGGCTACCTGACCTTCGAGCAGGTCAACGACTTTCTACCCCAGGATGTCGCCTCGCCAACCGACTTGCGCGCGGCGCTCGACAGCTTCGAGGATCTTGATATCAAGGTGCTCGAAGAAGTCCCGGTCGAAGGCGCCGACGGCGATGTCGAAGTCGAGGCGAAGGAAGAGCCTGAGGAGGCGGCCGAGCAGCCCGACTCGCTGGGCGAGTCGTCCGATCCGGTCCGCCTCTACCTCAAGGAGATGGGCAATTTCCAGCTCCTCTCGCGCGAGCAGGAAGTCGAGATCGCCAAGCGAATCGAAGCGGGCGAGAACGAAGTCGAAGAGGAAGTGCTGGGCTCTCCGGTCACGCTCAAGCATGTCTATGAACTCGGCGAAGCGATTCTCAACGGCGAAGCCGATATCCGCGATATCTTCGAGGACACCGACGACGCGAACTCCGATCCCGACGAGGAGCGCGGTCCCGAAGCCGACGAGCGCCAGATAAAGCGCCTGACGGTTCACGTCAAGAAGCTCAAGGAGATCAAGTCCAAGCTCGAGCAGGCCGAGAAGCGGTTGTCGCTGCGCAAGCCGGCCCCGAAAAAGAAGGCCAGCGCCGTGCATAAGCCGACGGTGGCCGAGAAGAACTATCTCAAGCAGCACGAGCGGGTGATCAAAGAGTTCCGCTCGATGCAGCTATCGCGGCGGCTGGTCGAAAATATCATCGAGCACATGCGCGGCATGCTGCGCTCGTTCCTTGAGGCGCAGCACACGCTGCAGCGCTACGAAGAAGCCACGGGACGCTCGCCGAACGCGCTGCTCAAGGAAGCGGCCGAGGCCGAAGACCGGCGCCACGTGCTCAAGATCGGAGAAGCGCGCGAGAACCTGCTCGATATCGCGACCCGAATCCGCTCCGCGCACAACCAGATGCGCAAGGTCGAGGCCGAGGTCAAAACCTCGGGCGAGGATTTCGCCCGCGCAATCGAAACGATCGCGGCTGGCCAGGACAAGAGCCGCCGCGCCAAGAAGGAACTCACCGAGGCCAACCTGCGCCTGGTCGTGAGTCTTGCCAAGCGTTACACCAACCGCGGACTCGGCTTCCTGGACCTGATCCAGGAAGGAAATATCGGGTTGATGCGCGCGGTGGATAAATTCGAGTATCAGCGCGGCTACAAGTTCTCGACCTACGCGACCTGGTGGATCCGCCAGTCGATGTCGCGCGCGATCGCCGACCAGGGCCGCACCATCCGTATTCCGGTGCATATGGTCGAGACGATCAACAAGCTCCTGCGCGTCACGCGCCTGCTGGTGCAGCGGCTCGGACGCGAGCCGGGGCCCGAAGAGATTGCCGAGCAGATGGAGATGCCGCTCGACAAGGTGCAGAAAGTCCTGAAGATCGTCAAAGAGCCGATCTCGCTCGAAACTCCGATCGGCGACGAAGAGGAAAGCTCGCTCGGCGATTTCGTCGAGGACGAACTCGCGCCCTCTCCGGTCGAGGCCGCGATTCAGGGCAACTTGGGCGAGCAGACCCGCAAGGTGCTCGCGACGCTGACCCCGCGCGAGGAGCAGATCCTGCGGATGCGCTTCGGGATCGGCCAGAAGACCGACTACACGCTCGAGGAAGTTGGCAAGCAGTTCGCGGTCACGCGCGAACGAATCCGCCAAATCGAAGCCAAGGCGCTGCGCAAGCTGCGCCAGACCGGCCGCTCGCGCAACCTCGAAGGCTTCCAGGAACGCGAGTAACGCGCAGGGTTCCGCGGCAGGCGCGTAGCCGCCTGCTGAATCCCTGAAATTCCCGTGATCCGCGGCCGCTGCCCGACCGAGCGGCGGCGGCCGCGTCATCGTGATTCCGACTCCAAAAATCCGCTTAACGTTCCGTAATTCCCGCGCGTCGGCGGCGGCACGGGCTATGCTGAAACTCTATCGCGGATGGCGCGTCTAACCGGTGATAGGCTGACCGGCGCGCGGATGGATTCAAAATGACCGCAGGGTCATAATTGGTTACGCATCGTGAAACTTCCTTCATCAAGACTCGGCTGGAGAATTGGCCTCGGCGTGATCGTTGCCGTCGCGATCGCATGGTACTTCATGCGCGGCACGGCCGGCGCGCCCCGGTTCGTTACCGCGCCGGTCAGCTCGGGTTCGATCGTCAGGTCGGTGGCCGCGACGGGAACCGTCAATCCAGTCACGACGGTTCAGGTCGGGACCTATGTTTCGGGACCGATCACGCAGATTTACGCCGACTTCAACGCGTCGGTTAAGCAGGGGCAGATAATCGCCAAGATCGATCCGCGCCCATACGCGGCAACGGTCGCACTATCCACCGCCGCGGTCGCCAATGCGCGCGCGCAACTCAAAAAGGACGAGGCCAATCTCGCCTATCAGAAGATCACCTACGCCCGCGATCAGGCGCTGCTGGGAGACCAGGTCGTCTCGCAGGATCAGGTCGATAGCCAACTCAGCACCTACAACCAGGCCGCCGCGCAGGTCCGTGTCGATCAGGCCAGCGTGCAGCAGCAGCAGGCGAATCTGCAGCAGGCGCAACTAAATCTGAACTACACCAATATCGTGTCGCCGGTGGATGGCACCGTCGTGTCGCGCAACGTCGATGTCGGCCAGACGGTGGCCGCGAGCTTCCAGACGCCGGTGCTGTTTCTGGTCGCCCAGGATCTGACCAAGATGCAGGTCGATTCCAACGTCAGCGAGTCAGATATCGGCTACGTGAAAAAGGGCGAGTCGGCCGAGTTCAAGGTCGATGCGTTTCCGGATCGGGTTTTTCAAGGAGTCGTCGGACAAGTGCGCCAGGCTCCGATCACGGTGCAAAACGTCGTGACCTATGACGTCGTCGTCAACGTCGATAATCCCGAGTTGCTGCTGAAACCCGGAATGACCGCCAACGTGACGATCATCACCGCGCGGCGCGACCAGGTCGTACGCGTGCCCCTCGATGCGCTCCGCTTCAAACCGCGTGAGGCGACAACCGTTGCGGCCGCCGATTCGGTAGCGGGCGACGATGCGCTGTCGAGCCGCAACGCGCGCGTTTGGATCGTTTCCGGCGGCGAAATCAAGCCGGTCACGCTGACCGTCGGACTCGATGACGGCGCGAACGTAGAGGTCCTGAGCGGACCGCTGAAGTCCGGCGATCTTGTCGTCACCGATGAAATCCGCGGCGCAAGTTCGAGCGCCGCGCACTCCAGCCTGCATTTTCCGCACTAGATGACGCCCGGGGAATTATGACGATGGCTGTCATCGAATTGGTTGACCTCTGGAAGACCTACGTTTTGGGCGAAATCGAGGTGAACGCGCTGCGCGGCGTCTCGCTGCGCATCGAGCGCGGCGAATTCGTTGCCGTGATGGGCGCGTCGGGCTCGGGCAAATCGACCCTGATGAACATCGTCGGATGCCTGGATCGGCCCACGCGCGGCCGCTACCTGCTCGAGGGAGAGGACGTGGCCGCGCTCGCCGAAGAAGCGCTTGCGGCGATTCGCAGCCGGCGCGTCGGTTTCGTCTTTCAAAGCTTCAACCTGCTGTCGCGCACCAGCGCGCTCGAAAACGTCGAGCTGCCGCTCTTCTATTCGGCATGGAACAGCCGCGGTGAGCATCGCGCCCAGGATCTGCTCAAGCTGGTGGGACTGGCCGGGCGCGAGCAGAACCATCCCAACCAGCTTTCGGGCGGGCAGCAGCAGCGCGTTGCGATCGCGCGGGCGCTGATCAACGAACCGTCGATTCTGCTCGCCGACGAGCCGACCGGAAACCTCGATTCAACCAGCTCCGCCGAGATCATGGAGATCATCACGCGGCTAAACCGCGAACAGGGCATCACGGTGATCCTGGTGACGCACGACCCCGATATCGGCGCGTACGCGGATCGCACGGTGAGCTTTCGTGACGGGCAGATCGTCTCCGACACGCGTAAGGCCGACGCGCATCCGCAGGTCGCGGCCCCTGCCGCTCCCGAAGCCGCCGCCTCTTTATCTTCGGCCGACGAGGCGTGGACGTTCGGCGCGATGGCGGTATCGGCGGCGAGCAAGGCGATCCGGCGCAACAAGATGCGCTCGGCGCTCACGATGCTCGGCATATTCATAGGAGTGGCGGCGGTAATCGCGATGGTGGCGGTCGGCGACGGTGCGCGCGCCTCGGTCCAGGAGCAACTGCAAAGCCTCGGCACCAACTTGATCATCGTGCTGCCGGGAGCGACCACCGCCAACGGTGTCCGCGGCGGTTTCGGATCGAGTTCGACCCTGACCACGGGTGACGCGATGGCGATACGCAAGGAAGCGCATTCGATCGCGCTGGTCAGTTACATGGACCGGCAAATCGCTCAGGTCGAAAACGGGAATCAGAACTGGAGCACCAGTATCGAAGGCATCACCGCCCAATATCAGAGCATCCGCGACTGGCCGGTCACGGCGGGCCGCGCGATGACCGATGCCGACGACAAGAGCGCCGCGCCGGTCTGCCTGCTCGGCCAGACCGTGGTCAATAATCTTTTCGGCCAGCAACAAAATCCGGTCGGCGCGATGGTCCGGGTGAAGAATTTTCCGTTGCGGGTAATCGGCGTGCTGTCAGTGAAGGGGCAGTCGCAATGGGGGCAGGACCAGGACGATATCGTGCTGATCCCGTTCCAGACCGCCGAGCGCAAGGTGCTGGGGGTGTCGGCGCCTTTGAGCTCGGTTTCGGTCGCGGCGGCAACTCCGACGGTCGAGAAGCCTTACGCGGGCGTCGCCACGGCCAACTCGATCTACGCTTCGAGCAGCGCCACGGTCAGTCCGTTCGGCTCGCCGCCAAAAATTACCGGCGTGGTCAACATGATCTACGTGCAGGCCAGGAGCGCGGGAGAGGTCGATCAGGCGATGGCCGAGATCACGCAAACGGTGCATCGGCGCCATAACATTCAGCCCGGCCAGGACGACGACTTCACCGTGCGCAGCCTCAACGAGATCGCGCAGGCGTCGGAAAAGCAGAGCGGCGTGATGACGATTCTGCTGGCCGCCGTCGCGTCGATTTCGCTGCTGGTCGGCGGTATCGGCATCATGAATATCATGCTGGTCTCGGTAACCGAGCGCACCCGCGAGATCGGAATCCGGATGGCGATCGGCGCGCGACGGATCCATATCATGCTGCAATTCCTGGTCGAGGCGGTGATGCTGAGCGTGCTCGGCGGAATCGCGGGAGCGATCCTCGGGATAGTGGCGTCGAAGCTGATCTCGGCGGTTGCCGGATGGCCGACGCTGGTCTCACCGACAGCAATCGCCGGCGGCTTCATCTTCTCGGCGGCAGTAGGCGTCTTCTTCGGCTACTACCCAGCCCGCAAAGCCTCGCTACTCCACCCAATCGACGCGCTCCGCTACGAGTAGCGGCAGCGCGGCCGTTCGTGGATTCGACGAATTTGAACTACAGATTGCCCGGATCGGTGAACTCGTGCTCCATGCCCTGGTACTCGAACGGCCACGAAGTCACGTTGCTGCCGCTGACGCTTACGTTACCAGACGGATCATACGTGTAACTGGCCCCCGAAGGCGAACTGCCGCCGCCGTTCAGCCGAAATCGATGCTTATGATCGGCGCTTACGGCGAGGACCTATCTCCTTCAGGGCATCGTCAAGAGACGACCGCGCCGCTACGGTCTGCTCGTGTACTAGCGCATCTTTAAGAAACCTCAGTGCCATTGATCGGTTGTTTTCGTCAATCAAATCTGGAAGCAGGTTAGCCGTCGCACATCGAATTCTATAAAAGTCGTGCCTGAGACCGTTTAGAAATAACTTGAAATACCTGCGAACACCGAGCCTGACCAACGCGTAGTAAAGTCCGACTCGTTCCTCATCTTCTGATACGCTAATCCGTGCCTTCAAGATATTTCGTGTTTCGACGGCCCGCATCTCTCCCAAAGCGACTGCGGCTGCCGACCGTACGAGCGCGCTGCGGTCTGATTTGAGCCGACGCACCAAATCATCGGTCAGGGCGGTGAGTCTACGCTCGCCCGCAATCTCCGCACCCGTCGTGCGCACTAGCTCATCGCGGTCAGCGATGGCTTTGCGTACCTGAGGCTCGAGATTGAATTGCGAATCGCCCAACGCCTCGAGCGCATCCCGCCGAACTTCATAGCTACGCTTGCCAGTCATCCGAACAAGATCGGCAATTGATTTTCTTATCTGTTCGCGCGCTTTCCGAATCTCATGCAAGTCACGCGCGTATCCGCTCCTCGTACTCATGACAGTTAGCGTCTCTTCCTCTTGTTGCGCAGTCTTCTGGCCTTCTCTTCTCGCTGGTATCGTCGCCGCTCTTGCGGGGAAAGCGAAGGATCGTGCGCGCGCCGCGTTATCTCCCCATCCGAAAGCGGAGCCAGTCCCGTATCCGATAAGTTTTGCTTTCCGCCCTTCGCATAAGCCTGATATGCCTCGTAGGAAGCGACGGCACCACCAACGATAATCGTACCCGCCGAAACGACGTCAGCAACAGGATCCTCAGGACCGCCCCCGGCAAGCTCAGCCGCCCCTGCCGCTTCAAGGGCTCCAAGTAGGACCGAAGTGCCGGCCGCGGTGCCGGTGGACGAGGGTCCAACGTCATCTTCGCGGGTAAGGAGGCTCCCCTCATTCGAAGCCTCGGTGGGTACCAGCCCGTTTTGGATACCCAGAATCGGCCCATAGAGGGGGTGGCGGCGATGCATCAGCTTGCGCGGGATGGGCGGCGAGCTGCCACCGCCGAAGATGTCTTCGAAGAAGTTCACCAGGAAATCAACCACGTAAGCCGCAAGCGCCGCGGGCACGGCCACCGGTGCCTCCCCGATCGTAAAGGGACCGCCCGCAAGGAGTGTTTCGAGCCCAACTTGCTGCGCCTGCCCGAGATCATTCTGATAGCTCTGCCAGGTCAGCCCGCCGCTCGTGCCCGAAGGCGGCGATGCGCCGGGTCCGGCGGGATTCCCCGCCGACGGTCCACTGAGTCCCTGCGCGCCGACTTGTGACAGCGCGTTCTGAATCTCGGGATTGTACACGTTGGACGCGCCGTTGAAGTAGAGATCGGCCGGATCGGTGAGTTCGTGCTCCATGCCCTGGTAGAGAAACGCATATCACCTGCTCCCTTGAACGCGCGAGGTCCGGTCGGGTCACTGGGGACGATTCGGTGGTTTGGATCCGCGAACCGGTTTCTGAGACTCAGCACCAATAGGGCGACCGGCGCCATAACCGCAGAGGAGCAGGACAACGGCGGCGCCGCTGCCAAGGAGAACTCCGAGCACTCCTAAGCCGAGACTCGCTGCGATGAAAAGCGATTCCGGTGACGGAAACATGATCGCGGCAACGACAAGGCCAGCAGCACCCCCGGCCACGCCCCAATGAAACGCTTTGTCACGCCGCCTGGGCCAGATAAGCAGCCTAGCTGCCTCGCGCAGAGTCATCTCCCTACATCCCCTCACGCGGGTCTCAATCTCTATACCGCTCTCGCTAAAATCGGCCACCAACCCTTGTATTCAAGTGCTTGCATAGGGAGCTAAGGTAATAAAAAGCGGTATACTCGCTTGAAATCGGACAGCCGGGCTCCGCCTACGAGAGCAGGACTGATGCCGTAGATCCTCAAAAAGGAAAGGGCGAGCGGACTCGGCGGTTGGTAGTAGCGCTCAAGCAGGATATCGGCCGCCACTCCGGCGCCGAGCCCCGCCACTCGCGACCCCGTTAATTCGTCGACAAGGATATCGACCGCAACGTCTCCCGCGAGGGCGACCGCCCTCTTGCTTTCAAGCAAACCGTGCTGCGGTCCTAGGAATGAATAATTTTCCCAAGACTCTTGAAACGACAGCGGCCGTATCTGGCCCAGGGGCGTGTTAGGATGTGCGCGATTCTCCGCAACTGGAGCTGAGGATGCGTCAGTCGGAATCAGTCCGCTATCGATGCCGATAATCTCCCCATAGAGCGGGTGGCGGCGATGCATTAGCTGGCGCGGAATCGGCGGGGAGCTGCCGCCGCCGAAAATGTCCTCGAAGAAGTTCACCAGGAAATCAATCACGTAAGCCGCAATCGCCGCGGGCACGGCCACCGGCGCCTCCCCAAGCGTAACGGGGCCGCCTGCAAGGAGTGTATCGAGCCCAACTTGCTGCGCCTGCCCGAGATCATTCTGATAGCTCTGCCAGGTCAGCCCGCCGCTCGTGCCCGA
>DATLTX010000086.1:0-50938 GCA_035533435.1 Binataceae bacterium (SeqCode)
AATCGGAGATTACGGACATGAACGTTTACGAAATCGTCACCGAGAAGATCGTGAAGCTGCTCGAACAAGGTATAGTGCCGTGGCGCAGGCCGTGGACCTCGACCGGACTGCCGCGCAATCTGGTATCGAAGAAACCGTATAGAGGCATCAACTATTTTCTGCTTTCCGCGTCTAAGTACGTGTCGCCCTTCTGGTTGTCTTACCGGCAGGCGAACGAACTTGGCGGACACGTCCGCAAAGGCGAGGAGAGCACGATCGTCGTCTTCTGGAAGGTCGAAGACCTGAAGCGGAGCAACCAAGACCTCGACCCCGAGGAGAAGAATCGCCGGCGATTCGTTTTGCGATACTATCGCGTCTTCAATCTCGAACAATACGAATTGCCGCAAGCCGTGCTCGATAAGTTGCCGAAAATCGAGACGCACGAGCACGACCCGATCGAAGCGGCCGAACGGATCATCGCCGCAATGCCTAACCCACCCGAGATAGTACGCGGAGGCTCGAAAGCGTTTTACTCGCCGATCACCGATCGCATTACGCTTCCGCCGCGCGAGTTATTCATCAGCGCCGAAGAAGAAGCCGCCACTGAAACCCACGAACTGATCCATTCAAGCGGCCACGTGAAACGCCTTGGGAGAGAAGGCATCTGCGAAGCCGCGCCGTTTGGTTCTCCCGTCTATTCCAAAGAGGAACTTGTCGCCGAGATGGGAGCGGCTTTCCTTTGCGCTGAAGCCGAAATCTCTAACGCGGTCATCGACAACCAGGCCGCGTATGTCGCTGGATGGCTGAAGAAGCTCCGCGATGATCGCAAGCTCCCGATCCACGCCGTAGCCCAGGCACAGCATGCGGTCGATATCATTCTCAGACGCACCTGCACTAATTAGGCGCCGCATCTTCCGGATCACCGGCCGCCTGAAAGACCTGACCTCCGCAAATTCCCGAGTTACTCAGCCTGCGGCAACCGACGCCAGCCGAATCAATACGCGCGCGATGTGGGCACTCCGGGGGAAACTGGAAAAAAGTGGGCGCTTGAGCGGTCGCGCCAAGGCTCTAATTCGTATAATTGCTTGATAAATGAGGCGTGGAGGGGTGGCCGAGTGGTTGAAGGCACCGGTCTTGAAAACCGGCAGCGATGAAAGTCGCTCGTGGGTTCGAATCCCACCCCCTCCGCCGTCGCATCTCTGATTTTCTTGAGTCGTTCTCGTCGAGAGAAGCGTTCGGCCTTCCTTCTTTTGCGAAGCTAAACTTGGAAGCCAGAGATTCGATGACGCAGCGACAAGGTTAAGCTCGATATGAACACCGCTCCGATATTCGGCACGTTCACCCTCAAGAGCAACGAAGATGGCGATTGGTACGAGGTGTCGTTTAAACCGGACCGCGACCAGATTTGGTCCGCTCAGCCGCAGGGATGGATTGTGAAGTTCTCGGGAGCACATTGCGTTGACGAGGTCGAGAACTTAGTTGGCGCGGATAGGCCGGATAATCTCCGTGACGCCAGATTGCATGGATTCGCGCAATTTAGCGGCCACGTCACGCGCGACCAGTATTGGAAACCCGCTGACTGCACGAGCAGGGGATGACGCGATCGCTCGCGTTTTCGCAGACCGTTTTGAGAATATCACTGGGGGAGTGCGTGGAAATGGCCAATTCAACGCCCATCTACGAAGCGTTCGTCAAGCTCGGTACTGCGATAGCGAGGCTTCCGCTGGCCGAGTCTGAACCGCCTGTGTACCCTTGGAGCTGGGAGCCGCTCAAAGGCCTTGCGACCGAGATTGATGCAATCCAGGCCAAGCACGACCGCGTTCTGCAGGCCATCCGCCACTGGCTGATCAAGGCCAGCCTAAAGTTCGGCAATCCGAGCAATGCGTCGACCGATCAGGATTTCGTGGCCGCGCTGAGCTGATCCGTACCAAGAGCGGTTTCGCGCAGGAATTTCGTTGGCGAGTTGAACGACCTAGCCAACTGCTGGCGCCAATCGCCGAGTCGGCGAGCGATCTACTGTGCAATCACGAGTTGAACCGAATCAAGCGCTGCGCGAATCCGACTTGCGGCCTGTTCTTCTATGAGATCGCAAGGAATCGACAGCGGCGCTGGTGCAGCATGAAGACCTGCGGCAACCGAGCGAAGTTCGCTGCCTTCCGCCACCGCCATCAACTCGGGCAAAGTACAGATCGTTAGCTTCGCCAACCGCACAAACCGTGCACGCTCAGCAGAGTCCCGTCCAATCCTCCATACGCAACTGGTAGTGGTTGCGGTCAAGAGCCGGTTCGTATTGAAGAAATTTGAAATCGCACTTCTCGAGGACGCGAGCCGAGGCCTGGTTTTCGCGCATCGTAAATGCGCCGATTTCCCGAAGACCAATATCCTTAAAGCCGTGTCGCAGAGAACACTGCACAACGTCGGTAGCGAATCCTCGACCCTGGTAGGCTGGGTGGATGAAGTAGCTCACCTCAGTTCCCCATCCCGGAGCATTGGGGTCGATGTTCAGGCCTCCCCAGCCAATCACACGCTCCTCCAGCCTATGGACGATCGTCCAAGGAGCGAAGCCATTTGCTCGCCGAGCGTCCGCATATCGACGAAGCCAACTCTCACACGCGGCCCGAGATTCGGCGCAGAACGTGAACCTCATGTGATCCCGGTTACCTTGAATCTCGTATAGAGCATCTACGTCCGAATCTCTGAACTCCCTAAGAATCAGGCGATTGGTATGTAACTCAGACATGATTATCTTAATCTACCACAGGATCCGGACGCCCGCCGCTCGCCCCGGCGTGCGCCAAGCGTGCCGCCTCTGTTTTAACTGTCCCTCACAAGCGAGATTTGGCCAATGCGACCGCAGCGACTAGGAACATCATACCCGCAAGGCGATTCACAAGCTTCACAAACCGCGGTTGAACAGCAAGCTTACCGAGCTGTGCAGCCAACGTGCCGTACAAGCTGAGCACCATGAACTCAACCGCTATGCTGGTGACGGCAAGGATCAAAACCTGCCGCGTGACGCTATGACCTGGGGTGATGAACTGCGGGAGTACCGCAACGAAAAAGACAAGAAGCCCTGGCTTTGAGATTTGAAGCAGAAAACCCCCACCAAAGACCCTTGCAGATGAAACAGGCGACTCGGCGGAAGTCGCCAGAGACAGTCCCGCGCCGGCGCCCACGAATGTACGAATTCCGAGCCAAACGGTGTAGGCGGCGCCGACCCAGACGATCAGACTGAAAGCGTTGCGCGACCCGATGAGTACGGCGGCGATGCTTGTAGCCGACAGAAGAAAGTAGACTGCATTTGCCGCTAATATCCCGCAGCTAGCCCATGTCGATGCTAACCTGCCTCTCGCCAAACCCTGGGATATAACGAAGAGAACCGCTGGACCCGGAGAAAAACACGACACGGTCTCCATCAGCAAGAAAATTGTCCAAACCTTAGCGCTCATGGCCAAGCTCCAAGCCCCCGAGAACGTATCCCGGCGACACGGTCCAGACCACAGCCCGTCTTCCTCTGATGGACAGGTTGCGCCGCGCCGCTTCTGGCCCGGATTCCTTCGGGTTTGGTCAGGTCAATCAGACTCAAAGGTGTGCCGAAGGGATCGACGACTACAGCGCACTTTCCCACCACCACATCAAACGGAGCGGCAACCACAGTACAGCCCTCGCGCACCAGCGTCTGCACCGCGCGCGGCAGGTAGTCCATTAGGTAAGTTACATCGACCTCTGCAGGAATCGACGTGATGCGGTGCAGCACGATTTCGGCATCGCCATTCGGAAACCGAAGGCCAATTGATCCTTCGGCCTTATCCGACCACGCCTGCGGCATTCCAAGCACGGAACGTAAAATTCGCGCGCTTTTTTCGGATCGTCGACTTTCACCATGATGCAGTCGATTTTCTTCAGCATCAACTTTCCGCAGGGGCGATATACCCCCGACGCGACAGGCGCAAGGCACGCGTGCCTCGCGCCAGCGGCCACGCCGTCCATTCGCAATCTGCCTCGACTGTTCGGAATCCGAACAGTGGCTGCGAAAATCATCCCTAAGAGCCCGAATCTAAAGGCATTTCGAAAAAGTGTTCGGAATCCGAACATGAACACTATTTTTCATCCCAAATCTTGCAAGGCCGGCGCGATCGGCTCCGGCGAAACCGCGCGGGCGGCGACGCACGGGACACGTTCCCCAACCGGCACTGACGTTGCTCCGTAAGACCTCGGATGAGTGGAGGTGGCGTGGTGCTGGAAACCAGGAGATCACGCCATGTCAGATCACATCTCGCGGCGTCCGCCGCTATCCGTCACCCTTGGTGAGTTGATCGCCGATCCGAGTCGCGCCGACGGCCTGACCCTCGATGCCCTCGCCATATTGGTCGCGGAGATCTCGTCGCGCGGCGCCGCACTGACGACGCTTCAGGGGACGCTGCTCTCGCTCATGATCGGCAGGCGCGACGGCAATCGAGACGGCGCGCTCGCCGATGGTCTCCTCGATGCGCCTGAGCTCGCGAAGCGTTTCGGAGTGCCCGAATCATGGGTCAGAGAGCAGGCGCGCCAGGGCAATCTGCCGTGCCTGAAACTCGGGCATTACATGCGATTCCGGCTTGAAGAAGTTGAACGCTTTCTCACCGAACGCGCGAACCATCCTGATTGAACCGGCGGGACGGCTCATAGACGGAGAACCAAAAAATGAAGACGACAAGTCCAAACCCTGAAACGATAACCTTTGAGCCGGTCGATCCGCGCGCGCTCCTGCGCCTGAAGCAAGTCCTTCGCCTCTGTCCGATAGGAGCAAGCACGTGGTGGGAAGGAGTTAGACGCGGTCGTTTTCCAAAGCCCGTCAAACTCGGACAAAAAACCACCGCATGGCGTGCGAGCGATGTGCTGGCCCTCATCGATTCACTGCCGCATGACGGGGGCGTTGACCGCGAATAACCAAGACCTCGAAATCCTCGGTTTCCTCCCGCACGCGCAGCGCTTCGGTCAACAGACAGCGCGGACATGTTGGTAGATAAAGATCACGCTCCATCCGATGGCAGCGTAGAGAAGGCCGTTGAGCGCAATGACTGCGAAGAAGACGAACGCTGCGGCACCTGTGGTATGAACGAGATCGAGAGCCATCAACAAAATGCTGCTAGGACAAAGCCAAATCAGCCAATAACATTTTTCCGGTCCGCACCCGTCGAACAAGACAAGGCCCAAATACTCGACCGGCCAAACAAGAACCCCAAGAAATGCGCCGACCAAGATGGCTTTTCGTTGTAGGGTCATCCAAGCGTCTAGGCTTTCGAGATGGCCGGAGGTTATCACGCGTTCGCAGTGGAACGAACAAGGGTCTTGAAATGGCCTAGTTTCCCGCGCTCAATGGCGGAAGTCGGCCGGCACTGAGGGGGCGCAGACGCTGGCGCGGAAAGATCCCGCTGGGGTAACTTTGGGGGTAGGCACCAAATTGGACGAAAACAATCGCATGGACTCAAGGCTTTTTTACTCTGTGTGATAGCCACCCCCTCCGCCATCGCAATCGGACGCATTGAGAACTCGTAATCGCGCGATGAGATAATCCTGATGGCAACAAATTCTGTGACTGAAAAGGACGGCTGGCTCGCTCTGGTTCGCGAACCCACGCTCGAGCCTGCACTGCCGATAATCGATCCGCATCATCATCTGTGGGACCATCCGGGCAGCCGCTACTTGCTCGAGGAAATCCTGCACGATACGGGCTCCGGTCATCGCGTGATCGCGACCGTGTTCGTCGAATGCATGTCGATGTATCGCGCCGACGGCGACCCGGCGATGAGACCGGTCGGCGAGACGGAATTTGTCAACGGTATCGCCGCGCAGAGCGCGAGCGGAGGCTACGGCGAGACGCGGGTCGCGGCGGGGATCGTCGGCTTTGCCGATCTGAGTCTCGGCGCCGCGGTCGAACCGGTGTTGCACGCGCATCTTGCCGCCGCGCCCGCGCGGTTTCGCGGGATCCGCCACGCTGGAGGATTCGACGCGTCGCCGGAGATTCGCAATTCCCACACCAATCCGCCCGCCGATCTTTATCAATCGCCGCGTTTTCGCGAGGGCTTCGGCCGCCTCTCCAAGCTCGGGCTCGTCTTCGATGCATGGCAGTATCATCCGCAGTTGCCGGCGCTGACCGAGCTGGCGCGGGCGTTTCCGGGAACAAAGATTGTCCTCGATCACTTTGGCGGTCCGCTTGGAATCGGGCCGTACGAACGCCGCCGCGCCGCGGTGTTCGAGGAATGGAAAAGGGATCTCGCGGAACTCGCTCGCTGCCCGAATGTTGTCGCGAAGCTTGGCGGAATCAACATGCCGGTCAACGGATTCGGCTGGCACAAGCGGCCGGCGCCGCCAACTTCGGATGAACTCGCGGCGGCGACACGCGAATACTATCTTCACACGATCGATCGCTTCGGCCCGGCGCGATGCATGTTCGAAAGCAATTTTCCGGTCGATCGCGTTTCGTGCTCGTACCGTGTGCTTTGGAACACATTCAAGAAGATCGCGGCCGGGTTCAGCGCGGACGAGAAAGCCTCGCTATTCCATCGCACGGCCGCCGAGACCTACCGGATTGCTCTACCCGCGGTCTGAGGGCTTCCAATCCCGCGCGCTAGGCGGGATTTCGCGCGGTCTGCTACTCTCGTGGATGGTCTCGCGCGGTTTACCCGCGCGCCCGGAGGAATCATGGCGGACATGAATGAATTCAATCGCAAGGTGATCGAGGAATTCCGCACCAACGGCGGCAAGGTTGGCGGTCCGTTCGCAGCCGCCTCGATGATCCTGCTTACGACCAAGGGCGCCAAAAGCGGACAGACCTACACGACTCCGCTGGTCTATACCCGCGACGGCGAGCGTATCGTCATAATCGCATCCAAGGCCGGAGCGCCGAAGCATCCCGACTGGTATCACAACCTGATCGCCAATCCAGTCATCACGGTGGAAGTCGGGACCGAAAAGTTTCAGGCCCGCGCGCGCGTGACCGCTGGCGCCGAGCGCGAGCGTCTTTACAACGCGCAGGCGGCGCAGATGCCGGTATTCAACGAGTATCGGCAGAAGACCAAGCGTGAGATTCCGGTCTTCGTTCTCGAACGTATTGGATAGAGCAAAGAAGGAGACGCGATGGAACTGTCACCGAAACGCGCAGGCTTCGCGCCAGATCGGCTTGGCCGGATAACCGATCATCTGAATCGCAACTATATCGAATCCGGCAAAATCGCCGGATGCCAAACGCTGGTCGCGCGCCACGGCCACCTCGCGTACTTCAAGTCGATGGGCATGATGGATCGCGAGCGCCAAAAGCCGATGGCTGACGACGCGATCTTTCGCCTCTACTCGATGTCGAAACCGATCACCTCGGTCGCACTGATGAGTCTTTACGAGCAGGGCCATTTCCAGCTCAATGATCCGGTGTCGCGATTCATCCCGCAGTGGCGCGACCACAAGGTCTGGATTTCCGGAGAGGGCGTCGCGATGCAGACCGCGGCGCCCGAGCGCCCGATGACGATGCGTCACGTGCTCAGCCATTCGGGCGGCCTCACCTACGGAGCGACGAACCATCCTGTCGATCGCGCCTATCGCGAGGCCGGGGTGCGCCGCGGCGACGGCGAGACGCTTGCCGATTTCGTGCGCAAGCTCGCCAAGGTTCCGCTGCGCTACGCGCCAGGCGAGCACTGGATGTACTCGTTTTCGACCGACGTATGCGGCTACCTGGTCGAGGCGATTTCCGGGAAGCGTTTCGATAAATTTTTGCAGGAAACGATCTTCGAACCGCTCGGCATGGGCGACACTGCCTTCTCCGTCGCGCCGAAGAACGCCGGCCGCTTCGCCGCGAATTACCAACGCGAACCCGACAAGACGCTCAAATTGATCGACGATCCCGAGCGCAGTCCATATCTCAAGCAGCCGTCGTTTTTTTCAGGCGGCGGGGGACTCACCGGCACGACCGCCGACTATTTCCGCTTCTGCGAGATGCTCCGGCGCGGCGGCGAACTTGACGGTGCGCGGATTCTTGGTCCGCGCACGATCGAGCTGATGCACATGAATCATCTGGCCGGCGGAAAGGACCTGACCCAGATGGCGATCGGAAATTTCTCCGAGACCGCGAATGAAGGCGTCGGCTTCGGACTCGGCTTCGCGATGACGCTCGGGCCGGTCGCGATTGGCGCGCTCGGTGACGGCGATTACTACTGGGGCGGCGCCGCCTCGACCATCTTCTGGATCGATCCCAAGGAAGACATGGCCGTGATCTTTATGACGCAGCTCATGCCGTCGGGAACCTTCAACTTTCGGGGTCAGTTGCGCAATATAATATATTCCGCGATCGTCGATTGACCGACGCCCCGCGCGGCGCAAATGATCGAACAAGATGCTCGAAGAGCGCGATCGATCGGGAGACCATATGAAAGCGACCAAACAGCTTCACGATGCTGGCCAGAGCCTGTGGCTCGACAACATCACACGCGCGCTGCTGAACAGTGGCGGCCTAAAGCGCTACATCGACGAGCTTTCGATAACGGGCCTTACCTCGAACCCGACAATCTTCGATCACGCGATAAAAAGCAGCCCTGATTACGACGCCGCAATTGCGCAGAAAAACGGCGCCGGCCGCCAGGGCGAGGAGTTGTTCTTCGACCTTGCGCTCGAGGATCTGACCCGCGCCGCGGATCTGTTTCGCCCGGTACACGAACAGACCAATCGCGTGGACGGATGGGTCTCGCTCGAGGTCTCGCCGAAACTCGCGTATGACACGGCGAGCACGGTGAAGGCCGCCAAGGAGCTTTTCGCGCGCGCCGCGCGTCCCAACCTGTTCATCAAGATTCCCGGCACGCGCGAGGGACTGCCCGCGATCGAGGAAGCAATCTTTTCCGGAGTTTCGATCAATGTCACGCTGCTGTTCTCGCGCGAGCAATATCTCGCCGCCGCGGACGCCTATCTGCGCGGGATCGAGCGGCGCGTAGCCGCCGGGCTCAATCCGTTCGTAGGATCGGTCGCCTCGGTGTTTGTCAGCCGATGGGACGTGGCGGTTGCGAAAAAGCTGCCGCCCGCGATGCACGATCGGCTCGGTATCGCGATCGGCAAACGCATCTACAAGGCTTATCGCGACTTGCTCGCGACCGAGCGCTGGCTGCGGCTCGCGAATTCGGGCGCGCGCGCGCAGCGCCTGCTCTGGGCGAGCACCGGCACCAAGGATCCGAAATCGTCCGATATCCTGTACGTCAAGGCTCTCGCTTCTCCCCACACCGTCGATACGATGCCGGAAAATACGCTTCTCGCGATGCACGATCACGGCGAAGTCGGCGCGATGCTATCGGCCGACGGCGGCGACGCCGAGCGCGAGCTGGCCGAATTCACGAAGGCGGGAATCGACATCGACGCTTTGGCCGAGCAGCTTCAGAAAGAGGGCGCCGAGTCGTTCGTAAAGTCATGGGACGACCTGCTCGCCTGCATCGTGGACAAAAGCGCCTCGATAAAAAAGGCAAGCTGAGCGGAACTGAACAATGGAACAGCCGCCGCTGGCCGCGTCCGCAAAAATTGCGCCACTGACGCAGCGTCCCGCGTGGATAGCGCTGGGCGAGCACTTCCAGAAGATTCGCGGCGCCCATCTGCGCGCGATGTTCAAAGACGACCCGCGCCGCGCCGAGCGCTTCACGCTCGACGCCGCCGGACTTCACGCTGATTACTCGAAGCATCGCATCACCGACGAGACAATCCGTCTGCTCGTGGCGCTCGCCGAGCAGTCGGGGCTCGGCGCGCGAATCGAGGCGATGTTCTCGGGCGAGAAGATCAACGTCACCGAAAAACGCGCGGTGCTGCACGTCGCGCTGCGCGCGCCGCGCGGAGCGTCGATCGTCGTCGATGGCGAGAATGTGGTGCCGGCCGTCCACGAAGTGCTCGACCGGATGGCTGCGTTCGCGAATCGGGTCCGCAGCGGCGCGTGGACGGGGCATACCGGCAAGCGCATCCGCAATGTAATCAATATTGGAATCGGCGGCTCGGACCTTGGCCCCGTGATGGCTTATGAGGCGCTGCGTCATTACAGTGATCGCAACCTGACGATGCGTTTCGTTTCGAACGTCGATGGCACCGACTTCGCCGAGGCGACGCGCGACCTCGATCCCTCCGAGACGCTGTTCATCATATCTTCGAAGACGTTTACCACGCTCGAGACGATGACCAACGCGCACACGGCGCGCGATTGGAGTCTCTCCGCGCTCGGCGACGAGAAGGCGATTGCGAAACACTTCGTCGCGGTCTCGACCAATACTGAAGGGGTCGCCAAGTTCGGAATCGACACCGCCAACATGTTCGGCTTCTGGGATTGGGTGGGCGGACGCTATTCGATGGACTCGGCGATCGGGCTCTCGACGATGATCGCGGTTGGACCAGAGAACTTCACCGCGATGTTGTCGGGGTTCCGCGCGATCGACGAGCATTTCCGCACTGCGCCGTTTGCAAAGAATCTGCCGATCCTGATGGGCTTGCTTGCGGTCTGGTACAACGATTTCTTTGGCGCGCAGACGGTCGGCGTGTTTCCGTACGAGCAATACCTGAAGCGCTTTCCCGCTTATCTGCAGCAGCTCACGATGGAATCAAACGGCAAGCACGTAACGCTCGACGGCGCCGCCGTAGATTATCAAACCGGTCCCATCTTTTGGGGCGAGCCCGGCACCAACGGACAGCATTCGTTCTACCAACTGATTCATCAGGGGACCAAGCTGATCCCGTGCGACTTCATCGGATTTTATCGCACGCTCAATCCGCTCGGGCGCCATCACGACTTGCTAATGGCCAATGTCTTTGCGCAGGCCGAAGCGCTCGCGTTCGGTAAAACGCCCGAAGAGGTCAAAGCCGAAGGCACCCCCGACTGGCTGGTGCCCCATCGAGTGTTCGAGGGTAATCGCCCTTCGACGACGATTCTGGCAGATCAACTCACTCCCGAGACGCTCGGCAAGCTCGTCGCGCTGTATGAGCATAGCGTATTCACGCAGGGTACGATCTGGAATATCGACTCGTTCGATCAGTGGGGAGTAGAGCTGGGCAAGGTCCTTGCGCAGCGAATCGTGCCCGAACTCGAAAGCGAGTCCGCGCCGCAACTCAAGCATGACGCCTCGACTAATGCACTGATTACCATGTATCGCGCCAACCGCGCGAAGCACGGATAGCGGGGCGCCGAATCACGGTTCGAGCACGCAGCTCTGAATCTCATCGTGCGCGGCATCGGCATCCATCGGGTTCAAATGCGGATGTCCGCGGAGAACGCCCCAGCCGAAATCCTCTTTGATATAGTAATTGCGCGGCTCGGCCAGAATCTCGACTTTATCGGCGCTTTCGGCGCCTTGGACGCTGCACGTGACCTTGCCGGCCGGGACTACGAAGGCGTGATATCCTCCGGGGCCGATTTGCGCGCTCTCGCCGCCGCAGACAACATCGGGCCGCAATAGCGAACTCGCATAGCTATAGGGCCGGTACACATAAATCACGGCACTGGTTGACGGAAACGCAACTTTCTCGAAAGGGCGCCCTTGCACCGCGCATCCTGGCGCGGCGCAAAACATCGAACATAGAATCCACGAAATGGCGCCTTGATGCTTCACTTGCCCGCCGTATCGCCTGCTGAGCGTTTTGAACCGGCGACGGCGCTGGCGAGGCGGTTCGAGTCGTTCGCGAGTTGCGCATCGATCTTCTCGCGCACGGCGGCGCGCGCCTGATTCTCGAGCGACGCGTGAGTAGGTTCCGAGTCGAGATTGTAGGTTTGAAAAACGCGGACCTTGGCAGTGTAGTATCCGATTACCTTGTCGCCGTCGGAGATCGACAGCGTCGCGAAAGCGGTGACGCCATACTCTCCCAGCGTAGCGCCAAAATAGGTGGCGGGATCGAGCGCCGAGAGCAGCAGCGGAGTGTGCCGCTCGTCGTGGGTCAGTTCCTCGCGATATGAGAACGCAATCGGCGAGGTCTTCGATAGCGAAATCGCCACCGAGGGCGGGATCTCTTCCGCATCGCCTTCGCTCAGCCGTCCCTTGAAGGGCAGAGGCGCGGCCTGTGCCGGAGACGGTTGTATTTGCGCGACCGTAGCCTGTTGGGTAGCGCATCCATCAGCGAAACTCGCGAGTGAAAGCGAAACAATAGCCAGGACGTACAGCGGCGCGCGGTAAAGCAAGCCGCCTGGCGCCGGTCGGCGTGCCTTAGGTGATCTCGACTGATAATTCAGATCGAACGTTGTCGAAATGACTATTTGCCGCTCCACGCGAGACGCTCCGCCCGAAAGGGATCGTCTTCGATTCTGCACCGATCATCGAAGATCATCGTTGCTCGGCGCTCAGGCGAGTAATGCGGCCAAGCCGGAATACCCGCATGATTCGGAGCCCCGCTGCGCGCGAACGCGAGCCACGCTTTACTCATTTTGTCGGCCAGCGCGAAACGAGTCGGCGAGTCGCCGGCCAGTTTCGAGGTATGGAGCGTATCGAACACGAATGGAATCTCGAGCGCGTGCGGAGACTTGAGCCGGCCCTCGAGGACTGGGGTTTCCCACGTGAACATATATACAAATACCGCCCCGGACTGTTGCGCTGCCTTGCGATCGGCGATGACAAGCGACGGGATGCGCATCGATTGGTCGGTCGCAATCGCGAGCACAATATCGCGCGGCGCGGCGGCGGGCCGCGCGCTCCGGTAAGAGGCGACAATCGCGTCGGCGCGGTCGCCCACGAACATCGCGACACGCGAACGCATCGCAGCCTCGTCCATTCCGTCGAGCCACGGCGCCAATCCGAAGAACAGCGTCATCTCGTCCTTGTTGGTTCCGATCATGAGAGGCACGCGCGCGGAGAGTTCCGGCGCGGTGGGTGCGAACGGTCCGCGGGGCAGATGGGTTCCATCGACGACCGGATTGAATCCGACCCGGCGCCGATTGGCGAACGACATCATGCTGACCTTCTTGAGCACCGCCGCCTGCGCGCTCGCGATTCGCTCGGCGGGCAGCTTGCGGAGTTCGCCGGCCTGCGCGGCGGAGAGTCCGAGTTCGCCCAAAAGCTGGCGAGCAGTCGTGGAGGCGTCTTCGCGGCTGGCCATTTCGACCGCCGGACCGCTCTGCACGATCGCTTTGTGGAAGAGTCCGTGCGCCGCCGGCATCGCCATCAGCACGCAAACTTTCGCGCCGCCGCCCGATTCGCCGAAGATGGTCACATTGTCCGGGTCGCCGCCGAAGTTCGCGATATTGTCGCGCACCCATCCGAGCGCCGCCACGATATCGAGCATCCCGGCACTGCCTGCGGATGCGAACTCTTTGCCGGCGAGATCTTCGAGATGCAGATAGCCGAACGCGCCCAGCCGATGATTGATCGTAACGATAACCGTGTCGCCCTTGCGCGCCAGGTTAGTGCCGTCGTACCAAGGCGACGAGCCGGAGCCCGCGATAAACGCTCCGCCGTGGCACCAGAACATAACTGGGCGCTTGCGGCCATCGCCGAGCGCGGGAGTCCATACGTTGAGGACGAGGCAGTCCTCGCTCATCGGCAGCGGCTCGAAACCGACGAAAACCTTCATGAGGGCGGGCGGAAGGTTAAAAGCGTTGTCGTCCTGCATCGCGCGCGGGCCGTACTCCAGCGCGTCGCGCACTCCAGTCCATGGCGAAACTGCGAGAGGGGGCTTAAATCGATTCGCGCCAATGGGTGGAGCGGCATAGGGGACGCCCTTGAAGACGTTGACGCCTTGATCGATCGTCCCGCGTATTTTTCCCGTGTTGGTCTCAGCGATAACCTGCTCTGCCATGGATGCTCTCCCGCGTGCTGGTCCTGGCACACAGCATAGCGAATCTCGCGCCGGAATCGCGACGGGATTGCGCGCTTGTCCTGCCCAGTGATTGCGGTTGTGCGCGCCCGCTCAGCCGCCCGCGGCTTTGAGCCGCTTCTGCGCCAGCGAGAAGATGTGCCAGTTGCCCGTGGTCCAGGTGAGAGTCAGCTTGCACGCGCGGATTTTCCATCCGGCTGGGGTGCGGATGAAATGATTCGTGTAATAGCCGCCCATCGTCTGCGTGCTGTCGCCCTGATCATTGGGAAGATAGTGCTGCGCCTGCACGTAGGCGACGCATAGCGCGCGGTCGCCATCGACCGTGATTACATGATTGGTGATCATGTGCTGGGTAGCCTTAAGCCCGCTCACCGTTTTGCGCGCCGACTCGGTCCATCTTTCGGCACTTACGGTGCGAGGAGTTCCGCCGAATAGCGACGTGAAATCCACTTCGATTTCATCGGCGAAGCACGAGCGGAACGCGGTCCAATCGCGGAAATCAAGCCCGGTTCCGTAGCGTAGCTGGACGTCGCTTATTTCGGCGCGATCAGTGAGTAGCTTGAGCCGTGCGTCTTCCATCGTAAGCGGCCTCCGTCAGGTCGGCGTTCAAACCAACTTACACCAGATGACCGCAATTGCGCGCCAGCTAGCCGCGCGAGG
This sequence comes from Binataceae bacterium (SeqCode), assembly GCA_035533435.1. Lineage (GTDB taxonomy): Bacteria > Desulfobacterota > Binatia > Binatales > Binataceae > JBARDN01. Next base: position 14,425 of record DATLTX010000086.1, read on the forward strand.
TTGCCAGGCCGAGCGCCGCGCGCAGCTTTGGCTTTAGCAGATGCACCAGCTCGGCTTCCCAGCAGATATAGTTGTCGGGCACGTCGAGGACGACGACCTTGTCCGCGTGCGCGTCGCCAAAGCGTTCGAGGATGAAGCGGCGATGCGCGTGCTCCATCACGCAGATCACGTCGGCCTCTTCGACCAGTTCCGAATTGACCGGATTTTTGGCCCACGGCTCGGTGCCGGCCGACGTTACCCACATCGGCGCGCACATCTCGGCGAGCAGCATCGCGGCGGTTGGGCTGCGGTCCTTGTTGCCGGTGCAGATCATCAGGACTTTCTTCATGACGATCGAATCCTAGCAGCGAAAACCTACCCGATGGAATGCGTGAAATGGAGATGCAGGGGCGGCCCTGCGTGGCCGCCCGATTTCGCTATTTCCGCGGCGCGGGGTCGGTCCATTGGAGGGCATATACTCGATGCGCGCCAGAGAGTCCCTTTAATTCCAGGTCGCGGCCCGCGCCGAAGGCTAGATCGCCGGCGCTTTCGGTTAGATCTTTGAGCGTTGCTGAGACCAAAATTTCGCCGCCGCGCGCGCGTGCGCCGATCCGTGATGCGACAATTACCGTCTTGCCGTAAAAGTCGCCGGTCTCCTTGATCGCTTCGCCGGTATGGGCGCCGATCGACACGCGGATTGGCGCGTCCGGATGAGCCGCCGAGTATGCGGCGCATGCGCGCTGAATCGCGATCGCACAATTGAGTGCGCGACGAGCGCTGGGAAACGCGATCATGAATCCGTCGCCCATCGATTTTACTTCGAAGCCCTGATGCGCCGAAATCTCGGCGCGAACGAGCGCATTGTGCTCGCGCAGCCACACTTGCGCGCGAACGTCGCCGAGCCGCTCGGTGGTTCCGGTCGAGTCTTCGATATCGGTAAACATGATCGTAACGGTGCCGTCGGGTCCCGCGTCGGCTCGTGGAGCGGGTCCAGTCAACTCGCGCAGATTTTCCTTCAGCACGATCATCCCCAGCGCCTCGGCGCTGGCGAGTGCGGACTCGGCGAGTTCGAGCGCGCGTTCGCGGTCGCCAGGCTTGCCGCGCCCCAGCAGCATCGCCGCGAATTCATAGCGCGTGCGCGCGACCCATGCGCTTGCGCCCATTTTCAGATTGAAAAGCAGCGCCGCCTCGAAATGGGCTTCGGCCCGATCGAGATCGCCGGTCGTTGCGGCAAGCATCGCGAGGTAATGCGCCACGGCGCCGTAGCAAACATGGATATCGAGCACGGCGTTGCGTGCGGCGAACGGCTCGAGCAAGTCGTACAAGGTTCGCGCGCGCGCGGCGTCGCCCAAAAACGCGCAGACTTCCGCCAGCATCACCATCGTTGCATACCAGCTCATGTCGCGTGGCAGAGCGGCGAAGTTTCCGGCTGCCAGTTCCTCGAACCGCGCGCGCGCTTCGGCGCGGCGGCCGGTTTGCGAATGCAGGAACGCCATCGCGCAGCGCCGGAGCGCCGAGCCCGGAGTGCGCGCCAGGGTGGTCCGCAGGACAGGCTCGAGTTCCGCCAGCCGTCCCTGCTCGCGGCGCAAGATCAGCAACTGGGAATTGACCGCGCCGCGAAACGGACCGATGCGCCGCTCCAGGCGCATCGCGACTTCGAGCGTCTTGACTCCGAGCCGCTCGGCTTCGGCGAAGCGCCCGTCCATCAGGGCTCGTGTTGCGCGGATCAACTCCTCGTACCCGAGGTCCTGGCGCAGCTCTCCGGCCAGCCGCGAGTAGTTGGCGATCTCGCGATCGACGGCCGGAATATCTCCAACTTCGAGCAGATCGGCAAAGTGCATGTAGTGCGCACCAAGGCCCCACACGCGAAGCGCCCAGCGCCGATTTCCGCTCTCTCCGGCAAGCGCGATTATCTCGCTTGCGATCTCGAGCCGCTCTTCGAGATTGCCGGGTTCCCAGACTGCCGTGTGGCGCGTGTAAAGAACGTAGAGCAGGGCGGCCGAATCGCCGACCCGGCGCGCGATCTCGACCGCCTGGCGCGAAAGGACGGCGCGTCGCGGGTCGTGCGCCCAGAAATATTCGGCGGACATGCGCGCCAGAATCATCGCAAGCTGCGCGCTATCGGCGCCGCCCAGGGCGTCGCGCGCCTGTTCGAGCATCGCGATCAGATCATGATCGGCGCGCTCCGGCGTTGACGGCGGCATCCCGAATCCCAGCGCGGCGCGCGCGATGTCTTCGGCGCTGCCGATTTGCCGCGCGCACACGGAAGCGCGCGCAAAGGCTGCCCGCGCGCGATCGAACAGGCCCGCGCCGTACAAAACTTCGCCGAGGCTCAGCAGCATCTCGCACCGCAGCCGTCCGTCTTCGGCGTGGCCGAGTTCGAGCGCCGCCAGAGCCATCTCGTAAAGCCGCGCCGCATCTTCGTACGCAAGCATCGCCTGCGCGTGCTGGGCGCCGCGATGCGCGTATGCGATCGCCTTATCCAGCGGGCCTGACGGCAGGGCCGCGCCGTAATGATGAGCAAGCTTGGCGAGTTGCGGCTCGAGGTTGGCGCGATGCAGCGACTCGAGGGTTTGCGCGATCTGCAGATGCAACCCGCGCGCGGAGGGTTTGCTCAGATCGCTGTAAAGAGTTTCGGGAATCAACGCGTGGCTGAAGCGGTAGCCGCCGATATGATCGTGCCGGGTGGTCACCAGACCGGCCGCCTCGGCTTCATCCAGAGCGCCGAGCAAAGACTCGACCGGCAGCGCGCACGCCTCGCGAATTGTTGCCAGATCGAAATCGCGGCCCGCAACCGCAGCGACGGTGAGCGCTCCGCGCGTAACTGCGGAGACCAGCTCGACGCGGCGCTTGATCGCGGCGCGCACTCCGTCGGGGATGCGGAAAGGGGCGATCGCGCGAGCGCCCTTGCGCGGCACGCTGCCCTCGGCGGCCAGCAGGCGCACGATCTCGCTAAGAAAGAAGGGATTGCCTTCGGTGACCTTGTGCAGCTCCTCGACCAGCGCCGGATCGGAGCCGTCGGTCCGGCGCGAGCGCACGAACTCGGCAACCTCGGCCGCGCCAAGCCCGCAAAGCACCATCGCAACGCCCTCGCGGCGCAGTTCGGCAAAGAGCTGGGCCCGTTTGGGATCGAGCCGGAGTTCATTCTCGCGGTAGGTGACGATTATCAATAGCGGCAAGCGGCGCACGCCGCGCGCAATGAAGCGCAGCAGCAGAAGCGAGGCCGGATCGGCGGCGTGCGCGTCGTCGAGCACGATCAGAAGCGGGCGATCGCGCGCGAGCGCCGCGATCAGAGTCGCGATCGAATCGAACAGGCGAAAGCGTTGATCGGCGGGCTCGTTGGACCCCAAGCCCGTCGCTTGCGCGGGCGGCTCGGAAGCCGCTGGCGATTGCGCCGCGGCGCGAAATTCCGGCATCAGCGCCGACAACTGCGCCGCGCGATCGCCGAGCAGAGCGGCGAGCGCCTGGCGGTCGCGCTCACGCAAGAGCGCGCGCAGAATCTCCGTCCACGGCCAATACGCGGGCGCTCCGCCGTCTTCCCAGCATCGCCCCCAGGCGACTTGCGCGCCACGGGCCGCAGCCTCGGTCGAGATCTCGTCAGCCAGCGCGGTCTTGCCGATACCGGGTTCGCCGCCCACCATCAGCAGGCAACCCCGTCCGGCGACGGCGTCGTCCAGTGCGGCGCGCAGCTCGAGCATTTCGGGCATCCGCCCGATGAGCCTGGAGCCCTGGTTGGTCATCGGTTGCGCCCGCGCCAAAAGTACCGTCGCCGCCCGAGGCGGTCCGCCGTCAAGTGCGCGAAGCTGGCCGAGAGGATTCTATTGGGCGGCGCCCATCGCTTTGACCAATTTTTCAATTAGCGCGGTCATCTTGGTCATTTGCTCGTTGCTCTTGCGCACCAACTTCACGAGCTCATCCATCTGCTTGGCGTAGCGGCCGCGTTCCTTCGCATCCATCACACTGATCAGCGCAGCAGGCATAGTAGTTACCTCCCGGAGTGATTCGTCGTGGTCGAGTCGGCTTCGCTGCGAATTACGATCTAACATCCGCCGAGTTGCCGCAATGACGGCATCAGGATACGAGCGCGCGGGCGGCCAAGCGGGCCGCCCGCGTAGCGGTTGGCGATTCTGGTTTGTCTTGCGGGCTGGGAAACCCGCCCCACTTTTGTTCTGCGTCAACCCATGGGGCGGGCTCAGCGATAGCGCAGGTTGCGCGAGGAGTTTAGTTGTTGGACGAAGAATCCGAAGCATCAACGTGCAATTGGTTGGTTACTCCCGTCACACCCTCGGTGGCTTTTGTGACCTGCTCAGCCTTGGCCATCAACGCGGCGCTGGTAACGTGTCCGGTCAGCGTGACGGCGCCAGCTACGGTGGTGACGTCGATATCGCCGTTTTCAGTCGCACCACTGTTGTGCAGCGCGAGCTTCACCTTGGCGGTAATGGCGGTGTCGGTGACCGCGGTCGCGGTGCCCTGGTAGGCGTTCTTTGCGGCGCTCTCGGTGTCAGCGCCGGCCTTCTCCATCGATTGGCTGGCGCTGGGATGACTGGTGCTGTCCTGGGCGAAGGCTGGCGCCGAAAGCGAGAGCCCAAACGCCACGGCGGGAATAATTGCGAAAAATCCAAGTGACCGTTTCATATCGAATATTCTCCAATGCAGCCGGCTTTGATGCGCGGCCGACGGTTAGAATAGAGAGCAATAGCGGGGCCATCGCCGGGCCCAACGAATCCTGCCGAATTCGCGCGAAAGACTTCCCCGGCATGGGAACATATTTCACGTTTGGCACCGGTCCCAAACCATACGCCCGCGCTACCGATCGAAGAGCCGCACGCGCGACGAGCGCCCGCTCAGGAGGCCGCGCGATGCGCGCAGGGGGCCTGCTCGGTAAGCGTCAAATTGTTAGCGGTGTTGACCAGGCATACGTGCGTGAACGCCTGCGGAAAATTCCCGACCTGGCGTCCAAGCACAGGGTCGTATTCCTCGGCCAGCAGGCCAAGGTCGTTGCGCAACGCGAGCAGCCGCTCGAAGATCTCTCGCGCCTCGCGATGGCGCCCGGTCAAGGCAAGGTTATCGGCCAGCCAGAAGGTGCAGGCCAGAAACGCGCCCTCGCCGGGCGGAAGGCCGTCCACGCCGCTGTCGGTCTGATAGCGGCTGACCAGTCCGTCGTGCATCAGCTCGCGCTCGATGGCGGCGACGGTCGCGGTCACGCGCGGATCGCCGGGCGGGAGAAATCCAACCAGCGGGATCATCAGCAGCGACGCGTCGAGAACGTTCGAGCCGTAATACTGGACGAAGGCGTTGCGCTTGGGGTTGAAGCCGCGCGCGCAAACGTCGCGATGGATTTCGTCGCGCATCGCGCGCCACTTTTCGACCGGCCCGGCGGCGCCGAAGCGTTCGATCGCCTTGACTGCGCGATCGGCCGCGACCCACGCCATCACCTTGGAATGGGTGAAATCGCGGCGTGGTCCGCGGACCTCCCAGATTCCGCTGTCGGGCTGGCGCCATCCGGTCTCAAGAAACTCCATCAGCGCCGTTTGTACCCGCCACGCGTCGTCTTCCGGCGCGATTCCGTATTTCATCGCGACGTGCATCGAGTCCATCACTTCGCCGTACACGTCGAGTTGAAACTGATCGTGCGCGCCGTTGCCGACCCGCACCGGGCGGCTGTTCTCATAGCCGGGCAGCCAATCAAGCTCGAATTCCTGAAGCATCCGCTCGCCCGCGAGTCCGTACATGATTCGGGTATCCTGCGGATGCCCGGCGACGGCGCGGACCAGCCATTGGCGCCACGCGACAGCTTCTTCGGTGTAACCGGAGATCAGCAGCGCGTACAGGGTCAGGGTCGCGTCGCGTAACCAGCAGTACCTGTAATCCCAATTGCGCCCGCCGCCGATACTCTCGGGCAGCGAGGTCGTGGGCGCGGCCACAATCCCACCGGTGCGCCGGTATGTTAGAGCCTTAAGCGTGATGAGCGAGCGCAGCACCGCGTCGCGCCACGGTCCCTGGACAGTGCAGCGCGACGACCAATCGCGCCAGAACGCTTCGGTCTCCGCGAGCATCCGCATCGGATGCCGGGTACCCGGTTCCGGATCAATCGAGGGATACCATGTGAACGAGAACGGAACGGTCTGTCCTTCGGCGACGCTGAACGACCCGATAGAGGTGAAGTCCTTGCCGTGGAGGCGCGCCGAGGTTCTGACCCGCACCGCGTTGGGTCCGGCGACCGCGCGTAATCCGAAATCGTGGCTGGTGACCCATGGGATGGTGCGGCCGTAATCGAATCTGAGTGCCAGCTCGGTGCGCATGCGGGGATTTCCGCGCACTCCGCGCACGATCCTGATCAGATCGACGCGCTCGTGATGCTCCGCGATTGGCATGAAATCCACGACTGCCGCAACTCCGTCTTTGGTCTCGAACTCGGTCTCGAGGATGAGCGTCGAGTCGAGGTAACGGCGGCGTACGGCGATGGTTTCGCCTTCGGGCGCGATCAGCCATCGTCCGTGCTCGGGTCCGCCCAGCAGCGCGGCGAAGCACGCGCCGGAATCGAAACGCGGCATGCATAGCCAGTCGATCGAGCCGTCGCGCGCGACCAGGGCGGCGGTATGAGTATTTCCGATGAGTGCGTAGTCTTCGATTCTGGAGCCCATAAGTTTATTCCCGTCGTGATGTTACACCGATATGGGAAGGAATGCCTCGGACCGGACGCGGTGAAAATTCTATCGTGGCGTCACGACGACGACAGGAGCCATAATGAGGCAGCGGGGTATCCATATGCTCATGCATTGGATCTTCAGGCCCGCGGGCGGGCGGGCGAGCGATAGTCCTGGGCGCGGGCGCTTGCGCACGCGTATCCGCCGCGAAATCGCAACGATACGCGGGGCGATTCGCGCGCCGGCCGCCGCCGCGGCGCTGGCCGGGTTAGCTCTATGCCTGAGCGCGTGCGCGCAAACCAACCCCGGCGATCGCCGCTTCTATCGGCCCGAGTACGGGCTGGAAACGCATGGGCGCAAGACCTGGTTCGATCACCTGGTCGAGGTCGATCCGGGCGGCATTACCACCGAGATCGCCCCGAACTACGACCGCGACGCGCCGCAGCGGATCGCAGTGCTTCCGTTCACCGATATCGGCAGTGCCAATTATGTCGTCAACAAGATTCCGCTGACGCATCGCGATCAGCAGGAACGCGAGGATTGGGCATGGACCGACGCCAACCGAATGCGCCGCTGCGTCGCCGGCTATCTCGCCGAGCGCGAATTTCTGGAGGCGAACCTGATTCAGATTGACGCGATTCTCAAACTCCACGGAATCGACACCGAGCAAAAGCTCGAACAGGTACCGCCGCCGACGCTCGGAAAGTGGTTTGGCGTTGACGCCGTGGTTTACGGTGCCGTTACCCACTACGAAGCCTTCTACGGATTTCTTATCGCGGGATGGCAGGTTGGCGCCGATGTGCGGATAGTCTCGACGCACGATGGCGAGCAGTTGTTTGCGGCGCGCGGAACCCGCTACGAGGTCTATCTGCAGCCGGCGTGGGATCCGGTCGATATAGCGATCAATTCGGCGCTGGGGCTCTTGCAATTGCGCGACGTGCAGCTCGCGCGGGCCGAGGATGAAGACGCGCGTGAGATTGCGCTGCGCATTCCGCGCTCCGAACGGCTCGAGCGCCTGTTGATCGAAGATGCGGCCGGCGGCGACGTCAAGTTTGCGCACAAGTCGGTGGAGACAGTGCCCGGCCCTTGAACGCAGAGCCGGACGCCGGGAGCCTGGACGTGACCGCGCTAAGCTTCATCTCGCGGCGCGCGCGATGTACGCGTTGATTACCTCGAAGTCGATTGGCTTCGGGAGCACATCGACCACCAGTTTGCGGCGCGGGTCGTCGCGGCCAATCTCGCTGGCCCATCCTGTCACCAACATCACCTGCGTGCCCGGCGCCAGCACCGCGGTCTCTTCGGCGACCTCCCATCCGTTCATGCCGGGCATCCCGATGTCGCAGATCACGAAGTCGAAACGCATGCCGTTGCGCATATGGCGCAGCGCGTCGTAACCGTTAGCGGTCGCGACCACCGCGTAGCCCTTGTGCTCGAGCAGTTCTCGCAGCGCGTCCAGGTTGTCGGCGTTGTCGTCGATTATCAGGACCTTCAACGGCGCGATGCCGTCTTCTCGTGCGGGCTCGATGGGATCGCCGCCGGCAGGGCGCGACGGCACTGGGTACTCCAAGTTGCCGGTCGGCAGCGACAGCGAGATTACCGCGCTGGCGCCTTCCCGATCTTCGACGTGAAGGCTCGCGCCCAGCCGCGCGATCAGGCCCGACTGCGCCAGCGAGCGCGAGATTCCGCCCGCCTCGGAGATCGAGCTCTCAATTGATCGAGTCATATCGCGAGCGCCAGGCGTGACCAGGCGATGTTGTTCGATTGCTATGGTCAGGTGCTCGAGGTCGGTCGAGGCGTTGATCATCAATGCTCCCCCGGCGGGCATCGCGTCGCAGATGCTGAGAATCAGGCGTTCGAGCACCTCGCTGAGGTCCTCGGGAACTAAAACCACCGTTTTCAGTGCGCCGATTTCGAGATCGACGTGCAGCACGCGATTGCTGTCGGGATAGCGCATCCGCAATTGCTCGCGCACCCGATCGACAGCGGTGCGGATCAGATTTGCCGGATCGATCGGAACAGGAATACTCGCCAGCGCGCCAGAGCCGGTCTGCACGCCAATAATCACACTGCTCACGTCGCCCACCAGGCGCCGCACCCGGTCGAGGTTGTCGGTCTGCGCCGGCGCGCCCGCGGCGGCGCGCATCAGTTCCAGGCGCAACGACATCTCGTTCAGGATATTGCTCAGGTCATGCGCGAGCGCCGACGAAAGCAAGCGCCCCTGCCGCGCAAGTCCGGCGCTCGAGGCGGCTTCGCGCACGCGCAACAGCTCGCTGCGTATGCGCACAGTTTCGGTGATGTCGGTCAGAACGCAGGTGAATCGGTTGCCGGAGCGCCATCGCGAGTGCGACTTCAGGATCGTCATCGCGACCCACAAAGTGGTTCCATCGCGGCGCACACGGATCCCTTCTTCGGCGAAACGGCCCAGTTCCGAAGCGACGCGCAGGGCCTCGGCGGGACGGTCGCGGATCAACTCCTGCGGGAGGTAGAGCAGGCTGAACGCACACCCGATCATTTCGTCGGAGCCATATCCAGTCATTCGCGCGGCGCCCGCGCTCCAGCCGGTGATCATGCCGGATCGATCGAGGGTCAGGATCGCGGAGTCCTTTATCGATAGGGAAAATTTCTCGAACAGCTCGGAGTTCGACCATCCCCCGATCAGACCGGCGATATTTCTGCGCGCGCGCTGTGCCGCTTTTGCGGCTTGCAGCAACCTCGCACGCAACGAGATCGATTGCCGACGCATCGCGATTTCACCGGATGTGACCCGCGCGGGACTGGTCCCCGCATCGACGGGTAAGCATGGTTGAAGCTCGTAAACGCGGCGCGGACGATTCGGGCGCGCGATTTGCCACTACACTATGGAAAAACTTCACGATTCCCGTGATGACGCCAAAATCTCGCACTCTGAAGCCGCTCCACACAGGCATACCAGACTTGAGAGCACTACTTGTGCCATCTGGACCGGTTGAGCGCGGTATTTCGCTCTACGGCTTATGTTTTTTCCCGCCGATATTGACGATTGATCTCCGGCGTTTACCCGGAACGGCTCTGATTCTCGCCGCCCGGCGGATCGCGATGGTCCGTGGGCCGCGCGGCGAACCGGCTGAGGACGAATCCCGCGAGGATCGCTGCGGCGCCGCCGATCGCCAGCGATTGCCACCACGGCAGCCATTGGCGCAGAAACATGATCACCGCCGCCAGCATCGCCACTCCGCCCGCCAGCATCGCGAAACCCGCGATCAGACTCGCGACGACTCGATCCGTCAGGTCGGTGAACAGTGGGATGAGCGAGTTTTGAAAGAGTTGAATCTCGACCCGGATCACACGCGTCAGATCATCGATCACGCGCTCGGCGAGCACCGGCCAGCCGATATCGCCGGAATCCGGGCGCGAGGGCTGGTGTTCTGGTGGGCGAGAAGTCATCGTGGCGTGTGCGGGACGCCGGTTTTGCGCGGCCTGCTCGCCAGCCCGAGGAGACCGCCGGCGACCATCAGGCCCAACGCCAGAAAGTTGTCGTCGATGGCTCCGAGCAGCAATCCGGCCGCGCCGGCGGCGCATACGGCGGGGAGGGCGTAGCGTTCGAGCAGCCGCTCAGGCTGAAGCTGATCGCCGACCGCCTCGGCTCTTTCGTTCACTTCCGTCAGGGTCTGGTGAAGCTGTTCCTTTGCCTGCTCGAGTTGTTCTTCGAGTTGGTCTGTGTTGTTTCCCATTGGTTTCACCCGTCCCGGCAATCGCGTCGAGAATCAGTTTTGGCGCCGCGATTCGCACCGCGTACACAGCCATCGTCCTCCCGATCCAGGTGCGAAGGCCGCCGCCCAGGATAAAGCCTGCTCCAGTCGCTATCCCGATCGCCGCCAGCGGGTTCTCCCTGATGTAGGTCGCCAGGGCCGACTTATCGATTATCGGCGCTGGCGATGCGACGCTCGCCTCCATCGCGGTCATCATCCTAGCGGGAAATCCGCCGGAGCACTTGGGCGGCAATGTATCCGACCAGGAACGCTCCAGCGACGGCAAGCAGCGGCTCGCGCTTTACGAAGTCGAGCAGACTTTCGCTGGCTTGGCTCGCATAATCGAGCGATTTTTCACCATATTCGCGTGCGCTTTCGACGCCTTCCTCGAGCGCCTCGCGGCCGGCCTTGCGTGCGTTATCGAATGCCTCGGATGCGGCGGCGACACCGTCTTCGAGTCTGCTGTTCGACATTGTTGTCAGCCTCCAAAATGCGATGATCGACGATAGCCCGCGGGCAGGCGAAACAGAATCATCCCGTCTCCCGCGTCGACAATGCTATTCGCGGAACAACGAATATGAGCAATTTATCTGCCAGCCGATTGAGTCAGAAAATTGCGCGAAATGCAGCGTTTTGTTAACATTTCGCCCGGACTGTGTATAAAAGGAAGTTAAAGCGCGCCAAGTCCCGTGATGCCGATCGCTACAATTCATATTATCGCTTCAACCGGCACTTTGGGCGCGATTTGATAAATCCGATAGTCATCGATCACAGGAACTCGAGCCGCCGCTCGATTACCCAGGGTTGACATGAGTCGCTTGCGAGCAAGATTTCTTGTCGCCTTCCTGCTCCTGCAGTTGATCCCGACGATCGCGATCGCGATGTTCTCGCTGTCATACGCGATCAAGAACTTCGTCAACGGTATCGCCGACTCCGGCAACCTGATGACCGAGCAGATATATGAACAAATTCGCACCACTCTCGAGGCTTCGCACACCGACCCCGCCGCCGCGCTGCTGAGCGACGCCCCGCTAAAGGCTTTGCTCGCATCGACACAGGCATTCGGATGGGCTGTGGTGAGCGCGCGCGTGCTTGATCCGCAGGGCACGGTGATGGTCGCGCCCGAGGGCCAGGCAGGCGGGAAAAAACAACCGCCGCTGCCCTCGATGGGCGCGCTGCAAAGCACGCTCTCGAGTTGGTGGCCATTCCCGGCGCTCCATGCGCTGCTGATTGACCGGGAATATGCGATCTCGCGGCCGATCGAGATTGCCGGCCGACCCTTTGCGACCATTTCGGTGACCATCACCACGACTCTGTTAGCCGCTCAGACGCGCAGCCTTGCGATCGTTTTTGCCGCGTTTATCGCGGTCGATCTGATCGCAGTATTGGTGGCCGCTACCATCCTGCGCAACCTGATGTTCGACGGGTTCAGCCTGATCGCCGCGGGATTGGGCCGCTCCGATGAAGCGCGCTCGATCGTCGGCGCGGGCGCCGATCTTAGCGGCCTTGCGGAGCGCTTCAAGCGCCTGTCGCTGCAAGTCCACTCCGAGTCTGGCCGCTGGGAGAGCAAACCCAGCCACGCCTTCGACATGATTCGATCGATCCGCGACGGTGTGATGCTCCTCGACGGCGAAGGCACCCTCCTGTTCGCCAACCCAGAGGCCCACGCCGTTCTGGGCCTGACCCGGACCGGCACCGCCGAAGGACGCCCGCTGAGCGTGCTGTTGCGCAAAAACCATCCGCTGGTCCTGATGGCCGAGGCGGCGATCGAATCCGGCGCAGAGGCGCACGATGTTCCGATCAAAGCCGACGATCCGGACTCGGAACGCGCCTCGATGCTGGTGTCGTTTTTCCGGCTTGGGACCAGCCGTAGCCCGATGGGCCTGCTGCTGGTGCTGCGCGACATGAACGCGGTCCACGAGCTGGAAAACGTGGTCGAGTATTCGAGCCGCCTGGCCCGCCTGGGCGCGCTTATCTCGGGCGTGGCGCATCAGTTGCGCAGCCCCTTGCAAGCGATGGCCTTGCGGCTAAGCTTGCTCCACGACGACGCGGCTGCGGGCCGCGATATCGATCGCCATCTCGAGCATCTGCGCAGCGACGTGCGCCGGCTCGATCAGTCGGTGGAGGCGATGCTGCGGTTCATGCGTCCGGCCGAGCTCAAGATCAGCGAGTTCAATCCCAACGACTTGCTGACCGAACTCGCGGCGAGCGTCAAATCGGCAAATGTGACAATAGCTTTGCGCCTCGACCCAGCGCTGCCCGTAATCAAGGCCGATCGCGCGATGGTTTCGGAGGCGCTTGCAAACGTGATCCAGAACGCGGTACAGGCGATGCCGGGCGGTGGGCCGGTGACGCTCCATAGCGCCGCGCGCAACGGGATGGTCGAGCTCGAGGTTTCGGATCTTGGAGAAGGCGTCGCCCCCGAAAAGCTGGAGCAGATTTTTGACCTGTACTATACAACCAAGCGCGAGGGCAGCGGACTCGGACTCCCGCTGGCGCTGCGCGCGATCGAGTTGAACCACGGCACGATTGAGATAGCATCGAACATTGGCGAAGGAACCACTTGCAAGGTCAGATTTCCGGTTGCCGCCGACGCGTCGCGGCTCTCGATTGACTCGGCCAACTCGCCGTCGGCCTGACCTCCCATCTTTACGCGCGGCCGCCGCTTTTCTGGCCTGTGCGATAATTGCGGGGACGCTGACCGCGTGCGCCGAGTGGCAGCCGTTTTATCAGCCGCCGCAAGCCGCCGCGGCCAATTCGTCCACAACGGCTGCGCCGATCCAGTCCCCGTCTCCGTCCCCAACGCCAACTCCGGTCGCCGCCGGAGCCGACACCAGCTCCGCCGCGGCGATCGCGATCGAGAAGGCCAATCGCGCCGCCGAGAAAGCCGCCGAGGCCGCAAAGATCGCCGCCGAGGCTTCGGCTGCCGCGCACGAAGCCGCCGCCGCCGCCGCCAAAGCGTCGCTCGGCGCGCATCCCGCCACGCCATCAGGCGCGCCAACCGCCAACGCAACACCCGGCGGTGCCTCCACAGCAGCGAGCGCGGGAACGCCCGCTCAGCCTGGCGTAGGCTCAACACCGACCATGATTACCGATTCGTCCGCCGAGCGCAGCGACGACGCCGTCAAATCGATTCAGCAAGTGAGCGCGTCAGTCGGGCGAATCGATCGAACCCATCTTAGCGACTCCGACGCCCAGAGCTACGACCTCGCGGTTAGCCTGCTCGACAGCGCGCAAAAGGCGCTCACCCGAAAAGAATACTCGGCGGCGGCAAGCCTCTCGCACAAGGCCGAGATTCTGCTCAGTACGATACCGGGAAACTAATCTCGACGGACCGCCGGGTTGCTTGTGGTGTTCCTCGAGCGCCACAAGGTCTATAATTTGTACACGCTCGGTAATTTTTGCTGCGCGATACCATGAAAAGTCAATGTTTTGATCGCCTTTTTCGGGTATGGCATTTGCGTCTAGCGTCGCGAGGTTTTGCCGATGGACCATGTAACCAGGATCCTGATCGCCGAGGATGACGCTTCGACTCATGAAACTTGGCGCGAGTCGCTGTCAGCATGGGGCTACGGCGTTGAGGTCGCGGAAGATGGTGTGCGTGCGCTCGAGCTGATCAATTCGTTCAATCCCCATCTCCTGCTTGCCGACGTCAAGATGCCGCGCAAAAGCGGACTCGATCTGTTGCGCGATATCCGCGAGATGGGCGTCAATCTGCCGACGATTATGATCTCGGGAGAAGGCGATATTCCTGAGGCGGTCGAGGCGATCAAGCTCGGCGCGATCGACTATCTGCGCAAGCCTGTCGATCCGCCGCACTTGCGCCAGATGCTCAGGACACTGGCGGATAGTATCGAAGTCCGCGAGGAGAACCTGGCTCTACGCCGCCGCCTGGCCGAGGTCGGCGAACTCGGTCCGCTGTTTGGCCGTTCGCCGGCGATGCGCAAGGTGCTGGCCGCGATCGAACGGGTCGCGCAGTCGTCGGCCTCGGTCGTGATCTCGGGCGAAAGCGGCACCGGCAAAGAGCTGGTCGCACGGACGATCCACGAGATGTCTCCGCGCCGCGCAGCCGCATATATCGGCGTCAACTGCGCCGCGATTCCCGAGACTCTGATGGAGAGCGAGCTGTTCGGCCACGAGCGCGGAGCTTTCACTGGCGCCGATCGCAGGCGCGAAGGATGCTTCGAGCTGGCCAACGGCGGAACCCTCTTGCTCGACGAGATCACCGAGATGAAGCCGGAGTTGCAGGCCAAGCTCCTGCGCGTGATCGAAGAGCAGCGCATGCGCCGGCTGGGCGGCTCGACCGAGATTACGCTCGACGTGCGCGTACTGGCCGCGTCCAACCGCGATATCGAGCAAGCCGTGCGCGACGGCAAGCTGCGCGAGGATCTGTTTTACCGCCTGAACGTCTTTTCGATCCGTCTGCCGCCGTTGCGCGAGCGCGCCGACGATCTGCCGATGCTGATCGAGTCGTTCGTCGCGCATTACGCCAAGCGCAATAATAAGCAAATCGCCGGCGTGGACGAGGATTGTCTGGCCGCCCTGCGCTCGCATCCGTGGCCTGGCAATGTTCGCCAACTGCGCAATGTGATCGAGCGCGCGATGATCGTCTGCGACGGACGAATGATCGGCAAGCACGATCTACCCGACGAATTTCGCGCCGCATCGCAGAGCGACAGCGGCTACTTCAAAATCCGGCTCGGCTCCTCGCTCGATGAGGTCGAGCGCGAGATCATCTCGCGCACCATCGAGTTCACCGGCGGCAACAAGACCCGCGCCGCGCAAGTCCTGGGCGTCAGCGCCAAGACCCTCTACAACAAGCTCGATCGCTACGCGCAGGAGAATTAACCGCCGTCTTCAAGCAAGGTCGCGGTTCCGCTGCCGCCCTTGTACGTTGCGCGCCGCTCTCTGCGCGCGCCGCTAGAGGCTGATCACGTCCTCGTTCGGATGGTCCAGCAGCAGGAATGCGAGCATGTAGTCCCGCATATGCCGGGTCAGCAAAAAATTCGCCTGCACGTGATTGTGTCCGTTGCGCCCAAGTTGACGCGCGAACTCCGGCTCCGACAACAACTGCTTGATCCAGAACGCCGTGCCTTCGATCGTGTGGGTCAGGATGCCCGAGTACTTGTGCGTGACCTGGAGCGGTATTCCACCCGTCGCACCCGCGATGACCGGCTTCGATTTCCATAGCGCCTCGGACACCGTCAGGCCGAAGCCTTCCTTGAGCGATTTCTGGATCACCACCGCCGACGCGCTCTGGATCGCGTTGATCTCGAGGTGCGAGGTCGGCGGAAGATCCAGGATGTGCACGTCGATGTCGTTTCCGGCGCGATCGCGCACCTCGCGCAGGACCTCGGCCCCTTCGGGATCGTCGCTGGCCCCTCCGCCCGCAAGCACGAGCTGGCAATCGACCCGCTGCCGCGCGAGCTGCCACGCTTCGAGCACTCCGAGCGGATCCTTCAGCCGGTCGAAGCGCGATACCTGCGTGACGATCGGCTTGTCGCTGCGAATCCCGAGCTTCATCAGAATCCCCTCGATTTCGGTGCGGCTGAGTTCGCGGTTCTTGTCGGACAGCGGGTCGATCGACGGCGAGATCAGGACCTGCGGAATCGGCAGCGCGCGGGTGAATTGCGGCGCCGAGAACACGCTCAAATCGAACTGCCGCACCATCGGTTCGATAAATTCCCACGCGCCCGGCGCCGGCGCCGAAAGATCGATATGGCATCGCCAGATCCACTTCCCGCCGATCGCGGCGCGATTGCGCACCAGCCCCGCGGGCTGCGGATCGTGGATGAACACGATGTCGCCGCGCAAATCCAGACGCTCCAGATTGGACGCCGTGGTCAGGTCGAATACTCCCTGGTCCTCGGCCGTGAAGACGTGCGGAGTCCCGTGCAGCGCGTTGTGCAGATGCTTGGTCAGCGCGAAAAAATCCTGGGTGCCCTCGACGACTTCCCAGCGCGCGTCGATTCCGACCTCGCCCAATAGCGGAATCAGCCGCCCCAATATCTCCGCCACTCCGCCGCCCGAACGCGTCGAGTTGACGTTTATCACCCGCTTGCCCGCCAGCCGCGAGCCCAGCACCGTGAGCTCCTGTACCACGCCCTCGCCGACGATCGGAATATATTCTGCCAGCTTTGCGCCCATCTCAGTTGCCCAACCGCTGCTCGACCAGGTTGATCATCCTGCGCCGGAGCCCTTCTTCGGTATGTGTGTACGGATCGATCGTTCGCAGCGACTGGGCCAGCGCATGCTCGCCGAGCTGTCCCTCGACCCACGCCGCAAAGTCGTTGTCGCTCTTCTCCAGCCGCAGCCGCGCGTCGAACATGTGATAGGAAATCGCGCTGCGCGAGACGTAGGTCAGCGCGTTGCAGAACTCGCGCAGGTCGGCTGCGCGCACTCCCGTCGGCATCACGAACGACACCGAACGCATGAAATGGAACTCCTGCCCAAGCGGCGCGGCGCGAACCTCGCTGGTGCGCTCCATCGACGCTTCGATGATCCGAACCAGCGCCACTCGCAAATCGTGGATAGTCGCGAAGCGCATCACGTCGATCGCCGCCAGTTCTTCGCCCAATCGGCGGTCGAGCAGGATGTTCGATACCCAGTATGCGAAGTCGTTCGGCGGCTCCGGCGACAGGTGTTGATGCTGCACCAGAAAATGGTGAGTGTGATGGTAGATCACCGAGCCGGGCACGCTGCGCAGATTCTCCGCCATCTCGGCCAGGTCGCGCGCCCTGCGTCCGGTCAGCAAGGTCAAGTTGAGGCGCGAGCAAAACTCGAAGGGCTGCTCGGCGGTAGTGGGTTTGGTGCTCTCATTCATCGCTGATATTCCATTAGTCCGAGTCTCAATATCGTGACGAGTCAACTATCAACCAGATCCGCGAAGCGCCGCGCATTCGTCTGCGCCATCGTGTGCCTCGCTGGCGTTATGGGCGGATGCCGCCAGGAAGAGCCGCCGCGCGTGGCGCTCAATATCGCGCTCGCCGTCTTCCCCGACGAGGCCGCACGCTACGCCCGGTTCGTTTCCAGCTTCGAGGCGGCGCATCAGGTGCGCGTCAATATCGTCGCGCAATCTTACGGCGATATTCTCCAGGCGCTGCGCGTGCAGGCCGAAAGCCGCCGCGGCTCGCTCGACCTCGTCGAGCTCGACCTTGCGATGCTCGGCCAGGCGCGCTCCGACGCCGCGGTGCTCGACGATCTGGTTACGCCTTCCGCACACTCTCTATTCTCCGGACCGGCGTGGGCCGCGGCAACCGTAAAACATCACATATATTTTATTCCGCATCGCCTGATGTGGGAGGCGATGATCTACAACCGGATCGAAGTTCCCGACCCGCCCCGCACCTGGGACGAGCTGGCGCGCTTCGCCCGCGCCCATCCCGGCAAGCTCGCGCTCAAGGCGGCGCGGTACGAGGGCGCGGTCTGCGACGCGATGGCGTTTGTGTGGAGCGCGGGCGGCGGCTATTGCGATCCCGAGTCGGGCGGATCGCTGCGAGCTTTTGACTTCCTGCGCAGCCTTGCGCCCGATCTGAATGACGAGTCGGCGGTGTTCCGCGAGATGTCGATCCTCGAGGCGCAGGCGCGCGGCACCGTCTGGATTCATTTCAACTGGCCGTTCGCTATCGGGTACCTGAAGTCAAAGGGTCTGGCGCCCGAGGTTGACCTGAGCGCGCCGATTCCCGCTGGACCCGCGGGAACCGCGACTCCGCTCGGCGGCGGCTATCTGGCAATTCCCGTCTCCGCGCCGCATCCCGAGCTCGCACGCGAGTTCCTTGCCTGGCTGCTTACCCCCGAAGCGCAGGCGCGTCTTAGCCGCGAGCTTGGATGGTATGGTTCGGTCGCGCCGGCGCCGGGCAGCGAAGACGCCGGACTCTACGCGGGGTTTACCGCGATGCGCGATCATGTGCGCGCGCGTCCAGCGGTCGAATGCTATCCGCAACTGAGTAATCGATGGCAGCGCGCTATCCGCGCGGTGCTGCTGCGCGGGAAGGCTCCTGAAGCCGTGCTGGGCGATATACTCAGTCAGAATTCCGGCGCGGACGTGTCCGCCGCCGATACGCCATTTGAGCGATGCTGCGCAGGCCTTCCGCAATGAATGAACGGTCGCGATACCTCAAAGGAGCATTCGTCGCGATTCCCTCCCTCTTCATGCTCGCGATGCTGGTCGTGCCTGCCCTCGGCGGCCTTGGCGCATCGTTCAATCACCGCGGTCCCTCGCTCGAAAACTATTCGGCGCTGGTTCACGACCAGATGTTCTGGCGGGCCGCGCTCGACAACCTGATCCTCCCGATCGCGAGCCTTGCGCTCGAGCTCGCGGCCGGTCTTGGACTTGCGCTGATGCTGACCGCGCGCGGCAAGCGCTCCGCCGTCGTCGAGGTTGCGGCGATATTGCCGTTTGCGATCCCCGAGATCGTTATCCTGACGATCGCGCGTTACCTCCTGATGCCGCGCGGCTATGTTAACGGCGCGCTCGAAGCGTTCGGGATGCACGGTGCGGCGTGGCTTTCGCCGCGCGGCTCGCTCGCGATGCTCTCGGTCGCGGTCGTCGATGCCTGGCACGTCACCCCGATCGTGATGCTGATGCTGATTGCGGGTTTGCAGACGATCCCGCAAGAGCTGTACGAAGCTGCGCGCCTCGACGGCGCCGGCACGCTTGCCACCTTCAGGCACGTGACGCTGCCGATGCTCGCGCCCGCGATTGTCGGCGCGACAGTCTTGCGCGGAATCGACGCGCTCAGAATTTTCTCGACCGTGCTCGTGCTGACCGGCCCGGAAGCGGTTCCCGTTCTGTCAACTTACGCTTACGGGCAGTGGACCGACGCGCAAGCGCCGCGAGTCGCGATGGCGGCGGCGATGGTGCTGGCGATGGTCGTGACGATCTTCGCGCTGGCGGGCACGCTCGCCGTGCGGCGATGGGCCTCGCAGCCGGGAGCGAGCCAGTGAGCGCGCCTGTGCGAAGCGATCGGATCGAGCGCCCGCTCGCGGTAATGCGAATCGCGCTGAGTGCGGCCGTGATCGCCGCGGCCGTCGTGCCGCTCTACTTGCTCGCAAAGCAGGCGCTTACCCCTGAGCTCGAGACCTTCGCATGGCCGCCGTCGTGGCTGCCGCGCGATCTGACGCTCAGGAATTTTGCGGCCGTCTTCGCCGTGGGCGAGCTGCGCGGTGCGATTGTTCGCAGCCTCTGCGTCGGCGCGATTTCCGCCGCGGGCGCCACCGTCCTGGGCGCGATGCTGGCGTACGCGATGGCGCGCGGCGGCGCGGCGCAGCGCGTGGGCTTTGCCGCAGTCTCGGGTGTGCGCCTCCTCCCGATGATCGCGGTTGCGATTCCGGCCGGAATCATGCTCGCGTCGCTCGGGCTTTACGACACGCCGGGCGCGCTCGGCCTTGCGGTTATCCACTGCGCGATCGCGATTCCCACCGCCGCGCTCACGCTCTATGCCGCGTTCGCCGCGGTGCCGCGCGAAATCGAAGAGGCGGCGTGGCTCGACGGCGCGTCGCCGGTTCGAGTGTTCTTCGCGATCGATCTGCCAATCGTGCGCGGCGCGCTGTCCGCCGCTTTCGTGCTGTGCTTCATCCTGAGCTGGGACGAATTCGGCTTCGCGCTGCTCTTGCAGCAGACCAATCGCACGCTGCCACCTCTACTTTACTACTACACCGTGTTCGGCAACGTCGGACCGGCCAGCGCGCTGGCGCTCCTGATGATGATCCCGGCGGTGTGCGTCGTGATCGCACTCGGACCGGCGATGCGCACGGCGATGGTGACGGGGAGTTCGCGTTAGCGGGTGATACTCATGGACGCCCTGATCGTCAGAAACCTGACCCGTATCTTTCCGTCCGGCGGCGGCGTACGCGACGTGTCGCTTACGATTTCAAGTGGCGAGTTCCTGGTTCTGCTCGGACCTTCGGGATGCGGCAAGAGCACTCTGCTCAGGCTCATCGCGGGACTCGATGAGCCCGACTCCGGCGCAATTGAGTTCGCCGGCGCGCCAACCGGCGCCGAGCCGTCC
The DNA here is from genome assembly GCA_035533435.1 of Binataceae bacterium (SeqCode). GTDB lineage: Bacteria > Desulfobacterota > Binatia > Binatales > Binataceae > JBARDN01. Next base: position 34,789 of record DATLTX010000086.1, read on the forward strand.
GCGCGAATCGCGATGGTGTTTCAGAATCTCGCGCTCTATCCGCACATGACCGCGTTCGAGAATATCGCCTTCGGGCTGCGCCTGCGCAAAGTCCCGTCTGCCGAGATCGATCGCCGGGTCAGGCAGGCTGCCGCAAAGGTGGGCCTAAATTCCGGGCTCGACCGCCGCCCGGCCGAGCTCTCCGGCGGCGAGCGGCAGCGCGTCGCTCTGGCCCGCGCTCTCGTGCGCGAGCCCGAGATCGTGCTGATGGACGAGGCGCTGGGCAGCCTCGATGCGCGCCTGCGCTCCGCGCTTCGGATCGAGCTGAAAAACCTGCAACGCGCGACAGGACGCACCTTCGTCTATGTGACGCACGATCAAGTCGAAGCGCTGGCGATGGCCGATCGGCTGGCGGTGATGCGCAACGGCCAAATCGAGCAGATCGGACCGCCCGAGGAAATTTTCAATCACCCGGAAACCGAATTCGTCGCGTCGTTTGTCGGCGATCCGGCGATCAATTTTTTTGCTGCGCAGAAGGCCGGAGACGACATTGAGATCGCCGGCATTCGCTATCCGATGGCGATCGCCGCGAGTTCAGGCGCGGCGCTGCGCGCGGGTATTCGTCCCGCGGATCTGTCAATCGATTCAACGCAAGGGGCTTTTGCGATCGATATCGCGATCGAGAGCGTCGAGTTTTCCGGCGCTTCGTTTATCGTGCGCGGAACCGTCGCTCCCGAGCGCGCGGATCGCCACAAGATTCCGATCTGCGCTGTGACTTCGCGCCGCGTCGCGCCCGGCCAGACCCGCCGTTTCTTCTTCGATCCGGCCAAAATCCATCTGTTCGACGCCGCCTCCGGCCGTCGGCTCGATTGACGCGCGCCCAGGCCGGTACTTCAAAATTTCCCGGGCGCGGCGCGAAAATCTGCTTCGGACCTCCGGCTGGATTCCGGTATGATCGCTAGGTGGCAGTGGCAAAGGCGGGTGACAAGCAGGGCGGGAAGCGCCGCAAAAAGCGCGAATGGCGGATCGCCGGATGGCGCGTGCGCACCGTCGCGGGCGCGGCATTCCTGCTCGTTGCGTTCGCGACCGGCTTTTATCTCGCGCAACTCTACGGCGAAATTTCCGCGATGATCGAGCAGCGCCGCGCGGCGCTGACCAGCGCAATCTACTCCGCACCCGCGGCGATTCGACCGGGCGACGATATCGTTCGCGTCGGTCTGATTGATCGCCTGAGCCATCTCAGCTACACGCAGACTGCGGCGCCCGCTTCGCCGGGCGAGTACTCGCGCGTGCCCGGCGTGATTACGATCTACACGCGCGGCTTCACTCTGGCGGGCGCAGACTACCCGGCCGCAATCGTCCGGGTTGCGCTCAGCGGAACTCATATCTCCAACGTGATTGATTCGTTCGGCGTACCCACGCGCACCGCCGCGCTCGAGCCCGAGGTGATCGGGCGGCTCTTGCCGGGCGCTCCCGCCGAACGCGTCGAGGTGGCGCTGGGCGAGATGCCGCCGTACCTGGTGAAGGGTCTGATCGCGACCGAGGACCGCTGGTTTTACTATCATCCGGGAATCGATCCGATTCGCATAATCGAAGCGGCAATGGTCGATCTGCGATCGCATCATCTGGCCCAGGGCGCCAGTACGCTGACGCAGCAGCTCGCGCGCACCTTCATGGACCGGCATGAGCGCAGCTTCAGCCGGAAATTCCGCGAGCTCGCCGTCGCGCTCGTGCTCGAGATGCGCTTGGGCAAGCAGGAAATCCTCGAGCGCTACATCAATGACGTTCCGATGGGCTCGTACGACGGCACGCCGATCGAGGGATTGCCGCAGGCCGCGCGCTACGTGTTCAACAAGGACCTGGGCGAGGTCACTCCGGCCGAAGCCGCGACGCTCGTGGGGATGATCCAGGCGCCTTCCCTGTACGACCCGCGGCGGCATCCGGCGAACTGCCTCGCGCGGCGCAATATCGTGCTTGGTGTGATGAAGGACGCGGGCGTGATCGACGCGGCCGCGTATCAAACCGCCATACGCACGCCGATCGACGTGACGATGCCGCCGGGCTTGCGCCGCGCGCCATATTTTACCGACTACGTGACCAGCTTCGTCGAAAAAATCCCCGGCCTTAACGGGCACCTCGAGGGGCTCAAGGTCTATACGACGCTTGATCCTGAAATGCAGGCGCTTGGCCAGGATACGATCGAACAGAATCTCGCGCGGCTTGAAAAATCGCACAGCAGACTGCGCCGCGCTGACAGAAAGCAGCAGCTTGAAAGCGCGATGGTCACGCTTGACGCTTCGAGCGGCGCGATTCGCGCGATGATCGGCGGACGCGACTACGCCCAAAGCCAATTCAATCGGGCCGCGATGGCCCAGCGGCAGCCTGGCTCGGCCTTCAAGCCGATAGTCTATCTGACCGCGCTCGATCCCGCGCGCGCGCCGTTCTCGCCCGCGATGACGCTGGCGACGGTGCTGCCCGATCGCCCGATGTCGTTCGGAACGTGGACGCCCGTCAACTACGAACGCAACTATCAGGGACAGGTGACGGTGGCGGAGGCGCTCTACGAGTCGCTCAACGTGCCGACAGCGTGGGTCGGCAGCCAGCTCGGGCCCGGCAGGATTGTGCAGACCGCGCACGAAATGGGAATCCATGAAGACCTGCCCGCCGTGCTGCCGATCTCGATCGGCTCGGACGAAACAACGCTGCTCGAACTGGTCGGCGCGTACCAGGTCTTCGCCAACGCCGGCGTCGAAGATACCCCATACGCGGTCGAATCGGTCGTCGATAGGGCGGGGCACGTTATCTATCATCACGACGACGACGAGCATCGCGTGATCAACCCGTCGGTGGCTTACTTGATCACGGGCGCGCTCGAGCAGGTGCTGCGCTACGGCACGGGCGCGGCGGCGCAGAGGATGGGGGTGAATTTTCCCGCGGCGGGCAAAACCGGAACCACGCAGGATTACCACGACGGCTATTTTATCGGGTACACGCCCGATCTCGTGTGCGGCGTGTGGGTCGGCTTCGACGAACCGCAGAGCCTGGGATTGCCGGGCGCGAGCGTCGCGCTGCCGGCGTGGGCGGATTTCATGACTCATGCGACCGCGGCCGCCTCGTCGGATTTTGCCGAGCCGTCGGGAATCGTGATGGCCACGATCGATCCGCAAAGCGGCGGCCTTGCGACACCCGCATGTCCGCGCGCGATTGCGCTGCCGTTTCTGATTGGAACCGCGCCCACCGCGATGTGCCCGCTGCACGGCGGCGGCGGAATCCTCGCCTCGCTACCGGCGGCGCTGGGCGGAACGCCGAGTCCTTCGGCTGGCGCGGTGGGCGCTCCAGGAGCGGCCCAGCCGATTCCGAGTGCGAGTCCGTCGCCGCGCGGAATCGTAGGCTTCTTTCATCGCCTGTTTCACTGAACGCGTGCGGCTCTATTCGGCGGAATCGGGATCGCCGCCCGGTTCGCGATCGTCGCTGGCGTCGGACGTGTCGGCGGGCTCGCCAAAATTTCCGGCCGGGACAGGCTCCGCGCCCGCGGAAATATCGGCCAGACGGCGGGCGACGATGATGAACGCCGAATGGGCGACCATCCGGAAAAACGGCCGCACACTCATCCCTTTGACCTGCCAATGGCGCAGCAGCGTCTCGAAAGTCTCGACCTCGCCGAAGTCCGCACGGGCCTGGAGCGCATCGACGGTGTCCTTAATCTGGAGCGCGGTCGGAACGTAGGAGACCAGCACGCCGCCGGGACGCAGCGCGCGTGCGGCAACCTCGAGCGCGCGGCTGGGTTCGGGCAAATCGAGGAACATCCGATCGGCGCCGGTCTCGTCGAAGCCTTCGTAGAGGTCGCGCAGCTTGAGCGTCCAGTTGGGAGCGTAGCCGAAGTAGGCGGCGACATTCTTGCGCGCGACGGCCGCAAAGTCCTCGCGAATCTCATACGAAATGACGCGGCCCGCGGGTCCGACCGCGCGCAAGAGCGCGATCGTCAGCGCGCCCGCGCCGGTGCCGCCTTCGATTACGGTCGCGCCGGGAAACACGTCGCCCCAGATGAGCAGCGGGCCGGTATCTTTCGGATAGATCACCTGCGCGGCGCGCGGCAATAGCGGAATCAGATCGGCGTAAGTCGGACGCAGGACCAGGAAAGTTTCGCCGCCCGAAAATTTCACGCGCGAGCCTTCTTCGATTCCAAAAATCGAATCCGCAACGAGTTCGCCGCGGATCAGGATTTTCTTCCCCGCGTTGAGGGTTTTCAGATAGCGGCGTCCCTTGCGGTCAATAAAGATTACCGCGTCACCAGCTTTGAGTTGCGATTCCAAGATGGCTTAACGCATATGCGGACGGATGCGTGCGCGCAACCCGCGAACGTGTCAGGCAGCGGGGCATGCGCGACCATGCCGCTAAACGTTGACTGGGCGCATGTCGTAGTAGCGGTCGCCGGCGGCGAATCCCTTCGGCGCCACTTCCTCGATTCGTGCCAGATCGGTCTTGGAAAGTTTTACGCTCGCCGCCGCCGCATTTTCTTCCAGGTACTTGCGGCGCTTGGTACCCGGAATCGGCACCATATCGTCGCCCTGTGCGAGCACCCATGCCAGAGCGAGCTGACTCGGCGTGAGTTGCTTCTCGTCGGCGATTTGTTTCAGGCGATCGACAACTCGGAGGTTACGCTCGAAGTTTTCGCGCTCGAACCGCGGCGAAATACGCGCGCGCATGTCGTCGGCGCCGAACTCGTCGATCGAGCGGATCGTCGCGCTCAGCATCCCGCGTCCGAGTGGACTGAAGGGAACGAAGCCGATTCCAAGCTCGCGCAGCGTGGGAATAACGTCATCTTCGTAGTCGCGCGTCCATAGCGAGTACTCCGACTGCACCGCGGATATCGGATGCACCTTGTGGGCGCGGCGAATGGTAGCCGCCGCCGCTTCCGACAGGCCGATGTAGCGCACCTTGCCTTGGCGTACCAGCTCGGCCATCGCGCCTACCGTGTCCTCGATCGGCACGCTGCGGTCCACGCGATGCTGGTAATAGAGATCGATATGGTCCACGCCCAGGCGTTTCAGTGATCCATCGCACGCCGAGTGCACGTAGTCGGGGCGGCCGTTGACGCTGCGCTTCCCGCCCGGGCCGAATACGTTGCCGAACTTGGTCGCGATCTGGATACGGCTGCGAAAGGGCTCGAGCGTTTTGCCGACCAGCTCCTCGTTGCGATGGTTCCCGTACACGTCGGCCGTGTCGAAGAAGTCGACTCCAAGCTCGATCGCTCGATTCAGCGTAGCGATCGATTCGGCTTCATCGGCAACTCCGTAACTCTGCGACATCCCCATGCATCCGAGTCCGATCGCGGATACGACGAGCCCCTGCGTTCCGAGTTTGCGCTTTTCCATAATGATCTTCTTACCACTGGGAGGTGCATGACCAGAAGCATCGCGAGACGCCAACTCTAGCCGGCGCGGGGCTTGTTCTTCACCGAGGATACCCGCGACAATCGGGATTTCTCGCCGCGAGTGCTGATGCGGAGTGAGGCGCTGCATCGGTAGCGGGCGGAGGGTTGGCTCGAAATGACCGATCGAGGGTGGTGCAGAGATATTATGATAGTCAGGCATTGAGCCCGCATCCGTCATTTCGACCCCTTCGACGTTGCTCAGGGCAGGCTCTGGGAGAAATCCCGGGCGGGGGGTTATCGCGCGTGGCAGGGCTCGATTTCTTGAACGCGGCATTTCGTGTATAGTAGGTCGTTAAGCCACGCGACCAGCGCGGCTGGTTAATCACAATCCTTCAGGACGGCTCAATCTCGTTATGGCTGAAAAGAAAGCAAAGACTGCGGAAAAGACCGGCGAGGTCCAGCACAAGCATCTGTGTCCCAACTGTGGCGCCGAAAGCAAGGTGACCAAGTTCGCCGGCTACGGGCGCAAGGGCTTTTACCTCGTATGCGAGAAAGCCTGCGGCTTTATCGGGAAGACCCGCTGAGGCCCTGAGGAAACCATGGGCAGGGCGCGCAAGAGCAAGACTTCCAAGCGTAACAAGTACGCGAGCTTCGGCGACAGCGGCGACGAGTCCGAGGAAGATGCCGATCTTCCCAAGGACGAAGCGGGCCGGCGCAAGATCAAGCGCCAGTACGCCGAGCTGCTGGGCATCCGCATCGAAAAGCTGCGCGGGCGGATTCTGAACCGCGAGCGGATCAACAAGACGATCGAGGGCATCTACTTCATCTGCTCGGGATGCATGAAGGTGTGCCATTCGCTTGATGACGGGCTGACCGAAGATCCCGCCAATCTGAACAATCTGTGCGGCGAATGCACCAAGCTCCAGGCGCAGGCCGCCGCGCACGCCGCCAAAGAGGCGGCGCAGGCGCCAGCCCGTCCGGCGCGTCCGTCGCGCGCGCGCAAAAAGCGCGCGGCCGCGAGCTGAAGCGCAAACAGGGTTGTCCGCGAGCCTGGGAAAAGATAAACCACTTCGATGTCTCTGCAACTGATTCGTCCCGACATCAATCTTGATTTCGTCGGAAAGCGCCACTTCTTCGTAATTCTTTCGACCGTGATTAATATCGCGGCCGTTCTGATGCTGATCTTCGTCGGCCTTAACTACGGCGTCGATTTCGTCGGCGGCAGCGTTGTGCAAGTGCAGTTCGACAAACCGACGACCGCCAACGCAATTCGCGATTCGCTGAAGCCAATCGGTTTAGGCGAGATCACGGTGCAGGATTTCGGCGCCTCGGCGGGGCATACCTATCTTCTGCGTTTCGAGAAAGTCGCCAATATCGGAAGCCTCGGTCCCAAGCTGGAGAGCCAGCTCGCAAAGAACTACGGCGCCGACGGCGCCAAGGTGGTGCGCGTCGAGAGCGTGGGAGCCAAGGTGGGCGGCGATTTGCGCCGGCGCGGTTTTCTGGCGGTCATCTTTGCGACTATCTTCATGGGCGTATTTATCGCCTTCCAGTTTCGCCACACGAGCTGGAGCTTTGGCGCCGGCGCGGTGATCGCGCTGGTGCATGACGTTCTGGTGGTGTCGCTAGCGCTGGTGATCAGCCAGTTCCAGTTCGATCTGACCACGCTCGCGGCGCTGCTCACGGTTATCGGCTATTCGGTTCACGACACGGTTATCGTTTCGGACCGGATTCGCGAGGACGCGGCCAAGCGCAGGCGCGAGCCGATCGCGACGATCATGAATCGCGCGATCAACGAAACGCTGTCGCGGACCATTCTGACCTCGGGCACGGCGATCGTCGTGCTGATCGCGCTGCTCGCGTTCGGCGGCCCGATCCTGCGCCCGTCGGCGTTTACGCTGCTGGTCGGCTTTATCACCGGCACCTATTCCTCGATTTATATCGCCGGCCCGGTCGTCCTCTTCTGGGAAGGACACCATCGCGTCGGTTCGCTGTCGTCGCGCGCAGCCTAGCGCGTGCGGCTTGGCGCGCTCTTGCCGTAGCTCCGCCATGCGGCGGAAAATCCTCAGGTGGAAATCGGGCTCAAGACCGGCCGCGGACCGTACACGCTCAAAGAGGGCGCGCCCGCGGTGCGCGGCGGCGGTGCGATCGTGCTGACGATCGTGCTCGAGCGCGGCGACGGAATCGAGCGTGTGCTGCTGCGCTGCGCGATCGCGGACGAGATTGCGCCGGGCGATGACAGCGCCGCGATCCTCGCGCGAATCGCGCCGTGGATCGAGCGCGAGTTCGAGATGACGCGCGAGATGGCTCTAAAAACGATTCGCGGCGAGGGCAGGATGCTCGAGATTGTCTTCGATGCGTCGCATCGCGGCCCGTTCTGATCCGCCATGGCGCTGGAAAGCTTCATGTTGTGCGATATGGAAATCTCGAGGCGTCGCCGATGAGTCCTGAAATTCGTCCCGCGCGCGAATCCGACATCGCCGAACTGGCGCGATTGGTCGCCGCCCTGGCCGCATACGAAGAAGCGCTCGACGAGCGCGCCCGCTTCGATTGGGACTCGATCCGCGACGCGCCGAACTGGATGCGCGCCGTGCTTGCGCGAGACCATCATGCGGTCTGGGTCGCGGACGCGGGCGATGGTCATCTGGCCGGGCATCTGTGGGTCAGACTGCAAAGGCGGCACGAGGGCCAGAGGCCCGCCGAAATCGGTTACATCAGCCAGGCTTTTCTCGAAGAGAGCTTTCGAGGACGTGGGCTAATGAAGCCGATGCTCGCGGATGCGTTCGACTGGTTCCGCGTCAAAGGCATCGCGACGATCACGCTGAGCGTCCTGCATCGCAACTGGCTCGGCGCCGAGGCGTGGCATCGCCTTGGTTTCACGGCGTGGCGCGAAGAACGCATGATGGTCCTGAAGCCGCTCGTGAAGTGACGCGCGCCGCACCGGCGGGAATTTGGCCGCATCGCGCGCCGACCCCGCGAAAAACGCGCCCCGGGGATCGGAAACACCGGACACGCGGCAATACCGTCGTCTGATTAAGCCGCCTGACGCCGCTCCGCTTCCATTCTCTTCTGCTAATCATGCAATAGCCGCCCTCGACGTGATTGTTGTGATACGCAGGGACACGGCTCGTGATGGTTTCCCGCCCATGAACCTATTGCCGTTGCGGATGCGCTTACGCGCCGCGACGCGATTATGGCGCTTTCGGCCGCCGCTAGTCGCCACAGACCGGCCACTTTCATTACGCCGCGTCATTTCGAATTATTCCTGCCGCGACTGCTCATTTGATGTTTGCCGCTACTGGCTATTACCCAGCCAGCCTCAGTTGGAAATAGTAAAAATATATTTTTACGTGTCCGGCACTTTTTTGTTGACATCGATCTCTCGTGCCTCTAGCCTTGGCGAGTCTCGCCGGCGAACTTCAAATACCTACTCGCGCGAGCGAAAATTTTAACCTGGTCTTGGCTACCTTGTGACTGCAGCCCGGTGGAACCGGCCTGCGCGCGGAGTGTCTTGCCTGATGCGATCCGCGCGCCCGGCCGCGAGCGTACTGGTGCGGGTTGTTGAAGTGGGTCGTTCTCCGGCGGGCTGATCGTTACGCACAGCTCCGGGAAGATCGCTGGCTTCACGAGCCATTCGCTGCGGATTTGCGGGTCCGGGCCTGGTGAGTAACACGCAGGTGAAGAAGCATGGACGCAAAAGGTTTCGCGATGGCTCTGTTCGTGGTTGGGATCGTGGCGGCGCGGGGCTCGGATGCGCGAGCGCAAGTGACTCCGGCAGTCGCTCCGTGTAGCTATTACGTGGCATTGACCGGTTCGAATCGCGCGCCGGGCACGCAATCGTCGCCGCTGCGCACTATCCAGCATGGCGTCGATGCGCTCGCGTCGGCGGGCGGCACCGTGTGCGTCGCGGATGCCGGCCCTTATGTGGAAAGCGTGACGCTGCGGAACTCCGGAACAGCCTCCCGATGGATCGCGATCCGCGGTGTCGGCACGGCCCGGGCGGAAATCTCACCGCCAAGCAACGGGACCTTCGCGATCAATATCAATGCGCGGTCGTACGTGGCACTCGAGCATCTCCATACCAACGGCGGCGAGCTCGGGATCGTGAGCTCAGGCGGCGGAAGCCACTGGTACGTGCACGACAGCGAGATCGAGAATGCGGTCGGAAGCGGCATCCAGCTCAACAACGGCGACTATGTGACGGTCGAGGGGAACCTGGTCCACCATAACGCCGCGACCTGGGGCAGCTACGGTTCCGGCGTCTCGGTCTATGAACCGGTTCAACTTGATAGTTCGGCGGGGTACCATATCTATATTGGCGGAAATACAATATATAGTAATTCGAACGCAGTCGGTGGGACGGATGGAAATGGTATAATCCTGGATACGTTCTCCGGCCACCGATTCAGCGCCCCGTCACTGGTCGAAAACAACATCGGCTACGGCAACGCGGGGGCGTGCGTCAAAGTGTACGCGAATGGCGGCGCGCCGATACTGGTGCGCAATAACACCTGCTTCAAAGATCAGCAGTTGGCGTCGCGGTACACCTGGCGCGGCGAAGTGTCGCTCGAGTACGCCGGCGGCGTCACGACCGTGAACAATATCCTGTGGTTCGATCCAGCGGCTGACTCCTCCAATTCGGCGTATCTCGACGGAGCCGGTTCCGCCAACCTCGCGGTGTCGAACATTTCTTACGGAGGTTCCGGCGCAACGAATCCGCTACTGGTGAATCCGCCCGCTGATATGAGCTTGCAGCCGGGTAGCCCTGCTATCGGGACCGGCACGAACGCTTACGGCGTTCCGGCAGTCGATATCACGGGTGCAGCGAGATCCCCGGCCTCGGTTGATATCGGCGCCGTTGCTTTCCGCGCGGCGTCCCCGACCGCGACGTCATCCATAAAGGCGAGCGCGACGCCGATCTCAACGTCGACCGCAGTCGCCACCCCGACTGCGACCCCGACTACGACCCCGACTAATTCCATGGGAGGTCCGGCGCGCCAAAGAAGGCACCGATAGCGGAATTGACCGCCCGCCGGTGAATGACGGCGATAATCTCGTACGCGCTCGACCCGCTGGCGGTGATCACTTTGGACGAAACCATCTGATCACCGCCACCCCGCCTGACCTGGCGGATAGTCTGCCATTTACCTTGACAGATCAACGCATTTATCTTACTGACTCAGTATAAGGGGTATTTCGTGGTGGCGGATTGAGGAGACGGTTTCGGTTGACCCGAGTGGTCGCGATGCTTATAGTGGACTCAGCAGGTCCACTAATTGGATCACCGATTCGCCAAGCGCGAATCCGATAGAGCAGACAATTCGGCAGGCTGATGGTTAAGACTCCCATATACATGGACAATCACGCGACCACGCCGTGCGATCGCAGGGTGCTGGACGCGATGCTCCCGTACTTCACCGAGAAATTCGGCAACGCCGCGAGCCGCAACCACAGCTTTGGCTGGGAAGCGGAAGAGGGCGTCGATAAGGCGCGCAATCAGATTGCGAACCTGATCGGCGCGAAGTCCAAGGAGATCATCTTCACCAGCGGCGCGACCGAGTCCGACAATCTGGCGATTAAGGGTGTGCTCGAGTTCTACAAAGACAAGGGCAACCACATCATCAGTTGCGTCACCGAGCACAAGGCGGTGCTGGATAGCTGCCGCGCTCTCGAGCGCCAGGGCAAGGCGACGGTAACCTACCTTCCGGTAGATAAATATGGGATGGTGGATCCTGGCGCGGTGCGCCGGGCGATCACCGACAAGACCGTGCTCATCTCGATCATGTACGCGAACAACGAGATCGGCACGATTCATCCAATTCGCGAGATTGGAAAGATCGCCAAGGAAAAGGGCGTTGTGTTTCACTGCGACGCGGTCCAGGCCATCGGCAAGATTCCGGTCGATGTCGAAAGAGACGGAATCGATCTGCTCGCGATGAGTGGGCACAAGATTTACGGTCCCAAGGGTGTCGGCGCGCTCTACGTCCGCTCCAAGGGACCGCGGGTGCGGCTGACCCCGATTATCGACGGTGGAGGGCACGAGCGCGGGATGCGCTCGGGCACGCTGAACGTGACCGGAATCGTCGGGTTTGGCGCGGCGTGCGAAATCGCGGGCAAGGAAATGCCGGACGAGGCAGTTCGCCTGAGCGAGCTCAGAAACCGGCTCCAGGCCGGAATTTTCGAGCGTTTGGATGAAGTCTATGTCAACGGCCATCCGACCGAGCGGTTGCCGGGAAACTTGAACGTCAGCTTCGCCTATGTCGAGGGCGAGTCGCTGCTGATGGGAATCAGCGATATCGCGGTCAGTTCGGGCTCGGCCTGCACTTCGGCGACGCTCGAGCCCTCGTACGTGATTCGCGCGCTCGGAATCAACGAGGAGCTGGCGCATAGCTCGATTCGATTTGGAATCGGCCGCTTCAACACCGCCGACGAAGTGGATTTCGTGTCGGACCGGGTGAGCAAAGAGGTCAAGCGGCTGCGCGAGATGTCGCCGCTGTATGAGATGGCGAAGGACGGAATCGATCTCAAGTCGGTGCAGTGGAAGTCGTAAGCGGAAAATCCGCGCGGAGACGCTATGGCATATTCAGACAAGGTTCTCGATCACTATAACAATCCGCGCAACGTGGGCAGCTTCGCCAAGGACGACTTGAGCGTCGGCACCGGCGTGGTCGGCGCACCCGAGTGCGGCGACGTGATGAAGCTTCAGCTCAAGATCAGCGACGACGGCGTGATTGAAGACGCCAAGTTCAAGACCTTCGGCTGCGGCAGCGCGATCGCGAGTTCGAGCTACGTGACCGAGCTGGTCAAGGGCAAGAAGATCGACGAGGCGATGGCGATCAAGAACACCGTCATCGTCAAGGAACTCAACCTGCCTCCAGTCAAGATTCACTGCTCGGTGCTGGCCGAAGACGCGATCAAGGCCGCGATCACCGACTGGAAAAAGCGCAAAGGCAACGCCGCCGCGCCGGTCGAAAGCGCGTCCGCAAAGGCGCAGCAGGGCTGAGGTTTCGCGCCATGATTTCGCTGTCTGAAAACGCGGTCCACAAGATTAAGACTCTGGTCGCCGACAAGGGCGCCGAAGCCGGACTGCGCGTGAAAGTTGTCGGCGGAGGATGCTCGGGTCTGTCGTACCGGATGGAAATCGACGCGGCCAAAGAGCGCGACAAGATTTTCGAGCGCGACGGCGCGCGCCTGATTGTCGATAAGAAGAGTTTTCTCTATCTCAACGGTTCAGAACTCGACTACGCCGAGGAGCTGATGGCCTCGGGTTTTCGGGTGGTCAATCCGAACGCCAAACGAAGCTGCGGATGCGGCGAGTCGTTCGTTGTATGAACGAAGGGATGCGGCGGCGTAACGATGATCGAATGCCCGTCATGCGGACGGCGGCAGGAGCCACGGCTGGTTTGCGAAAGCTGTTCAACGCCGCTCGGCGTTGAACTGGACTGTTTCGCGGCGCTGGGACTTCCAAAAAAGCTCGCCATCGAGCCGGGCGCGCTTGAGCGCGTCTATCACGACCTGAGCCGGCAGATTCATCCCGACCGATTCGCGCAGGCTCCCGTGCGTGCGCGCGACGCAAGCCTGCGCTCGACCGCGCTGTTGACGCGCAGCTACCGCACCCTGCGCGAGCCGGTTTCTCGCGGACTCTACTGGCTCGAACTGCGCGGCGAAAAGCTTTCCGACGACAACAAGCAGGTTCCGCCGGAGATCGCCGAGACGGTTTTCGACGTCCAGGAGCAGCTCGCGATGCTGCGCGAAGCGGTGCGCACCGACCCCGCGCGCGCGCAGGCGCTGGCCGACGAACTCGAGGACCGGCGGGTGTTTCTGCTCAATATGCTGAACGATTATGAAATTGCCCTGCGCGGGAATTTCGTGCTGTGGGATCTCGGCCGCTCGAACGCAAAGGAACTGGCCACGGAACTAAAACTGATTCTCTCGAATATCGCGTACCTGCGCACGCTTTTGCGCGATGTCGATTATGGGCTGGGGAGTCTCAAGGCGGCCTGAGCGATGCCTCAAATACTCGGAATCGATCTCGGCACTACTAACAGCCTGATCGCGCGGATGGACGGCGAACAGCCGCGCGTGATCGCCGACCCGAAAAGCGGCTCGGCGCTGTTGCCTTCGGTCGTCGCGATTGCGCCCGATGGCGCCGTGCATACCGGTGCCCGCGCGATCGAGCTCGAACCGCATCTCAGCCTCGAGAAAGACGGCACAGTCAGCGCGGTCGGTTTTCCGGGCGGCGAGTACGGCGCGGTGATTCGATCGGTCAAACGCTACATGGGTTTGGGCGGCGCCGAGGTCGCGCCGGAAGATCGCGCGCGTTACGCGTTTGCCGATCTGTCGGGTCCGGTGGTGCGCTTCCAGGTCGGCAGGCGCACGCTCACGCCGCCGCAAATCTCGGCCGAGATTCTGCGCACACTCAAAGAACGCGCCGAACGCGCAACCGGCGAGACCGTCGATCGCGTCGTGATCACCGTGCCTGCCTATTTCAACGACGGCCAGCGCCAGGCCACCAAAGACGCGGGGCGTCTGGCCGGGCTCGAAGTGGTGCGTCTGGTTAACGAGCCTACCGCGGCCTCGCTCGCGTACGGACTGGGCAAGCTAACCGAAGGCAACGTCGCGGTTTATGACTTCGGCGGCGGCACCTTCGACATTTCGATTTTAAGCATCAAGCAGGGCATCTTCGAGGTTCTCGCAACAAATGGCGACACGCACCTGGGCGGCGACGATATAGACGGCGCGATTGTCGATTGGATGCTCGCCGGCCTGCCAGCCGAGCTCGCTCGCGACCGTCACGTATGGAACAGCGCGCGCAGCGCCGCCGAGGCGACCAAGCAGCGGCTGACCGATTCGCCGCGCGCGGAAATTGTGCTCGAGTTGCGCGGGCATACGATCAGGAAAACTCTGACCCGCGCCGAGCTCGAACAAATCGCGGAGCCTCTCGTCGCGCGGACTATTGCGCGATGCAAGCTCGCGCTTAACGACGCGAAGCTTGCTCCCGCCGATATCAACGCGGTCGTGCTGGTCGGCGGATCGACCCGGATGCCGCTCGTGCGCGAGCGCGTGCGCGAACTCTTCGCGCGTGAGCCGCTATGCACGATCGATCCGGATGAAGTCGTTGCCCTTGGCGCCGCGGTCCAGGCCAGCGTGCTCATGGGCAAGCAGGGCGAGATGCTGCTGCTCGACGTGGTTGCGCTGTCGCTGGGAATCGAGACGATGGGCGGCGTGATGGAGCGGCTGGTGCATCGCAACACTACAATTCCAACCAGCGTCACCGAGATGTTCACGACCGCCGTGGACAATCAGACGCATGTCGATATCCACGTGGTGCAGGGCGAGCGCGAGCTCGCGGCCGACTGCCGCAGCCTTGCGCGCTTCAAGCTCGGGCCGATCAAGCCGCAGCCGGCGGGATTGCCGCGGATTGCGGTCACTTTCCTCATCGATGCAAACGGGATACTTAATGTCAGCGCACGCGACGAGCGCACCGGCCGCGAGCATTCGGTCGATGTCAAGCCCTCCTACGGACTCGACGATGAGGAAATCGAACGGATGCTCGAGGAGGCGATCGATCTCGGCGAGCAGGATCTCGAGCAGCGGCTCCTCATCGTGGCTCGCAACGACGCCGAGCAAATCCTGGCGGCACTTGCAAAACAGCTCGGTGAGTATTCGCATCTGATCGACGCCGCGGAACGCGCGCGGTTGGCGGCGGTGGCGGAGAGGTTGGAGGCGGCGCGCATGGGCGAAGATCGCCAGCTCATAGCAAATCTCGTGGAAGAATTGAACGAGCTAAGTACGCCGTTCGCGGGCCGGATCATGGACGCCGCGATCAAGACGGCGCTGGAAAAAAAATCAGTCGAGCAGGTGTCGTAGGCGGGGAGAGTTAATCGCGATGGAACTGAAATGGGATCAGGCCGAAGAGCTGGCCGAAGTGCTCGCCGAGAATCATCCGGGACTCAATCCGCTCGATGCGCGCTTCGTCGATCTCCGCCAATGGGTAATCGATCTGGACGAGTTTGGCGACGATCCGCAGGCTTCGACCGAAGCCAAGCTCGAGGCAATCCAGATGGCATGGAACGAGATATATCTGGAACAGAACGAAGACGAGTGAATAGACGCAGGCCGACGAGCGTCTGAATACATCGAGGAGGTGGGGCTGTGGAAGAAGCAAGTGGGAGCTTGAGGACGGACCAGGGAGGCAAGATGCAGGAAAAGGAGACACTTGACGAAAAGCTGCCGGGGTTGTTCGAGCCCGACACGCTTTTGCCGATTCAGTACTTCGAGGCGATGCGCAAAAAGCATCTGCTCGAGGGCGAGAAACGGCTCATCCTGAGCGTGCTCGAAGACGCGATCGAGTGCTTCATGAAGTGCATCGACTCGGCCACCAACAAAGGGCAGCGCCTGTTCCGCGAGGCTGACGAGTGGATCAGCCACGAAGACAAGCGCTGGGTCTTCTCGTTCGATAACGTCTGCGACATGCTCGATATCAATCCCGATTACATGCGCGTCGGGCTGCGGAAGTGGAAAGAGAAAAAGCTGGCAGCGATCGAGCGCCGGCGCCTTGCGATGGAAGCCGAAGCGGCATTCGCGCTGGCGAATCCGGCCGCAGTGGTGGTCGAGTTGCCGCAAGCCGCACCCGCGCAGCCTGCTGCTTCGCATGCCGCTGTTGCCAAGCTGGCTTCCAAAGCAGCCAAGCCGGTGGCGGCGAGTCGTCGCAAGCGGTCGCATCGGGTCCATTCGGCGCACGCGGCAGGCGCGGCGAAGCTTCGTAAGGCACACGCCTGATCAAGGCAGCGCGCGGCT
>DATLTX010000087.1:0-5650 GCA_035533435.1 Binataceae bacterium (SeqCode)
AGAGGGTATCGAGGCGAACAGAGCGCAAGCGCGATCGAGCTAATGCATCTCCGCTTTCATCGCGGTCAGTTCGTCCGCTTGCGCCGACGCTTCTTCGACCAGGTTGCCCGGAAAGCGGTTGTGCAGCGGACTCAGCGTCGAGCCAATCTCGACGATCCGATGCGCCATCCGCGCGATCGCTCCGAAGGGCGGCGGCACCAGCTCGGCGGCGTCGCGAAATTCCAGCAGCGCCGCGCTATCCCATCCGAGCAGTCCGCTGATGAACATATAGACCGGCAGCGATCCGAACAGGCATAGCAGCACGACCAGCCACGCGCTGCCGGCGTGCCCCGGTCCGCGCCACACGGCGAGCGCGAACTCGTGCAGGACATAGTAATTTCCAAACGCCGCCAGAATCGGATTGATGAGGGTCTGCCAGAGGCTGATCGACGGCCACGCGATCAGGTATCCCATCATCGGCCACGCGACCGCCGACTTCAGCAGCGACGACGCGATGAACGCGTAGAACACGCCGTTGAACCCGTACCATTTGATCAGGTACCACGACAGGATGATGCGTCCGCCATTTTCGACCAGCGCGGTCAGCGTGAACAGCCCGGTGCGTCCGACCCCCTGAAAAACCTGATCCGGCATCCGCGTGGTGAAGTCCAACGTTCGCCACACGTGCATCAGCATCATCACGCCCGCCGCGCGGACGAATTGCGGCGGCAACAGGCCATTGACGAAAATATCCGAAAACGCGACGAACGCCCCGCCCAGCATCGAGGTGACTATCAATCCCCAGCGCAAGCCCTGATCGAGGTAGCGCCGCGTAAGCCGCATCATCGACTGCGAATAGCTCTCCGAGATCGACGGCATCAGCGTGGTGAAAATGTATGCGCCGGTCTCGAGGTAGGCGAAGGTCAGCGCGTACGTCAGAATCCAGATTTCATTGAGTTCGAGAAAATTGGGCAGCAGGATTCCCATGATGACCGGGACCAGCGCCCATGAAGTCGCGGCGAGCACCTGTCCGCCGGTGAGCTTGATTCCATACAGGAACGACTTGCGGACGGTGTCGCGATCGAAGTGGGCAAGGAAGATCGTCGCCAGGCGAAAACCCATCTTGTCGTAAAACACCGCGCAGAACGCGCCCATCAGCAGGTTCGCGATCACGCCGCCGAACGCGAAGCCGAATATCACACCCATCCCTTCGCCGAACACCGGATGCATCAGCCCCCAGTGGCGCCCATAGACGCCGCACGAGAGCTGCACGAACGGATTGAGCACGTAAGTCAGGACGATCAGCAACTGCGCGTAATCGAAGCGCTGCAGCGCGCGAAACAGATTCGAGAATATCGCGATGAAGCCGGGAAACTGGATCAGCGTGTGCAGAATCACGAACCAGGTCAGAAACGCCATCGCCGTATGCGGCATCCACAGCGCCGCGACCAGTCCCAGCGCCGTGATCTGGAACATCCCGGCCAGCGCGTGAAACCAGATGAAGAATTGCGCGTAGCTGATCGCGCGCCCCGGCTCCTTGACCCTGTACTCGGCGAAGTACTTCACCATCGCCTGCCCGGTCCCCAGATCGAGCAGGGTGAAGAAGAACAGCATGAACTGGGTGACGGCGGCCCACGCGCCGCGCGCTTCGAGGAAGGGATTTACAAAGTTGCGCTCGATGTAAAACGTCACGATGAAGTTGAACGGGATCATCACGATGAGCGCCAGCAGGTAGTTATAGAAGAAGCCCGAGAGCGGGCGATGAAATCCCACCTTCTCCCAGCGCGGATCGCCGCGGCTCGGGGCGGGCTCGGGCGCCGCCGCCGGAAGCGCGGCCGCGGCCGCGGCGCCGAGCGAGGCGGGCCGCGGCGCGGCGGATCGCCGCGGCAGATAGAACTGCTCGAGCTGCTCGGGATGGCGCAGGCTGTAGCGGCGCACCGCGACATAGCAGAGCACGAACCCGGCGAACATCGCCGAGAAGATCGCGCCCAGCCATACGATCTGCCGCGAATCCGGCACCGGCGAGCCGATCCATGAACCGTACTGCGCCGCCGCCACTTGCGCCGCCGAGCGCGACAGATCGTACAAGAGCCAGTTGAAGTAGGCCCAACGCTGGAAATCGTAATTCTGCGCGCCCGCGATTCCGCTCAGCAGCGCACGGTAGCTCGCGATTCGCGCGCGCTGGTCGCCTTGCCTGAGCCATACGTTGAGCACGTAGATTGTTCCGCCGCCCGCCTTCAGCTCGATCAGCACGGGAGTATGCGCGCGCACCGGATCCTTCCCGCTGGTCGCCACCAGAACCGCCGCGCCCTTGCTGACCGTGAGCAGCGAGCGCTCGTGCACCCGCACCGCCGACTTCCAGCTCACGTTGGCCGCGAGCGGATTGGACGCGGGCCCGGTGTACTCGATGATCGCCGCGTATTTCTCGATCTCCAGCGCGTGCTTCGCTCCCGCCGCAACATCCACCGTGCCGGTCTGCGTGATCGCTCCGCCGCTCAGCGCCGCGAGCGCCGCCGGATCGGTATTCGGGCCCGTGATTATGACGACACCCATGCCGGCGGCGACTCGCGCCTTGAGCGCGTCAAGGGCGGGACCGGGAGCGGGCAGGGCGTCGTCGAAGACGGCGCATTGCGCATCAGAGAGATCGGCCACGCGATGCGTTGCCGGGTCGAGGTTCAGCCGCTCGAGGACCAGGTTCTCGGTCCCGCTGAAATAGAGATTGAACGCGGGCGCTTGCGCGGCGCTTGCGCAAGCCGGCAGGAACACGGCGGCGGCAAGGATCACGCAAAACGCCCCGAGAATTACCGCGCGCGCCGAGCTGGCACGGGCGCGGTGGTGCGGGCGCGGCGAGCCGGCGCGGGCGGGAATTCTCTCGGACCGGTGTTTTTTCAAATTTGCTCCCCGAGCGCCGAACCTGCGCCATCCGCCGCCGCGGCGTTCGTGCCGATGCGGCCTGCCATCAGCAATCCCGATGCCGCATGCGCCGTCGTTCTCGCACTTTGATTTTCAACGTTCCAGCCGCCATCCGCGCAGCGAACTCGCTGCGCGCAGCGAATTTGCGTCAGCGCGAACGCGCGAAATTCGGTCCCCGTTCCTGGGGCCATTGCCAACTGGAATTCGGCGCGGCTTGATACTACAAGACTTGCAGGCGGTATTAGAAATTCAATCTTACTGCTATAAGCGCCGCTGCCCGGGGCGGCCGCATCCGATCCCCGCGGGAGGTTTACGATGGACGCACTGGAATCGATCATTTCGCGCAAGGTGCAGCGCGCATTCGCGTCTACGCCGGTCGAAGACGGCAAGCTCGCCAAAATCGTCGCGGCCGGGCGCCATGCGATGAGCGCGCGCAACCTGCAGCCGTGGCAATTCGTCGTGGTGCGCGACCGCGCGCGGCTCAAAGAGATCGGCGAATTCTGCACCACCGGAAAATTCGTCGCCGACGCACCGAGCGCGATCATCGTGCTCAAGGATCTTGCCAACGCCAGATGGGCCGACGTTGATTGCGCGCAAGCCGTGCAGAACATGGCCAACGCCGGATGGGCGCTCGGACTCGGCACCTGCTGGGTCGGAAATTTCGACGCCGCGAAGATCGGCGCGCTGATCGATCTGCCCGCCGGATGGGGCCTCTTCACAATTCTGCCGTTCGGCTATCCAGACGCGAAGCGCCCGCCAGAGGCGCGTCCGCTCAAGCCGCGCGGCGAAGTGGTCCACTTCGAGCGATTCGGAAGCGCGAAGCCCTGATGGCGGCCGATTCGATCGAGAAGCCACAAGGCCGGCGTTTCTGATAATATATTTGAGCGGCGCGGGCCAGGTTCCAGGGCCCCGTTTCGACGCAAGGAGAGGTTAGAAAAATGGCAGTCAAACACAAGAAGCCGCACGAAGCGCATGAGCATCTGAAGAAGACTCCCAAGGCCGTCTATCTCGATGTCCGCACCGAGGGCGAATTCGCGGGCGGTCATCCCGAAGCCGCGCTCAATGTCCCGGTCGTGTTCATCAAGGGTCCGGGGCAGATGACGCCGAATCCGGAGTTCCTCGAAATCGTCGAGCAGGTTTTCCCGAAGGACACGCCGCTCGTGGTCGGATGCCTGTCCGGTGGACGCTCGGCGCGCGCATGCGAGATGCTCGAGGAAGCCGGCTTCGAGGATCTCGTCAACGTCCTTGGCGGATTCGGCGGCCAGCGTGATCAGGGCGGCGCCGTGCTCGTGGTCGGATGGCGCGATGCCGGATTGCCCGTCTCGCAGGACACCGGAGAGCGTCATTACGCCGCGA
The DNA here is from genome assembly GCA_035533435.1 of Binataceae bacterium (SeqCode). Lineage (GTDB taxonomy): Bacteria > Desulfobacterota > Binatia > Binatales > Binataceae > JBARDN01. The sequence continues at coordinate 4,249 of DATLTX010000087.1, forward strand.
TCCGCAAAAAGCTGGGGCGCTGATGGCGATTCGGCTCACGCGCATCTACACCCGCACCGGCGACAAGGGCACCACCGCGCTGGTGGGCGGCCGCCGCGTGCCCAAAGAGCACGGGCGGATCGAGGCTTACGGCACGATCGACGAGCTCAACTCGATCGTCGGAATCGTGCGCACCTATCTTCCGGGCCAGGTCGCCCGCCTTGGGCCGGAAGGCGGCTGGTATTCCGAGATGCTGCGCCGGATTCAGAATGAGCTGTTCGATGTCGGCAGCGAACTGGCTACTCCGCTCGACGGCGAGTACGAGGGGATGCATCGGATGGGCGCGCTCGAGATTGATTTACTCGAGAGCGAGATGGATCGGATGGAGAAATCGCTCGAGCCGCTCAAGTCGTTCACGCTGCCGGGCGGCGGCGTGCTCAACGCATTCCTGCATCAGGCGCGCACAGTATGCCGGCGCGCCGAGCGGGTGCTGTGGACGCTCCAGCGCGAGGAACCGATAGGCGAACAACTGATTATCTATGTGAATCGCCTGAGCGACCATCTTTTCGTGCAATCGCGATGGGTCGCGCGCAAGCTCGGCGAGCCCGAGTTCCTGTGGGATCGCGGCCTGCGCCTCGACGACGCCGAGGTCAAGGCGGCGCGGCGCAAGGCGGCGATGAAAAGGGCGGCCGCGCGCGGACCCGCGGCGCGCTCCTGAAGCATCGGGAGGGTATTGATGGAAGCGGAAAAACGGCTCTTCATTCGCCAGGCCCAGATCGGTCCGATGGCGAATTTCGTTTACATACTTGGCGACAAGGTCGCGAAGAAAGCCGCGGTCGTCGATCCCGCGTGGGACGTCAACGCGATCTGCGATTTCGTCGCCCGCGAAGGCTACGAACTCGACAAGATTCTCATTACTCATTACCATCCCGATCACCTGGGCGGAAAAATGATGGGACAGAGTATCGAGGGAGTGGCCGAGATGCTCGAACGGGTGAAGGCGAAAGTATATCTCAACAAGCACGAAGCCGAAGGCGCGAAGAAAGTCGCCGGCCTTTCCGATTCCGATATAGTCAAAGTCGAAGCGGGCGACACGTTCAAGGTCGGTGAGATAGAAGTGAAGTTTCTCCACACCCCCGGCCACACGCCCGGTTCGCAATGCTTTCTGGCGGAAGGCAACCTGATCTCCGGCGATACGCTATTCGTAAATTCGTGCGGACGCGTCGATCTGCCGGGCTCGGACCCGGAGGCGATGTACCATAGCCTGAATACTACTTTGAAATCCCTCGACGACGCGACGGTAGTATATCCGGGACATGCCTATTCGTCGGAATCGAGCACCACGATCGCCGATCAGAAGCGCCACAATATGTACATGCGCTTTCCGACCCTGGACGACTTCCTCGACGCGATGGGCTATAGC
>DATLTX010000088.1:0-5461 GCA_035533435.1 Binataceae bacterium (SeqCode)
GAGCACGTGCGCCGAAAGCTTGCCGGTCGGCATGATGTGCTCGACGCGCCATCCGCGCGCGAGCAGGTTGTCCGAGATGATCCGGCGATGGCATCGCCACCACAGTCCCTCGGAGCACATGTAGGCCGTGCGCGCGCCCGCCGCGAGTTCAATCAGCTCGGCGAGGCCGGCGGCGAATTCAGCGCTGTCGGTATAGTCGGCGTACGATCGGAACGCGGGATGCTGCCAGGCGGTATGCGGTGAATCGGTGCGCTTGCTGTGTCGCCGTCCGCCCAGGAGCTTCATCCATCGATAGGCGACACCGGCGCGTTCGAGCGATACGGCCAGAGCATCCTGGTTGAACTGCGGCCATTTGCGCGAGGACGGAAACGAGCGCACGTCGGCGAGTATCGCGATGCGATGCTGCCCGAGCAGCTCTAGGAATCGCTCGATCGGATGTGTGGAATGGCCGATCGTGAAAATCAGCGGCTCGCCGCCCGTTGAGCTTTCGGACGCATTTCGCATCGAGCGTCCTCGCGTGGATTTCGGCGCCGCGCGCGCCGCCTACTGCTTGGCGGGCGCGGCGGATGAATCTCCCGCGGCGACCTGCGAGAGCATCGCGGTGTTGATCGCGGCGTCCTTCAAATTGGCAACTGCAACCAAGAGAATCGCATCGGGATGCAGGTACTTGCGCGCCATCTCCTGCACGTCCTGTTTGGAGACGGCCTCGATAAGCTTCGGATAGCGATCGGCGTAATCGAGGCCGAGGTGGTCAAGCTCGATCCCGAGCATAAACCCGGCGATCGCGCTCTGCCGATCGAACTTGAGCGGGAAGCTTCCGATGAGGAACTTCTTGGCGCCGTCGAGTTCCGCGTCGGTAACCGGATGCTCCTGAATCGTGCGCATCTGCTCGAGGATGAGCTTGATCGCCTCATTGGCGCTCGAGTTCTTGGTTTGCAGCCTGATGCCGTACGCGCCCGGAAACTTGCCCGCATCGACAACGCTGCCCACTGAATAGGCCAGCCCGTGTTCGCTGCGCACGATCTGGACTAGGCGCGAGGCGAAGCCGCCGCCGCCAAAAATGTAATTCATCACTTGAAGTTTGTAGAAGTCGGGGTTCGCGCGCGCGATTCCGCCGAAGCCCATGATGATGTTGGCCTGCTGAACGCGGCGATCGACGAGCTTGGCGTCAAGCCCCTTGGGTAGCGGCGGCTCGGGTGGCACGGCTTGCGGCGCAACGGTGCCGCCGAGCCCGGCCAGAGCTTTTTCAAGCGATACTTTAACGTCGTCGGCCCGCACATCGCCGGTCACCGCGATCACGGCGCTGCCGAGCCTGTAATACTGGCGGTAAAAGGCGCGCACGTCGTCGGGCGTCAGCTTGGCAACCGACTCCGCGCTGCCGTCCTGCGGATGCCCGTATGGCGTATCGCCGAACAGCGCCTTCTGGAACTTGACGCTGGCGGCGTAACCGGGCTCTTCTTCCTGCGCGCGAATTCCCGCTATCGTCTCCGCCCGTTTGCGCTCGATATCGGCGTCGCGCAGGCCGGGCTGGGTCAGGATTCCCGCCATGAGCGCGAGCGTATTGATCTGATATTTCTTTAGCGAAGTGAATCCGGCGACCGCATAGTCGCGGCTCGCGTTGACGCCGACCGAGCTGCCCATGAAATCGACTTTCTGGTTGAAGTCGGCGGCGCTCAGGTCCTTTGTTCCCTGCCCGAGGCATCGGGCGGTCAACGCGGCCAGCCCGGCCTTGCCCTCGGGATCGCGCCGCGCGCCCGCGTCGAACGCGATCGACGCCGTCACCATCGGGAGCTGATGCTCTTCCGATACGAGCAGGACGGCGCCGTTGGACAGCCGCATCCGCTTGATCTCGAGCGCATCGGCGCGCGGCGCCAGCGCTGCGATGGCGAAAATCGCGGCGAGGGCCGCACCGGCGATCCTGCCGGCATCGCTTGCCCGGCGGTTCATCGCGCCACCTCACCGATCATTTCGGCGTGGCGGACTCCGGCGCCTGCCGCGCCGCCGCCCATCTCGTGCGGCAGTACGCCGGTGGGAATCAGCACGCCCAGGGTGCGATTGGTTTCCACCAGATATTTTCGCGCGACGCGCTGCACGTCGGCCGCGCTGACTTTGTCGATGTTGGAAAGATATTGATCGACCATCTTGTAACTGCCGAGCATCTCGTACACCCCGAGCATCATCGCCTCCTGCAGAATCGAATCCTGCGAGAAGACGAACTCGGCCTGCTCGAGGTTTTTGGCTTTCTGCAATTCCTCGGCGCCGACCGGCTTGTCGCGCAGCGCCGCGACTTCCTCGTCAGCTTCCGCGATCGTGTCGTCGGTCTTCACGCCCGGCCGCATCTGCGCCGAAACAATAAACAGATTCGGGTCGAAGGAAGTCATGTCGTAGCCCGCGCCGACTTCAACCACCATCCGTTTTTCGACCACGAGCTTCTTGTACAGGCGCGAACTTTTGCCATCCGAGAGAACCTCCGACGCAATTTCGAGCGCGAAGGCGTCGGGACTGGCGAGGTTCGGAACATGATAGGCCTCTTCGAATGCGGGCAGATTCGCGGCGTGGCGCAGCTCGACGCGGCGTTCGCCTTTCTGCGCGGGTTCGACCTCCGTCATCGGCGCAGGCTTGGGACCGTTTTTGATCGCGCCGAATGCCTCGCTGATTTGCTTGAGGACCTGGTCTGCGTTGAAGTCGCCCACCACCACGATAATCGCGTTTTGCGGCGAATAATAAATCTGGTGATACGCTTGCGCGTCTTGCAGAGTCAGCCGCTGGATATCCTGCATCCATCCGATGACGGGCCAGTGGTACGGATGCTCGACGAATGCGGACGCGCGCACCTGCTCGTCGAGCGCGTCCTCGGGCTGATCGTCGGTGCGCAGACGGCGTTCTTCGGCGACGACGGCGCGTTCCTTCTCGAACTCCCGCGGATCGAAATTCGCCATCCGGTCGGATTCGAGCGAAATCGGCACGCTCAGGCGATCACGATTGATATTTTCGAAATACTCGGTGTAGTCGGCGCTGGTCATCGCGTTGTCTTCGCCGCCGTTGGCCTGGATGATCTTCGAGAATTCCTCGGGCCCGAGCTTGCGGGTTCCCTTGAACATCAGATGCTCGATCAGATGCGAAATTCCGGTTTTGCCGAATTGCTCGTTGCGCGACCCGACGTGATAAAAGACGTTGAACGACGCGACCGCCGCCTTGTGATTCTCGAGCACGAGCACTCTAAGCCCGTTAGGCAGCGTTTCGGTCTTGACCGCATCGGTCATTCCGGCGCGCGCGGCGCCCGAGCCGAGGAACACGGCCATCACCAGAAGCGACAGGAATCCGACAATGCGATGATTGCTCACGAAGATAATATTCATGACGAATAACCATCTAACGCCGGGGCTTGGCGCGGAGTCAAGAAAGTCCGCTGAGCGGGGTTAATTTACCTTGCACCGGCAAATTGCATCGCGGGCCGCGAGTTTGCCACAATCTACCCTACAAACCCGATGACACAGACTGCCGAGAAGCCCCAGCCGTTATTCGAAATCAAGGGCGTGCTCACGAAGTTCATGCGGATGTTGTTTCCGCTGGAATTTCGCATCGACTCGATCGCGAATTGCGGCCCGTTGCTGCCCTTCCATTATCCGCTGCTGGCGGGTGAGATGATCTATCTGCCCGAAAAAGTCGATCCGTTCGGCAGCGCTGGCGACGAATACAATTATTACCTCGTCACCACCGCGCATCTGGCCTCGCGCCATGACTTCGGCACTTTCGACTTCCGCCTCTCCGACATCGCCGGATTCGAGGATCGCGCCGAGACCGGGGTCGAGGCGATCGATAGCTTCGTCGCCTCTTTCGACGACGCCGCGCTGGCGGGCGCGCTGATGCGCCTGGGCGAGGCCGCGCGAATTGACGCGGCGCTCGCGCGCCGCTACCACGGGCTGGCTCCGCGCATCGCGGAGATCAACCGCTCGCTCACCGCGATGCTGCCGCCGGAGGCGCTCTCGACGATGCTGGTGCGCGGGTCGCTTGACCTGATCGACAGCGGCCCGGGCGAGCAAGGCTTCGCGCGGATGGCGCAGCGATTCTTCGCTCCGCTTCGCGATGCCGATGCCGACATCTTCACGACCGCGCGCCAGACCACCGCGCTTTACGAATGGCTGCAGGAACTGATCGAGCAGGCGCGTGCGGCCGGCAACGGCGATCCTTTGGCGGGTCAGGCCGACCAGATGCGCAACGATCTCATTAGCGGCGTCAAGCGTGGCGACGGCGCCGAGGACGGCGCCGAGGGCGAGGGTGACCAGGGAGAAGCCGGCGGCGAGCCCGACCAGAAGCTCAGCATGGAGACCTCGGGCCGGCAATCCAAGGGCAACCAGGGCCGCGCGCTGTCGCCCGAAGAGCTGCGCAAACTTATCGAGCAGGGGGCGCAGATCAATCCCTCGCAGGGCGAAGGCAATGCCGACGGCGACGGGATGTATCTGACCCAGCTTACGGGCAAGCAGATGAGCGAGCTCGAGGCGATGCGCGAGCAGCTTGCCGAAGTGGGCAGCGTGACCGGGCAGGGGCGCCTGATGATCGCGCGCTCGCGCCAGGATTCCTATTACGCCTATGACGAGTGGGACTACGTGCTGGCGGACTACCGGCGCAACTGGTGCCGTCTGCGCGAGATCCAGCTTACCGGCGACGACGGCGACTTCTACAACAACACGCTGCTTCGCTACGCCGACCTGCTGCCCGTTATCCGCCGCAACTTCCAGCGGATCCGTCCCGCGTCTTACCGGATGGTCCGCGGACTCGAAGACGGCGAGGAGATCGATTTCGACAAGACCGTCGAATCGCACGTCGCGCGCAAGATGGGCGAGATCCCGGACGGCCGCGTGTACAAGGCGCGCAAGAAGGAAGCACGCGATGTCGCAACACTGTTTCTGCTCGACATGTCGGCCTCGACCGACGAGCCGATCCATCGCGAGCCGCGCAAATTTACCGAAGACGACGATAACGACGACTGGATGAAAGCGTGGCAGCGCCGCCCGCAGGCCGCGCAGCGTCCACGCCGGATTATCGACGTTAACAAGGAAGCGCTCATCATCATGGCGCAGTCGCTCGAGGAGATTGGCGACCAGTACGCGATCATGGGATTCTCGGGCCACGGGCGCGACAACGTCGAGTTTTACGTAATCAAGGAATTCGACCAGGAACTCTCCGACGACGTTCGCGCGCGCGTCGGCGCGGTCGAGCCGAAACGCTCGACCCGGATGGGCGCTGCGATTCGGCACGTGCGCGAGAAATTCAAGAACGTGAACTCGCGCGCCAAGCACATGATCCTGCTGAGCGACGGCTTTCCGCAGGACTTCGATTACGGCCACGACCGGCGCTCGAACGCCTACGGAATCCAGGACACGATGGTGGCGCTCAAGGAGCTCGAGATGGCGGGCGTGCTCCCGTTCTGCATCACGGTGGACAAGACCGGCCACGACTA
>DATLTX010000089.1:0-6843 GCA_035533435.1 Binataceae bacterium (SeqCode)
ACCAGTTCGTCGTGCGCGACCTGGCCGCCGGGGCTCAAGAGCTCGACGAGTTCCTCGATGAGGCTGGGAAACTTTTCGCTGGGGATGTAGTAATTCGCCCAGCCGAAATTGCAGTGGCGATGCAAAATCTTTGCGATGGTCTTTTCGAGTTCTTCGCGCCGGCCCGCGCCGGATTCCTGTTCGTCGCTCAAGGTTGATTCCCCCGCATCGGAAGTTGAAGTCTCAGGCGCCCTTCTTGATCTGCGCCGGCGTCAGATCCTCCGCCCACAGAATCTTATGGTAGTCGAAACGCATGTTCTCGATGATATTGAACTTGATGATCTCGAAATAGGGGGACAGGTCGAAATCGCGCGGCGTCACCAGCCACGGCGGAACCGGATGAAAGACTCCCGGCGGCGCCGCACCCTGGCGCCGCGCCAGCGGCCATAGCCGGCTCTGCCGCGGCGGCGCCGGCGAGCCGTCGGGCAACTGCTCGTAGCGCGGCACGATGGGAAACTTCACGCGCATGAAGCATGAGGCGATCAGGCTCGAACAGATGACGCGGGTCGGCTCGCCGCTGCCCAAATGGAGCGCCTGGCGGCGAAAACGCGCGGGGACCAGGGTCACGGGCAGAAAGTAGCGGGCCAGATCGACCACGTTCTTGATGTCGTACTGGTCGCCGACGGCCGCAATCGCCTCGTCCAGGACGGCGGCGAGATCCTGTGCCGACAAATTGTAGGGGCGGCATATCCGGATGTTAAAGTCGCGGTACTTGCTGAGCGGGGACAGCACCACGCCCGACTCGACCAGCGCCTCGACCACGAGCGACTCCGAGTCGTCGCCGAAGCGCTTGAAATACTCGGCGCGCGCCTGCGGGTTGCGGCCCAGCGGCTCATCGCCAACGTACAATGCCGAATGCGACCACGAGCTTTGGGTCAGGTACTTGATGCACTGGCTGATGCGCTCGTTGCCTTCGACCAGGATCACGTCGCCCTTGCGGACATGGCGGCGCAGATTGGCCAGGTCGTTGGGCGCGTGCAGATCGTAGCTCTTTATCGGCTTGGTCAGAATCGCGACGGCGGCGTCGGCGACCTTCTGTCGAAACCATGCGATGGGATTATATTTTCCCGTCGATGCCATGAGCGGAGGCCCAGGCGGCCGCATAAGGAGGCGGCGCGGGCCGTCAATTGAGCTTGAATATAGGTGCGATGCGCCTCGCGAGACAAGGCGGGTCAGAGGCGCGCCGCCGGGCCCGGAGCCTACAGCCGCGGCTGGCCGACGATCGCGTAGAACGGCACCGTTACCGACGGATCGTCGGGATCGTCGGTCTTGATCGTCAGTTGCCCGCGCAGCTGGCCTTCCGGAGCGCCGCGGTTGAGCGTCACCGTGATCTTGTATTCCTTGCCCGGCGTGACCGTCGCGGTGGAAACGCCGACAGTCGGCACCGAGCTGGTCACGTCGAGCACTTTGACCTGGCGCGGGCCGTTGTTCTTGAGCGCGAGCAGGCGGACGACATCCTGTCCCCTGGGCGCGATTCCGAACGAGACCTGCGCCGGCTCGACGCTCAGGTCTCCGCTGACCGTTCCGAATACATCGACCTGAATCGGCACGCGGTTGGTCACGACCTTGATCGTGTCGTCGAACGCGCCGGGCGGCATCGTCTTCTCGAGCGTCACGTGAAGCAGCGCGCCGGGCTGATGGTCGGTGCGCGGGGCCTGGACCACCTTGATCGCGGAATTGGAATTGCTCACCGGTCCGACCGAGAAGCCCTTGCGCCCGGTCAAGTCGTCGATCGTAACGTCGCGCGTGATCTCGGTGCCCTTGCGCACGGTTCCGAACGAGACCTGGGCGGGAGTGGCGGCGACTTGCTGCTTGACGATTCCCTGCATCGTCATGACCGCCTGCGGCACGTCGGGATCATTCGTGAAGGCGGTGATGGTGCGGATCTGATGGCCCTTCTGGAAGTGGGTGTCGAAGCCCACGTCAACCGAGGCTTCCTCTCCGGGGGCGAGATGATTTTTGCTCGGCACCGCGGCGGTGCATCCGCAGGAGGTCTTGATGCCGCGGATCATGAGTTCGCCCTTGCCGGTGTTCTTGATCATGAAGGTGTGATTGACCATCGTGCCTTCAAGCGCGGTGCCGAAATCGAACAGCGGATTTTCGACTTGCGCTTTGGGCTGCGGACCCGGCGGCGCCGAATTGAGGCCGGGAATATCCGGCGACTGGGCGCGCGCGGCGCCCGCCGCGATCAGGCAGACGAGCAGCGAAAGAAAAAATCGACGCATGATTCGCTCCGGAAGCCGCGCGGCGCGCGATGCTACCCGAAGGTCGTTGCCTCCGGCGCGCGGAAAAGACATCAAGAGGCCTTCTCGGCCGCGTCGGCGCGCGCGGCGGCGGCGGGCGCGGCGGCAGGGAGGTAGCGGTTCAGGAAATCGGTGGCAAAATCGCCGCGAATAAAATCGGGGTCGTGCAGAATCTTCAGATGCAACGGAATGTTGGTCTTGATTCCGTCGATCACGTACTCGCGCAATGCCGCCCGCCCCCGCGCGATCGCCAGCGCGCGCGTATCGGCGTGAACAATCAGCTTGGCCACCAGCGGATCGTACTGAACCGGCACGCGGTAGCCGTCATAGAGCGCGGTCTCGACCCGCACCCCGAGTCCGCCGGGCGGATGATGATTGGATACGACGCCCGGCGAGGGGATGTGCCGGTCCGGATCCTCGGCGTAGATGCGGAACTCGATCGCCGCGCCCTTGAAGATGACGGCGCGCTGCTTGATGCCGAGCGCCTCGCCCATCGCCATCCGGATACTTTCCTTGACCAGATCGGTCGAGGTCACCATCTCGGTGACGCCGTGCTCGACCTGGATCCGGGTGTTCATTTCGATGAAGTAGAACTGGCCGTCGGGGGCGAGGAGAAATTCGACGGTGCCGACGTTCGAGTAGCCGACGACTTCGGCGGCGCGCACGGCGGCCTTGCCCATCTTGTCGCGCAGGCGCGCGGTCAGGACCGGGCAGGGAGATTCCTCGATGACCTTCTGATGGCGGCGCTGGATCGAACAATCGCGTTCGCCAAGATGGATAACGCTGCGATGGTTATCGGCGAGGATCTGGAATTCGACGTGGCGGGCGCGTTCGAGATATTTTTCGAGATACATCGAGCGCGAGCTGAAGGCGGCTTCGCTTTCGCCGCGCGCGACCGGGAACAGGCGCTCGAGTTCGGCGGCGTCGCGCGCAATCCGCATCCCCTTGCCGCCGCCTCCGGCCGCCGCCTTGATCAGCACGGGAAAGCCGAGGCGATCGCCGTCGGCAAGCGCGTCGCGGACCTCGCTTACGCCTTTGCCTTCGCTGCCGGGCAGGACAGGCACGCCGGCGCGCTTCATGATCCTGCGCGCGCGCGGCTTGTCGCCCATCAGGCGGATATGGCGCGCGCGCGGGCCGACGAACTGCAAGCCCGAGCGCTGGCAGGCCTCGGCGAAATCTCCGTTCTCGGAAAGAAAACCGTAGCCGGGATGCACCGCGTCGGCGCCGTAGGTCAGCGCCGCGCTCAGAATCGAGGGGATATTGAGATAACTGTCTTCGGCGGCGGGCGGTCCGATACAGACCGATTCATCCGCCATCCGCACGTGCAGCGCGTCCTTGTCGGCGGTCGAAAAGACCGCGACTGTAGGAATTCCGAGTTCGCGGCAGGCGCGGATAATCCGGATTGCGATCGTGCCGCGATTGGCAACCAGCAGCTTCTTGAACATCGCGCGCTCAGCCCGCCTCGATAATCATCAGCGCCTGGCCATATTCGATCGCCTGGCCGTTGTCGGCGATTATCCTGACGATGCGGCCAGCCGCCGGCGCCTCGACCTCGTTCATCATCTTCATCGCTTCAATAATACAGACTGTCTGGCCCTTGCGCACCGAATCTCCTTCATGAACGAAAGGCTCGGAATCGGGCGAAGCGGCCCGGTAGAACGTTCCGACCATCGGGCTTTCGACCAGGATCTGATTCGCCGCAAGCTCGATTGGCGCGGCGATCGGACCTCCGCTGCGCGGCGCCGCGGGCGCCGGCTTGGCGGATGCCGGCGCGGCGGTATTGGCGTCCGCCGATGCGGCGGCATGCGTCGCCGCAATCGCGACCGCGGCGGCGCCGGCAGGCGCTCCGCGAACCAGACGAACCTTGCCCTTCTTGTCTTCGATTTCGAGCTCGACGAGCCCGTAATCGTTCATCAATACGATCAGAGCCTTGATCTCGCGAACTTCCATCCCGTCTCCCGAATTAGCGCGAGGTTTCACTTCTCACTGATGACCGGGCGCGGCCGCCGCGATCTCGCGCGCGGCGCGCAGCGCGAGATAGTAACTGGCCGCGCCGAAGCCCATGATCCTGCCCACCACGATATCGGCGATCATCGAGCGATGCCTGAAGCGCTCGCGCCGGTAAACGTTGGACAGATGCACTTCGACGGCCGGCAGCCCTACCGCGCTGAGCGCGTCGCGAATCGCGACGCTGGTATGCGTGTAGGCGCCAGGATTGATTAATATCACGTCAGCGCGTCCGCGCGCCTGCTGGATTCGATCGACGATCGCGCCTTCGGAATTCGACTGAAAGGCGGTCACCGCGATTCCCAGCTCCGCGCCCAGCCGCTTGAGTTCGCGGTCGATATCCTTGAGCGTGGTCGTTCCGTAGATATCCGGCTCGCGCGTGCCGAGCAGGTTCAGGTTGGGGCCGTGGATAACGAGCGCCTTGAGCGGACGCAGCGGCGCCTCGCCGTCGCGCTCGGGTGCGTCTGTCTTCCTTGTCGCCATCGCGTGAACAGTTCCTCGCGGCATTGAACCTTACCGCGCCCGCGACTTCAAGACAGCCTTGAATTGGATACGGTCCGTTATTCGCATTGCTTATTTTCCGCGCGGCGCGATTTGATCGCGTCCTGGTAGATTTCGCGGCGGCTGCGGCCGGTCAGTTTGGCGATAACCGCGCTCGCCTGCTTGAGGCTCACGCCACAGGCCAGCAGCATCTCGAGCGTCACGGGAGGGGAGATGGTCGCGGCGCTATCGTCGGCGGCGCCGGCGACGACGATCGTGACCTCGCCGAGGGCGGCATTCTCCGCGAAGCGCCGCGCCAGATCGCCGAGCGAGCCGCGAATTGTCTCTTCGTAGGTCTTGGTGATCTCGCGCAGGATCGCGGCCTCGCGCGAGTCGCCGAGCGCCGCCGCCATCGCGGCCAGCGTTTCTCCGAGCCTCCTGCCCGCTTCGTAGAAGACAAGGGTGCGCGGCTCGCGCGCGAGCGATTCGAGATGCTTTCCGCGCGCGCCGGCCTTCGCCGGCAGGAAGCCCTCGAACGCGAAGCGGTTGGTGGGAATTCCGGCGACCGACAGCGCCGCGATCACCGCCGAAGCTCCGGGCACCGCGCTCACGCGGATTCCGGCGTCGAGCGCGGCGCGCACCAGCCGGTAGCCGGGGTCGGAGATCGCGGGAGTGCCGGCGTCGGTGACGAGCGCGATCGTTTCGCCCGCAAGCAGGCGCGCGACAATCTCGGGCGTGCGGCGCTCTTCGTTGTGCTCGAAGTACGAAATCATCGGGCGGCGAATCGCGTGCGCGGCCAGCATCAGACCGGCGCGGCGGGTGTCCTCGCAAGCGATCCGGTCGGCCTCGGCCAGAATACGCAACGCGCGCGGCGACAGATCTTCGGGATTTCCGATCGGCGTGGCGACCACGAACAGAATTCCGGCGGTGCGCGCATCGAGGCTCATCGCTCAAGCATAGCCGATTGTGCGCCGGCGCATCGCGACATTACAATTGGCCGCGATAGCGTCTCGAGGTTCATCGCGATGCCCGCCGAAAAAGCCACCCTGCTGATTTCCTGCCTCGACCGTCCGGGGATCATCGCGCGCGTCGCGGGCCATCTGTTCGCACTCGGGTGCAATATCATCACTTCGGATCAATACAGCGACGACGAAGACGGCCACTTCTTTTGGCGCATCCACTTCGAGAGCCTCAAGCGTCCCGTCGCGGAACTCGCGCGAGAGCTCGATACCACCTTGCCCGCCCTGCTGCCGTGGGAGCAGTTGCGATGGCATCTGCACGACGCCGCACGGCGCGAGCGGATGCTGATCATGGTCTCAAGGCTGGGGCATTGCCTGATCGATCTGCTGAGCCGGCATCACGCGGGCGAGCTCGACGCCGACCTGGTCGGCATCGTCAGCAATCATCCGGACCTCGAGCCGATCGCGCGTCCGTTCAAAGTTCCGTTCGAGGTGATTGCGGTCGCCAAGGGCAACAAGGCCGCCGCGGAGGCCGCGCTGCTCACGCGGCTTGCGGAGCTGCGCGCGGACACGGTGGTGCTCGCGCGCTACATGCAGGTTCTGTCAGGCGAGTTCCTGCGCGCGTGGCAAAAACCGATCGTCAATATCCATCACAGCTTCCTGCCCGCGTTCGCCGGCTCGCGGCCGTATCAGCAGGCGCGCGAGCGGGGCGTGAAACTGATCGGCGCGACGGCGCATTACGTGACCGAGGAACTCGACGCCGGGCCGATTATCGCGCAGGCGACCACCGCGATAACGCATCGCGACACGGTCGCCGATTTGGCGCGCAAGGGCAAAGACCTCGAGGTGATGGTGCTGGCCAAGGCGGTGCGCGCGCATCTGAACAAGCAGGTACTCACGCATCGCAACCGCACGATAGTGTTCGAGTAGCGACTTGCGAATCCGGCGCGGGTTCTCGCGATGGGTTCGCTCAGATTTTTTTTTGCTCGGAAAATAACCGAACCCTCGGCGATGCTGAAGATTTTGCGAGAATCGGCAAGTTCGCCGATACCTTCGCGGACCGCGAATTGACCGGGTATGACGAGCGGCGCCAGGCGCTGTGTTCGCGTCATGCG
>DATLTX010000090.1:0-9420 GCA_035533435.1 Binataceae bacterium (SeqCode)
GTCACTCGAGCGGGTCAAAGTAGGTTTCGCGGCGGCCGTCGAAATGGAACTCGCGCGCGAGCGCGATCCATTTTCGATCAACGCCATGGAGCGGCTCGGGCAGCCGTTCGAGCGCGAAGAAGCCGGCCTCGAGCGCCTCGAGCGGATTGGGCCTGAGCTCGCCGCCTTCGAGCCGGCAGTAGAACAGATGCGAGTAAATGTGGCGATGGACGGAGCCGGCCTTGCGGCTGTCGATCACCGCCATCAGGCTGAGCGGGCGCACCGCCAGCCCGGTCTCCTCGAGCGCCTCCTTGGCGGCGTTTTCGGCGAGCGAGGTCCCGACCTCGCAAAAGCCGGTCGGATACCACCAGCGGCCGTTGGTGCGGCGAATCATCAAAACCTCGTCGCGCGCGTTGAACGCGATCACGCCGCATCCCGAGGCCGCCGTGACGTAGCCGTCGTAGCCCTCGCGCACCTCGGCGCGCCATCGCCGCTCGATTTCGCGCACTGCTCCCGGTTCCGCGCCGTCGAGCGCCGCGCGCATCGCGGCCGCCTCGCGCAACAGCTCCTCGTAGCGCTCGGCGTCGAAGCCGTGGGGGCTGAAGGCAAGCCCGGTGCGCGCGATCGCGGCGGTGCGCTCGACGAAGTGGACAATCGCGGCGAGCAGGCTGCTCATGCGGGGGCGTGGCGCTGCGGCGATTCGCTCAACGCGCGGCGCGGCAAATCTCCCAGCCGACCTCGGCGATTCCCGGAACGCGCTGGTCATAAGTCGCGAACATCGGATCGTCCGCCTGCCCGCGCAAGTAGCGCGAGTAGCTGCCCTCGAGAATGATCGCCAGCTTGAACAGCGAGAAGACCTCGTAGAAGGTGAAATCCTTCATCGCGCGTCCGCTGCGCTCGCGGTACAGCTCCGCCATCGCGGCCCGCACCAGGTAGCCCGGCGCGACCTCCATGCTCGAGACCACCGCGCGGCGTTCCTCGGAATCGGCCGGGTCGCTCCAATAGGTCAGCATCCAGCCCAGGTCGGCGAGCGGATCGCCGATGGTCGACATCTCCCAGTCGAACAGCGCGATCACGCGCGGGCGCGCGCCGCTCGGATCCCACATCACGTTGTCGAGCTTGAAGTCGCCGTGCACGATCGTGGCGGGCGGCGAGGCGGGCAGGCGATCGCGCAGCCAATCGCGCACCTTCTCCATCACCGGCAGCGGACGGGTATAGGGAAGCGTGCGTTCGAGCTGATCGACCCAGCGCTTCAGCTGGCGCTCGAGGTATCCGTCGGGACGGCCAAAGCCTTCGAGACCCGCCGCGCGCCAATCGACCGACTGGAGCGCAATCAGCAGATCGACCATTCCCTCGCTGACCTTGCGGCGCAATTCGGGGGTGGAGGCGAAATGCTTTCCGTCGGCGCGAATCACCTCGCCGCGCATGTACTCCATGAGATAAAACGGCGCGCCGATGTACCCGGCGTCGTCGCATCCGGCGTACACGCGGGGCACCGGCACGGCGCTATTCTGCAAGGCGTTCAGCACTCGATACTCGCGCATCACGTCGTGCGCGGTGGGCAGCAATGGACCGCGCGGCGGACGCCGCAGCGCCCACGAGTTGCCGGCGAAGTGGATGAGATGAACCTCGTTGGAATGTCCGAACGAGATATTCTCGCATCGCAGTCCGGCGGGATCGCCTAGTTTGCGCTCGATGATGAAGCGGGCGAGACCGTTCAGATCGACGGTCGCATTCGGTCCGGTCTTTTCAGTCGCGGCTTCGCTGGGACGATGCGGCAGTTCAGTGCTCATGACTGCTATTTTCTTTCCGCTTTAGGCCGGTCGGTCAAGCGCAGTCACAGCAAAATTTTTCGCGCGCCGCCGCCGCCGCGCGCCTTGCTCCCTCTCCGAGACGCCTCAGAAACGCCGGGAACCGTAGCGCAAGCCGCGCGCCCGCACGCCGCGGGTTATTCTTGTCGTGATGAACACCGCCGCGCCGAAGCACAGTGCGATCAACGCCGCGAAAGCCCCGATCCCCGCCAGCATCGGCAGATTGGAGTTCAGCCCCATCGCGCCCGCCCCCGCGTCCGAGTTCGAGGGAAAGAGCGAATCCATCCGCGCGGCAATCGCCCGCTCGGCGGCGGCCACCTGATCGATTAGATCCTGTGCGATAGCCCTCAAGCCCGACGCCGCGGACGGATCGAAGACGCCTCTCATCCGGAGGATCGCTCCGTGCCATGCCTGGGCAAAGAACCCCTCGACGCCGGATCCGGCGCTGAGAACCACGGGACTCGCGCCGTTTGAGCTTTTGACTACTCCGCGCGCCGCATGCATCGGCGCCGCGCCAAAGGCGGCGAGCGCGGTTGCTTCGGGAGCGGCGGACGGGCGCGTCGGATTGAAGCGCCCGCCGTGGGCGATCAACTCGATCGCAAAGGCGGCGCAGAACAGGAACAGGACCGCTTCCAGCAGGCGGCTGCTCAAAACCCGCCCGTGCGGGGTGCGCGCCCTTGCGCGGCCCGCGTCTCTTCCGCCCTTAACCCGAGAATCGAATTCGCGCTGCGTCATGCTGCCGGCCCTTGGACGCGCTCCGTCACGCGTCCGGTCCTCCCGGTTAATTTGCGCGGCCGCCGCCAAAATCGCGGCGGCCGCGCGCCATTCCAGCCGTTTTCTCTCCCCCCGCCTGCCCCACCACGATCCGGTCTGGTGCGATTACGGACAAAACTCTACTCATAGTAGCAAAAACTGTCAAGCTGCGCGGGCAGCGCCGCAACGCGAGCGATTGCCGCGCACGGCCAATCCCGGCGCCGGAGCGCGCGGCCCGGGCCGGGTTTGCGGACGCCCCGTCTTGCGCCAGCAAAGCGCACGCCTGTACAAAGGACAGCGATGGAAGGCGCAGACGGTGCGGTGGCGGGCCGCGGAAAGCTTGCGGCGCTGATCGCGCTTGCGCGGCCCTATCAATGGATCAAGAACGGGCTGGTGCTCGCGGCGCTGATATTCAGCCACCGGTTGTTCATCTTCCATTACACCGCGCGCGCGATCGCTGCGACGCTGGGATTCTGCGCGCTCTCGAGCGTCGCGTACGTAATCAACGATATCGCGGACCGCGAGGCCGACCGGCGCAACCCCGAAAAGCGCGGCCGTCCGCTGGCGTGCGGCGAGCTCGAGGTACGCGACGCGGTGCGACTCGCGATCGTGCTCGGGTTTATCGCGGCGGTAATCTCGCTGTCGCTCGGGCGGGCGTTTACCGGCGTCGCGTTGCTGTACGTCGCGCTGCAGTTCGCATACTCGATGTGGGCCAAGGGCCAGGTGGTGATCGACGTAATCGCGGTCGCGATCGGGTTCGTGCTGCGCGCGTTTGCCGGCGGCGTGGCGATCGGCGCGTACGTGTCGCCGTGGCTCGCGTTTATAACCTTCGTGCTGGCGCTGCTGCTGGTGCTGGGGCGGCGGCGCCACGAGCTGATCGCGCTGGGGGACGGCGCGACCGCGCATCGCGGAGCGCTGGCGCAATACAGCGTGCGGCTGATCGATCAGATGATCTCGATTGTCGCGGGCGCGACCCTGGTCAGCTACATGATTTACACGGCGTCGGCCGAAGTCGAAGCAAGGCTCGGCACGCGAAATCTATTTCTGACGGTACCCTTCGTCGCGTTCGGAATCCTGCGCTACCTGTATCTGATCGACGAACGCAACGAAGGCGGCGATCCCGCGCGCCTGCTGATCGGCGACAAGCCGCTGCTGATCTCGGTGATCCTGTGGATCGCGGCGGACCTGGTGCTGCTCTATTTTTAGAGACGCGATCGCTCGCGCCGATTATCGCGGCAGGACGCCGGTCGGGTTGCCGACGAGTCCCATGGTCTGGAACGGATTGCGGCCGAAGGGGCTTTGTCCGACCGAGCCCAGGCCGCCGAGGGTTAGCTGAAACTGGTACTGCACTTCGTTGGGATTGAAGGAATCCACGACGCCCAAGTCGGCAGCCCAGCAGTTGCACGACGACTTCAGGCGCGCGCCGTATTCGGCCGAGAGCAGTTTGGCGGCGGCGAAGTTGTAATCGGGCGCGACATAGACGCCCAGGCGATCGAAGATATCGGAATAGGCGCGCAGCGAGAGGAATGAGTTGGCGTTCTGGATGGTGCCCGGCAGAACCGCGGTCTGGCGATTGACGTAATTGTACGACGCCTGCACGAATGAGCCCTCCAACGCCTTGCCCATGTACACGTTGCTCATGCTCGACCACGGCGGCTGGTAGTTCAGGTACACATTGGCAAACGTCAACCCTCCGGGGCCGGTCGGACTGTAATCGACCTGCGAGCCGAGCCATGCGATCGTCGTCGGGTAGAGCGTCAGCACCGCCTCGATATCCGACATCTGTGAGCCAGCCGGAGTGAGTGCGTGCAGGACATCGTAGTCCTGCAGGAGCGTGAATTGGGCGAGCTGTCGGACCTCGGCGCCGCCGCTGTAAGTCGTGGCGCCGGTGGGCGCCAATGATTCTGAATCGGCGAGCTCGTTCTCGAGCGGCCCGGAGGCCGAGGCTTGCGACTGACTGGTATCGCTGTTGGCGGTGGCGTCGGTCGGCGGCGTGGTCGAGGCCTGCGGGGTCATTTTGGCGAACAGCCGGGTGGTGAAACCGTAGCTGAGAAGGCTGCGCGAATTGAGCCGATCGACCTGATCGAACAGCGGCAGCCCATTCTGATTGATCGTCGGAACATAGGTGTAATCAGCGAACGGCTCGATGGTGTTCTTGAGCTTTGAGATTGTGTCGCCGTTAACGTCGAAGACACGTTCGAGGTCGGTCTTGATTCCGGTTGCGACGTAGGGCACCGCGGTGCCGCGGACCCCGGGATGGGTTGAGGTACCAAGGCTCAGGTTGTTGTTATAAAGCCTGCCCGCCGTCCCGACCGGGATGACGTTGATATTGTCGCCCGAGGTGTCGTAGAGCGCGGACTGCACTCCCGCTCTGGCGTAGCCATAGGCGTAGTCGCCCAGGCGCCAGGGGATGGTGATTCTGGGGTTGGCGTCGAGCCGGCCGCCATCGACACCCTCTTGGCGATAGAAGTTAACCGCCTCGGCGTCGTAGTCGGCATAGGCGAATCCGCCCAGCAGATCGGTTCTGCCGCTGAGCAGGGCCTGGGGCAACTCCTGCAACGCGAATTGGTTGGGCTGGACGAGATCCTGGTTCCAGGTTCCCTGCACCCGCGCAAAGCCGTCGTCGAATTCGTCGAGCAAGCCAAAGCGCGACATCGCGTCGCGCAGCGAGGCCCAGTTGCTTCCGCCGAAACCGCGCGACAGCGTCCACACGTCCATCTCGCGAAGGTACAGATCGTCGCTGACCGTAAGCCCGTCGCCGTAGGCGATCAGGTTGTCGGTAATGTGCTCCCGGGCCATCCCGATAAACCCGTAGCGATTGACCGGGATATGGGTGTCGGCGAGCTGATTATCCACGATGTCGGATTCGCGATTGGCCTGCGAGCGGATCGACTCGTCGTAAAACGCGCCATCGACCCAGAAATAGTCGTCGAGGCCGTTGGTGAGGCGGTACTCGCCGAGCCCGCCGATGCGCTGCGAGGTTTCGACATCGAGCGCGACGGTTGCGTCCTGACTCTTGTCGATCGCGATGTAATAGGGCTGGAGGACTTGAAAGCCGCGCAGTCCGGATTGACCGAGGCGGCCGGAAATGAATCCGCTGTGCCGGGTGGTATCGGCGGGAAAAGTTGCGTAGGGAACTTTCGGCAGCGGATAGCCCAGGATGTCGAAAGTGCCGCCGCGCGCTACACCTTCGCCGCCGACGTTGACATCCATCTGGTCAGCGCTGATTGCCCAGTCGGGCGCGCCTTTGTCGCATCCGCAAGTGGTGAAGAATCCGCTCGTGATCTGGTAGTTCTGGCCCTCGAGCTTGCGGATCTTTTTGCCTTCCATGCGGTAGGTCGTCAGGCGGCCCTTGATCGTGGCGTTGTCGAGCTCGAGGGTTTCGTTGACCAGGTTGATCTTCGCTTCCGACGCGAAAATTTCGACATCGGTGTCAACCAGGTGGACGTTGCCGGTGGCGACTGCGGTGCGATCCTTGCGGAACAGCTCGATCTGGTCGGCCTTGAGCACGCTGCCGCCCTGGGTCATCACCGCGTCGCCGCTGACCAGAAAGGTATCGGTCTTGGAGTCGTAGGTGGTTTCGCGGCCGGTGACATTGATCGGCTCGCTGTGTTCGGCACTGGTGGAGGGCGACATGCCGGGAAGAACGGCGGCGCGCGCGGAGGCGAACGCGAGCGGGAGCATCGCGAGAACCACCACCGCCGATAGCGATTTAAGCGCGCGCTTCAGGAAAAAGTCCTTTTCTCCCGGTTTGATCAAGAAAATACGGATATACTTCGCCGATAAGATACACGGAACCCGTTACTAGCACCACTTGCGGCGCCGCGGTTTCCCGCATCACCTGCCCGATCGCCCGCAGCGGAT
Source organism: Binataceae bacterium (SeqCode) (assembly GCA_035533435.1). Lineage (GTDB taxonomy): Bacteria > Desulfobacterota > Binatia > Binatales > Binataceae > JBARDN01. The sequence continues at coordinate 6,408 of DATLTX010000090.1, forward strand.
CGCGCTCGACCCGCGCCGGCGCGTGGCGCGCGAAATGCGGCAGCAGAGTTTCGGGCTCGATCGGATTCTTCCACCGCGCCCGGGTCAGCGTAACGTCGCTCACCCGCGGCGCCAGCATCGCCGCCATCCGCTCCCATTGCTTGCTGGCAAGGCATCCGAAGACCAGGCGCGGCCGGACCCGCGGGCCCAGTTCGACGCTGATCGTTTCGAGCAGGGCTGAGATCGCAAGCTCGTTGTGCGCGCAATCAAGGATCACCATCGGCTCGCGCCGCACGACGTCGAATCGCCCGGGCCAGTACACCTCGCTCAGCCCGCGGCGGATCGCGTCCTCGCCGATCGCGATTCCCTGCGCGCCAAGCGCCTCGATCGTCGCCAGGGCGATCGCGGCGTTCTCGTGCTGAAAGGGTCCGGCAAGGCCAAGTTCGACGCCGCTTAGCTCGAGCGCCATGCCGGCATAGTCGAGGCGATGCGCCGGCGCGTGCGAGCGGAACGAGAAATCGCGATCGATCATGCGCACCGCGCTCTGGCGCTGCGCGGCGATCGAGCTGAGCGTGGCGCGCGCTTCATGGTCGCGCGCGCCGATTACGACGGGAACTTCGCGCTTGATGATCCCGCCCTTTTCGGCCGCGATCGCCGGAATTGTGTAGCCGAGATATTCCATGTGATCGAAACCGATCGGCGTGATCACGCTCAGGATCGGCGTCACCACGTTGGTCGAGTCGAGCCTGCCGCCCAGCCCGGTTTCGATCACGGCGAGATCGACCCGCTCCTCGGCGAAGTACAGGAACATCATGGCGACCGTGAACTCGAAGAAGGTCAGGGCAAGGCCGGCGCGCTCGTAGATCGCGCGCAGGCTCTCGATATAGCCAAGCATCCGCCCCGGCGGCATCTCGCCGCCGTCGATTCGGGTCCGCTCCGACAGGTTCACCAGATGCGGCTTGGTGTAAAGCCCGGTGCGGATTCCCGCCGCGCGCAGGACGGAATCAACCATCGCGGCGACCGAGCCTTTGCCCTTGGTGCCGGCGATATGGATCGCGCGGACCCGGCGATGCGGATTACCGATCAGCGCCAGCGCCGCATCCATGCGCTCGAGCTTGTAAATCTCGCCGCGGGATTCGAGCGAATAGAGCCACTCGATCGTCTTGCTCAGGCGTGGTTCCATCGATAGGCGCAAGTGTACCGGCTGCGCGTCGCTCTAGGAAGAATCGCGCGCCGGTCCGGCATTAAATTGCGCTGACAGGGCTTGAAAAAATCGCTCGCAACGATGCTCCGAATGCCGCACTATGAATTTTATATGAACACGCGGATTGCCATCTGCGCGGCGCTGGCGGCATTGATTCTCAGTAGAGGCGCGCGCGCCGCCAGTCCAGCCAAGTGCGGCCCGTTCGGCGATCCGCCGGCCACGGTAAATCACGGGACCTTTGCGAGCTTTGTCACGCGGCACAATCCGATCTGCGCCGGGGGCGAGGTGCTCGGACCGTGGACCGACGCCGACGGCATCGCGCGTTACTCATGCCGTTACGCTCCAGCGGCGGCGAGCGACAAGAACCCGCTGCCGCTGGTGATCTTTCTGCACGGATCGATCGCCACGGCCGATTCCGTGAAGATGACGGGTCTGCCCAAACTCATCGACTCCGCCGACCTGGGCGGCGCCACGCCGGGGTTCATCCTGCTTGCACCGGAAGGCCGGTACACGAGCCACTTCTATCCCGGAATGGATTCGAACGGATTGGGATGGGACAACTGGTACCGGCAGCTAAATCCGAACGGAGTGGTGACGGTGGATGGAGTCGCGTATCCGGAGAATCCCGACGCGGCAGCGATCGATCACTTCGTCGCGGTGCAGGTCGCGGCCGGGAATGTGGATCGGCGCCGCATCTATCTGATGGGATGGTCCAACGGGGCCGCGTTCGCGGTCCTCTATTCGCTCAATCGGCCGTGGATTGCGGCGGCGGCGGTATATTCCGCGCCCGACCCTTTCGGCGCATTCAACGATCCATGTCCTCAGGCACCGGCTGCGGGTGCCGCATCCGGCAACGGTCAGCTACAGCTTTTCAATCCGCACCTGCCGATAATGCATGTTCGCAACAATTGCGACATCGCCGGCATGTGTCCCAACGGAAGCCGGTTCGGGGACCAATTGCGCGCGGCAGGAGGCAGCCTGGTGGACGTGATCCTCGACCCTTCCGGAAGTCAAGTGACGAAATGCGACGATACCTGCGGCACCGATCCGACGGCGCAGGGAGATGTTGGCAGCGGCGCATCCCTGCGCGGCTTTTGGCATCACATGCGATGGCCGTCGGCGCGCAACGATCAAATGCTGACGTTCCTCAAGGACCATCCGCTCGGCGCGGCCGCCGGCCCGTAGCGGGAAGCCGCAAATTCCAAACGGTCGTGCGGCTCATGGCGCCTGATTGCTGAACACGATCGTGCCGCTGGCGGCGAACATCCCGCCCACGCCGTGCGCGATCGAGATCTTCGCGCCCGGCACCTGCGCCGCAGCGACTCCACGCAACTGCCGGATACTCTCCTGCATCGCGTACATCCCGTACATCCCGGAGTGCATGTAGCTAAGCCCGCCGCCGTTGGTGTTGAGCGGAAGGACTCCGCCGGGCGCGGTGTTGCGCTCCTGGATGAAGCGCGCGGCCTCGCCGGGTTTGCAGAAGCCGAGATCCTCGAGGCCGTAAAGCGGCAGATGCGCAAATGCGTCGTAGATCATCAGGTGATCGACGTCCTTGTGCGTGATTCCCGCCTCGTCGATGGCTTTCTTTCCCGAGACGCGAAACGCCTTCGAGGTCGTGAAGTCCTCCATCTGCGAAATCATCGGCGTCTCGACGCTCTCGCCCGTGCCGAGGACGTAAACCGGCTTGCGCGGGAAGTCCCGGGCGCGCTCGGCCGAGGTCAGGATCAAGGCGCCGCCGCCGTCGGTGACGAGACAGCACATCAGGAGGCGAAACGGATAGGCGATCATCCGCGAGTTCAGCACGTCGGCGACGGTGATTGGTTCGCGATA
>DATLTX010000091.1:0-10216 GCA_035533435.1 Binataceae bacterium (SeqCode)
CACTCGCGATCAGGGCAAGCTCGCGGGAATCGCGAAGGGCGCGAAAGCCTCGCGCCATCGCTTCGAGCGCAAGCTCGAACCGTTCTCGCACGTGATGCTGCATTTTCGCCGCCGCCCGCACGGCCAGCTCGTCTTCATCACCCGCGCCGAAGCAGCCGAGCTGGCGCAATTTCCGATCGACGAAGATCTCGGCCGGATCGCGCTCGGCAGCTATATGCTCGAACTCGCCGACGCGCTGAGCGCGCCCGAGGGCGAAGCCGCCGACGCATACCGGATTCTCAGCGAGGCGATGGCCGCGCTGTCGCCGGGCTCGGCCGACGCGGCACTCAGACAGGCGTTCGAGTTGCAGATTCTAGGATGGGCCGGCTTCGGTCTCGATTTCGAGCGCTGCCGGATCTGCGGCGACGAGCCGGGCGCGGAAGCGGGCGCGATGTACTTCGTCGTCGGACGCGGCGGCGTCATCTGTCCGCGATGCCGTCCGAACCTGGCCGAGGGCGCGATCAAGCTGCGTCCCGAAACCGCGGCCGCGCTGGCGCGCCTGGGCGGATCCCCGCTGAGCGCCGCCTGCGGAGCAACGCCGGCGGGCAGCGACGCCACTGCGGCGCTCGCGCGATTTATCAACTCGATTCTGGATCGCAAGCTCAAGAGCGCCGAGTTCCTGGACTCGATGCTCGAGAGCGGGGGCTAGCGCCTCTGTGAAAATCAGTTACAGGCGCGCGGCTACGGCGCCCATTTCGCGGGTGTCGTAGCCGCACAGTCCCGCCACCTCGCTCGCGAAGCGTGACGAGTTCACCGCCTCGAGCATCGCGCGCACGGGCGCCGACGACATCTCGCCCGCGGGTACCGCGAGGTCGTAGCGCTCTTCGCGAATCGGCACGAAGCCCAGTCCGTAGGCCTCGCCAGCGACGCGAAGCGTTACCCCAACGTCGCCCTGCCCCGCTGCGATTGCGAGCGCCACTTCCAGATGTCCGCCCGCCTCGCGCTCGTAGCCCGCAATCGCCGCGGGCTTCAGCTTGAGCGCGGCAAGCGCGTCGTCGAGCGCGATTCGCGCACCCGCCCCGCGCTCGCGATTGACGATTCGCAGGCGCGGCCGCGCAAGATCCGCGAAGCCGCGAATCCCGAGCGGATTTCCCGGCGCCGTTGCCAGGCCAAGCTCCCAGCTCGCAAATCGAACGATCGTCGTGCGCCGATTCCCCAGCGCACGGCGCACCGGACCCGTGTTGTACTCGCCGCTTCTGGTGTCGCGCAGATGCACTCCGGCCACGTGCGCGCGTCCGCCCAGCAGGGCCTCGAGCGCGCCGATGCTGCCGCGCGCGAGCGCGACAATCCTGACCGGAGCGTGGCGCCGCGCGACCCAATCGGCCAGCAGCGCAACCGCCGGATCGCATCCCGCGACGAGCAGCGTCGCGTCGATCTCCGCCGCCGACACGTAGGATGCGACTGACGCGTGCCGCCCGCTTACCCTGCTCACGATCCCGTCGGCTGCCGTCAGATGATGCCGCACCGGCGCGGTCGGCACCGCGACTACTTTCCCGCCCACACGCGCCAGCGCGACGCGCGTGCCGCCCGCGACACTCGTCTCTCGCGGCAACGCGGCATCGATCTGTTCGGGAGATTGGGCGCCGAAGAGCGCCTCGACTGTCTCGCCAAGCTCGCGCGCGAGCGCGAGTGCGACACTGACGCCCGGCTGGTATTGCCCCGCCTCGATCGCGCCGAGCGCCTGCCGGGAAATGCCGGCGCGCACCGCGAGTTCGTTCTGGCTGAGTCCGCGCGCGGCGCGCGCGCGCCTGATTTTGTCTTGCGCTGATGCCATGATGCTTGCCATTTCGCCATAATACTGGCATAACATCCCGGCGATGAAAATACCGGCCCGACTCATCCTCGCCGCGGCGCTAGCCGCCACCGCGCTTGCCACGTCCGCGCACGCCGACTCCGCGCCGCCGCCCAATCCGGGAGTCGGCGGCGTGTTGCGCTACGTCGTCCCGAGCCTCGCGGCTCCGCCCGCGCCGCCAATCGCCGAAGCGCCGACGGCGCCGGGCTTCAGCGGAGCGCTCGAAGGCTTCGTCAATCGGTGGCTCGCGATGGTCTCGCGGACCCAGAACGACCAGCCGCACTGGATCACGCCGCTGGTGACGGTCACTCCACGCCTCGAGCAGGAGTATCGCTACGACCAATTCTTCCAGTCCGCGCGCAACGGACTCGCGACCGACAATTTCGGCGGCGCCAAGGGGCTCGAATTGATCCCGCAGGAAAATATCGAGACCATCATCGGCGTTCCCGCATTCCTGAAGCGCAACATCCCGCGCAACACCGACGGCTTCGGCGACTGGCCGTTTCTGGTCAAACTCCGCCTGCTTTCGGCCGACGAGCAGCACGGCAATTACATGGTGACCGCGTTCATGGGCTTCAGCGTTCCGACCGGATCGAACGTCAACGGCAACGGCCACGCGCTGTTCACCCCGACGCTTGCGTTCGGCAAGGGCTTCGGCGACTTCGATTGTCAATCCACCGTCGGCGTGACCTTCTCCAACGGCGGGCTGGACCGGCTTGGCGCGCCGCTCGCATGGAACACGACCTTTCAGTACCACCTGTGGAAATATTTCTGGCCCGAGGTCGAAACCAACTACTCGTGGCAGTCCTACGGCAAGGAGAACGGGCATAACACATTGTTTCTCACTCCCGGCTTGTTGATCGGACGCATCCCGATTCACAATCGGGTCGGTCTGACCTTCGGCGCCGGCTACCAGGTGGCGGTTACGAAATATCGCCCTTATAACCACAGCGTGGTCCTGACCGCGCGAATTCCATTCTGATCGAGGCGCCGATACTCATGATGGCGCCGCAGCGAAATTTCTCACGCGTCAGCGCGCTCGCAATCGCGCTGTGCTGCTTCGCCTTCCCAGCGCTCGCACGCGGCGCCGGATCCGATCGCGCGCCGCTTACGATCTTCCACGCCGACAGCCTGACCGGCTACGTCGCCGAGATCGCGAAACTCTACGAGGCCGCGCATCCGGGCGCGCAGGTGCGCAGCGAGAGCGGCGGCAGCCTGGACGCGATTCGCAAGATCACCGACCTGCATCTGCCCTGCGACATTCTCATTACCGCCGATTGGCGCCTGCTTCAGACTCCGCGCGCGGGGATCGACCGGTGGGCGGCGATCTTCGCCGGCAACTCGATGGGAATCGTGTACACGCCGCAATCGAAGTTCGCCTCCGAGATCAACGCGGGCAACTGGCGGCAGATTCTCGCGCGGCCGGGCGTGCGCTACGGCCATTCGAATCCCCAGCGCGATCCGGCGGGCTACTGGACACTCATCGTATGGCAACTCGCCGAACGCTTTTACGATGATCCCGATCTCGCGGCGCGGCTGGCGGCCGGATGCCCCCGCGCCAATATCCGCCCGCACAACATCGATCTGATCGCGCTCTTGCAAAGCGGCGAGCTCGACTACTATTTCGGCTACGCGTCGGACGCGCGGCTCGGCCAGCTCAAATTCCTGGAACTTCCGCCGCAGATCAACCTGGGCGATTTCGATCGCGCTGCTGATTACGCGCGCGCCAGCGTCGTGGTCGGCGCCGCGCCGCATCGCAAGACAATCACCGGCGCTCCGGTCGCCTACGCGGCGACGCTCACCGCCAACCCGCCCAATCGCGCGGGCGCGATCGAGTTCATGCGCCTGATGCTGGGCGATCCGGGCCGCGCCGCTGCTGCCCGCGCCGGACTGGTCGCCTACCCGTCCGGACTGGCATGGGATCCGACCCTGGCGATGCCGCCCGGGTTGCGCGCTATGACGAAACCGCTCGACGCAAAATAGCGGGGCGCCATGCGCCGGCTTCGCGCGCGGCTTCGTCCTGCTCGCCGCCGATTACCGCTGGCGCAGCGAAGCGCCCCGCGTCGTGCTCGATCACGATAATCCCGCAGTTGGCTGGAATGTGCGCGCCGTCCCAGAGTCCGGTCACATGCGCCCACAGCGCGCGCATCACGCCACCGTGGCTGACGATCACGACCTCGCGATCGGGACATTCCCGCGCGATTCGATCGAGCGCGGGAGCGCTGCGCAGGCGCAGGTCTTCGTGGCTTTCCCCGCCGGGCGGGCGCCATTGCCATGAGCGCGCCGGGTCGAAGGCCGGATCGTCGCGCACAACTTCGTACGGCTTTCCGGCGACCGCGCCCAGATTCTGTTCACGAAATTCGCCTTCGACCTCGACCGGCAGATTGAATTGCTCCGCGATAATCCGCGCGGTTTCGCGCGCTCTCAAGTATGGACTCGCGATCACCCTGTGCGGATGAAAACTGATTTTGATCCTGAGCGCCGCTTCGAGCGCCTGGCGGCGGCCGAGTTCGGTCATCGCCGCGTCGGGCGAGTTCGTGAAATGGCGAATGCGATTGCCTTCGCTCTCACCGTGGCGAACCAGAATTAGCTTGCCCATGGTTAAAAAGCTCCCCCCAATTCCTTTCTAGCTCAGGGCGGTTGCGATGTCATCCGGCGCGCGGTTAAGACTTCGCGTCGCCTCCGGTAAGAGTGGCCGGCGGCGGCGCGGCTGCCGGCTTGATCATCGTGCGGAACGCGTCGAGCAGGTCGATCGGGAGCGGAAATATCGTGACCGAATTGTGATCGGTCGCGATCTCCTTGAGTGTTTGCAGATAGCGCAGTTGCAGCGTGATCGGGCTCTTGCTCATTATCTCCGCCGCGTCCGCCAGCCGCTGCGAGGCCTGGAACTCGCCTTCCGCCGCGATCACTTTCGCGCGCCGCTCGCGCTCGGCCTCGGCCTGCGCCGCAATCGCGCGCTGCATGTCCTGCGGCAGATCGATATTCTTGAGCTCGACCAGCGTGACCTTGACTCCCCACGGCTCGGTCTGCGAATCGACCACCTCCTGGATGCGGGCGTTGAGCTTGTCGCGCTGGCTCAGCAGTTCGTCGAGCTCGGTCTGCCCGCCGACCGAGCGCAGCGTGGTCTGCGCAAGCTGCATCGTGGCGAACAGGTAATTGGCAACCTCGGTCACCGCGCGCGACGGATCGACCACGCGGAAATACAGCACCGCGCTGACCTTGACCGAAACGTTATCCTTGGTGATCACGTCCTGCGGTGGAATATCCAGGGTGACGGTGCGCAGATCGATCCGCACCATCCGCTCGAGCACCGGGATGACGAAGATCACCCCCGGACCGCGAAACGGCGTGAGCCGTCCGAGCCGGAAGACCACGCCGCGCTCGTATTCGTTCAGAACCTTGAGGCCGCTCAGAAATGTTACTGCGGCGATAAAAACAATTACCCCAAACCCTGTCGCCATCAATATTCTCCTTGGCTCGCGGCGCGCTCAGAGCGCGCGCCGCACCTCGACCTCGAGACCTTTCACAGCGGTGACGCGCGCCCGCGCGCCAGGCGCAAGCGCGTCCGGGCTGGTCGCGCGCCAGATCTCGCCATGCACGAAGATCTTTCCCGGCGCTCCGGCGGCAATCGCCTCGCGCACCTCGCCGATCTCGCCGACCATCGCTTCCACCCCGGTCTTTGCGACACGCCGGCGCTCGCGCGCGACGATATAGCCGAGTCCGAGGATTATCGCGGTCAGCGCGACCGCGGCGCCGTAGATTATGTCGCGGTTCACCGCGAGATTGGTCTTCGAGGTATCGATCAGAAACAGCGATCCGATCACGAACGCCGCCACTCCGCCGAGTCCAAGAATTCCGTAGCTGGTGACGAACGCCTCGGCGATCAGCAGCGCCACGCCCAGGAATATCAGCAGCAGCCCGGTCACGTTGACCGGCAGCACCTGGAACGACGCGAAAAACAACAGCAGGCAGATCGCGCCGGCGACGCCGGGCAGAAAAACTCCCGGATGCGCGAATTCAAAATACAGCCCGAGCAGCCCCGCCATCAGCAGCAGGTACACGATATTCGGGTCCGCCAGCGTGTTGAGCACCCTCTGCCCGGCGGTCATCGCGCCGCGCCGCACGACGGCGTCGGCCAGATCGAGGGTGACGTCTTTGCCCGCGACCTGGACCTTGCGGCCCGACGCCTGGACGAGCAGGCTGCGCAAATCGGGCGCGACAATATCGATCACTTTTTTCTGCAGCGCCTCACGTTCGCCGATCGCGACGCTGTGGCGGACCGCCTGCTCGATCCAGTCTTCGTTGCGTCCGCGATCTTGCGCGATATTGCGCGCGAAGGTCGCGGTGAAGTTCTCGATCTTCTCGCCCATGACCCCCTTGATATCCGAGCCGGTCTCCTCGACCGGATGCGCCGCGCCGATCGTCGTTCCCGGCGCCATCGCCGCGATATTCGCCGCTTCGGTGATGAAGGTCCCGGCCGACGCCGCGGCGGCGCCCGACGGCGCGACATAGACGATCACGGGAACCGGTGCGGCAAGCAGGCTCTTCACAATCTGCTCGGCCGAGGTCAGCAGCCCGCCCGGAGTATCGAGCTCGATCACGAGCGCGCCCGCGCCCCCACGCGACGCCGAGTCGATCGAGTCGTCGATAAAGCTCGCCACCGCCGGATTGATCGAGCCATCGACGGTGATCAACTCGACCCACTTCTGCGCGGACGGCGGATTGCCGGCGCGCGCGCGCGCCGCGAGCGTGGCAAAGATTCCCGCCGCTGCGAGCGCGGCGGCGATTATCGCAACGCCGCGGATCTGCCGGCGGGCGTTCATGCGCCCGCGCGTCCCGGAATCGGCCGCCCGAGTTCCTTCAACACCATCTGCACGTCCTGCCACACCAGCCGCTTCTCGCCGGGGTTGCGCAGCAGGTAGGCCGGATGAAACGTCGGCATCATCCGGACCCCGCCTACGTCGTGCCAGTTGCCGCGCAGCTTGCTGATGGGAGTCTTGAGCTTCAGGACCGCCTGCACCGCGAAGGTGCCCAGGCCGACGATCACGCGCGGCTTGACGAGTTCGATCTGGCGCATCATGAACGGCTCGCACGACGCGACCTCGTCGGGCTCGGGGTTGCGATTATCGGGCGGGCGGCACTTGATGACGTTGCAGATATAAACCTCGCCGCGCGTCATCCCCATCCCGCGCTCGATTATATCGGTGAGCAACTGGCCGGCGCGGCCGACGAAGGGCTCGCCGCGTGCGTCCTCTTCGGCGCCGGGCCCTTCGCCGATAAACATCAGCTCGGCGTTTGGATTGCCGACTCCGAACACCAGGTTCTTGCGCAGGCCCCACAATTTGCAGCGGCGGCAATCGCCGATAAATTCGCGCAGCACTTCGAGCGATTCGGTTTTTTCGAGCCCCGGATATTTCGAGAACATCGCGAGGCTCCGCGGCGCAACGGCGGCTTGAGCCGTCGCTGGCGCGCTCACGCTTTGCGCCGCGGCGGGCGCCGGTGCGGGTGCGGGCCGCCGCTCGGTAGCGGGCAGACCGTCCATCCCTTCCTCGCGAAGCTGCGCAACGTAATCGGCCAGCGTGGCGACGATCGTCGCGCGGTCGGGCCGCGATTTGGATTCGCTCATATGCAGGTTGCTCGCATCACCGCAGCCGATCGTGATGATACCCGATATAGAGCGCGGTACCGACCGACCCGCCCACGGAAAGAATCAGGTAAACGACGATAAAGCCCACCGTCGGCGGCGGATTCGCGTGCAGCGACCAGAACAGCGTCAGATTGGTTGGGACGTAAAACGCGTACACGATCGACAGCGGCTTGAGCCATCGCTTCTGCGTCAACAGCCCGTAGGCGTAGGTCGCGAGGATAATTCCGAAGATCGGACCGCCGATCGCATTGGCGCCAAAGGTCGCAAGGCGATGCCCAAAAATCACCAGCCCTAGATGGCCTGGATCATTGCGATGCTGAAACGGCTTGGTGAAATCAGAAAGCGCCAGGAGGGCGAACAGAATCGCCATCGCGGACAAAAACCAATCGCGGCGCGGACGCTGGACCTGTGGTGCGGGACTTCCGATCGTCGCCATCTGACCCTCCCATGATCTTGCGCTCGGCTTCGCGCGGACGCGCGGAGCTGGTTAACGGACGACTCGCAGCCGCCGCGCTTTGGCGGCGCGCAGGACAGTCAGTCGATCGAGGATTCGATCGGCGACCTCGTCTTTCGAAAGCTTCGGCAGACTCTCGACGCTGCCGTCGGCGCCCAGCAGCGTGACGATATTGGTATCGACGCCGAAGCCCGCGCCCGCTTGCGTGACGTCGTTGGCGACGATCAGGTCAAGCCGCTTGCGCGCGAGTTTGTCGCGGGCGTTCGCGGCAAGGTCGGCGGTCTCGGCCGCGAAACCGATCACGACGCGCGAGCCTTTCTTCGCCGCCAGCCGTGGCAGCTCGTCGGCGATCGATTCCATCCGCAGCGCCATACCCTTGGGATTCTTTTTGACCTTGCCGGGCGCCGGATGCACGGGACGGAAATCCGCGACCGCCGCCGCCATCACCAATGCCGACGCCCACGGAAAATTGCTCGAAGTCGCCGCCAGCATCTCGGCCGCGCTGCCCGTGTCGATTCGCTCGACGCCGTAAGGAGTCGCAAGCGCCGACGGTCCGGCGACGAGCTTAACTTCCGCGCCGCGCCGCCACGCCGCAGCAGCGATCGCGAAGCCCATTTTTCCGGAAGATCGATTCGAGACGAAGCGCACCGGGTCGATCGCCTCCTGCGTAGGGCCGGCGGTGACGAGAATCCGCTCGCCCGCCAAATCGCGCGGCGACAGGATGCGCTCGAGCTCGGCAATGATAATCGCGGAGTCGGGCAGACGGCCCTTGCCTTCGTAACCGCAGGCGAGCTCACCCTCGGCGGGCTCGATGATCGTCGCGCCGCGCGAGCGCAGCTTGGCGAGATTCTCGACGACGCTCGGATGCGCGTACATATGCACGTTCATCGCGGGCGCGAACGCAACCGGAGCGTGGGTCGCGAGCAGAACGGTCGTGACGATATCGTCAGCAATTCCCGCCGCCGCCTTCGCGATCACATTCGCGGTCGCGGGAGCAATCAAAACCGCATCGGCCGAGTCGGCCAGACGAATGTGGCCGATCTCGGATTCCTGGGTGAGGCTGAACGTATCGGTGGCGACGGGATCTTGCGCAAGCGTCTGGAGGGTGAGCGGCGTGATAAACTCCTGCGCATTGCGCGTCATCATCACACGCACCTTCGCGCCGCGCTGCACCAGCGCGCGCACGATCTCGGCCGCCTTGTAAGCGGCAATCCCCCCGCTGACGCCAAGCACTATGGTCTTATCGCGCAGGATGCTCATCAAAGGTCGATTCTATTGCGCGGCACGGTCCAGACGAAAGCCCCCCGTTTACGCGATCACGGCGAGGAACGCCATTCGCTTTCGGGAAGCAGCCGATAGACGCCGCCTTCGCGCGCCAGCATCCGGTAGCCGACCATCTCGCGGCGCAGCGTCGCGGCGTCCGCGTGATGGCGCTTCAGGATCGCGCTGACCTGCGCCTCGGTGTAATCGACTCCGGCGGCGAACTTGCGCGCGAGCCATTGCAGCACGACCCAGCGCTTCTTTCGCGAAACCGGGATGACGGTGAGCCGGTCGCCGTCGAGGAAATTTGCCAGCACCTCGCGCTCGCCCGCCTCGGCGGAAGTATCGGCGGCGATTCGTTCGAGCGACGCGCGGCTGAGCAGCGCGCGGCTTCGGCGATGGAGCGCGTCCGCTTCGAGCCGGTACCATCGGATAGTGCCGTCAGCGCGGACGCGTGCCAGGCCGGCGTTCTTCAGGATCGCGAGATGATGCGAGACGGTGGGCTCGCGAAGACCGAGGGTGCGAGCGAGTTCCTGGACGCTGTACTCGCGCGCGGCGAGCAGCCCGACGATCCGGAGCCGGCTGCGATCGGCCAGCGCGCGGAAAAACGCGAGCGGTTCGGACGGGGAAGCTTCGTGCGCGACTCTTGGTTTATCAACTTCCATCTAATTAGATAGCTATCTAATTAGAGTCCGATTAGCAAGCGCCTTGCAGGTCAATCGTAATACTCAAGCCCCAGATGGGTGATCAGTTCTTCGCCGCGCATCCAGCGCAGGGTGTTTTTCAGCTTCATCAACTGGATGAAGATGTCGTGCTCGGGATAGACGTTGGGCGCGTGCATCGGCGCCTTGAAGTAGAACGACAGCCACTCCTGGATTCCGCGCATCCCGGCGCGATGCGCCAAATCGAGGAACAGGACCAGGTCGAGCACCAGCGGCGCGGCGAGAATCGAGTCGCGGCACAGGAAGTTGATCTTGATCTGCATCGGATAGCCGAGCCATCCGAAGATGTCGATATTGTCCCA
>DATLTX010000092.1:0-5650 GCA_035533435.1 Binataceae bacterium (SeqCode)
GAGCAATCGATAGATGGTTGAGCGATGGACGCGGAGATACTCCGCGAGTTCGTTCACGGTGAGAACCTTGGCAGCATTCTGCATGAGTGTGGCTTTTTCCCTATCGCAGTAGCGATTGTTCTACACACTCGTAGGATAGCACAAGTGACTTTGTACAATCAAACCAAACTACTAGCACATTCAAAGCTGCCGAATCAATCTTATTGTAGAGTTATCGCATCAATAGGTATTCTGACAATGTCCATAGAAGTAATAGGATGTATAGTTATCAGCCAAAAAGTCGGACGGCCGCCGCCCGCAGTTCCGCCCGATGTTCGGGGTGGGCTATCGCGATAAGCTCGTTGGCGCGCTCGCGATGGTTCTTGCCGAGCAACCGTGCGATTCCGTACTCGCTGATGACTGTATCGGCGAAAAAGCGCGGTATTGTCACCAATGCGCCTTCCTCTAGCTGGGGCACGATACGCGATACCGCTCCGCCCAGCGCCGTCGAGGCAACCAGCGTGATTGATCGTCCGCCGCGGCACAAAAACGCGCCCATGTGCATCTCGGGTTGCCCGCCGGTGCCGTTGATCATGCGCGCGCCCACGACAGTTTCGGCGGTAATCTGGCCGGTGAGGTCGATTCCGAGCGCGTTGTTGATCGAGGTCTGGCGGAAATTGCCCATCAGGGTTCCGATATTGAGCACGTACTCAGGGTCGTAGAGTTCAAAGGCGGGATTGTCGTCCACGAGCTTCAGGTCTTCAGGATCGGACCCTGACCATGCAACCGCGACGGCCTTGCCACGATGGCTGGTCTTGCGGCGGCCGTTGATTATTCCACGATCGACCAGGCGCGCGACTCCCGGCGCGCACATTTCGGTGTGCAATCCCAAGTCGTGCTTGGAATCGAACGCGCCAAGGCGCGGCATTTGCCCGCTCGGGTCGCCGACGCCGATCTGAATCGTCACTCCGTCCTCGATCACCTCGGATAGATAGCCCGCGATTGCCGCGTACTCTTTGGGTGGCGGCGAGATGCCGAGTAGCAGGCGCAAGTCCGGCACTGACATCCGCTGCAGGTATTGGACGATCGGAAAGATCCGATCGATTCCAGCCTCGTCGATTGCGGCGCGAATGCCCGCGCGCTTTTCCTCATCCATCCGGGAAAGCTCGCGCTCGACTACCGCGGGATCTCCCGGCGCCGCAGTCGAATCGACGAACCATGCGAACTCGCTCACGTGCATGAACACGTCGCCGTAGGTGCGGGTGAGGTCGCGGTCCACCTCCGCGATAGCCATCCGCGCGCGCCGGGCGTACGCGCGCTTGTTCCACTGATGCGGTCCGAAGCTGACGAAGCCCTTTGAGTTGGGCGGGGTGACATTGACGAACGCGATATCGATCGGCTTGTCCTCGGCGGGACGTTCGTCGTGCGCCTTGAATTGGGTCGAGAACAGGTTGGGCAGATAGGTGGCCTGGCGGCGGTCGTGGAGGGGGCGGGCGAGATTGCCGATGAACAGCTCGAATTCGAGGCGGAACTTGGCGCCGAGATCCTGCGAGAGCCAGCCCGGATCGGCAGTTGGCGCCGTGATGCGCACATCGATGGCCCCCTCGAGTTCAGCGGCGCGCGCGCCGATCGCATGCTGCATCGGAGCCGCCGCGGCGAGCGGGAAATCGATCCGCATTCCGGGTTTCACCAGCCGTGCGGCTTGCTCGTGGGTGAGTTGATGCGCGCGAAAATGCTCCTGCCAATTCATCGCTCGGGTTCTCCTGAAGATTGATGATGGCGCGGTCCGGAGTGCCGCCTCCGGTCATCGCCGCGCGATCTCGCGCTGTAGCATTGCATCGGTGAACTTGTCCAATCGCGCCGCGGCGGTTAGCGTGCAGGCAGTGGCGCAAAGGCCTGGTTGGAGACGAGGGAAAGTGCTCCGCGATGATTCTTCCGGCGGGTGATTACCACTATGAAATCCGGCGCGGCGCCGCGCTCGTCGCGATCGAGGAGGCCAGCTTCGACGGCCGCCGAATCGCGGGCGCGCGCCGCTTTATGGACAGCGCGAATCGCTACGCCGTCATCGCGGACCTCGCCGCCGACTCGAGTATCGCGAGTGTCACGCTCAGCTACGCGCGCGGGCCATTCAATCGCACCGCCCAGTACGAGGCGGTGGGAGAATTTCTGCGCGGGCAGATTACCGCGATGGCGGGCCGCAATGCGGTGACGGCCAAGCTCGGACGGTTTCGTGAGATCGACGCGGACCTGGTGATCTTTCGCGCGCTGATTATCGCGCGGGTCCGCGCGCGCGGGCAGACGCGATGGACGGGGCGGGTCGCCGCGATCGATCCGGCCACGCTGGTCGCGGGATCGAACAAGCAATCCGCGCGATGCGCCGACGGCGCGGGGCTGCGGTGGATTTACGAACCGCGGATGGGCGATCGCGAGGAAATCGAGCTCGACGCGGCGGGGCGAATCCTGCGCCGGCTCGACGATCGCGGGGTCGAGGCGCTACTGGTCGATCGGCGGCCCGGCTAGCGCGTCACGCCGCGGCGCGCGCCCGCGGCATCTTGCAGTCGCCGTCGAAGGTCGCGCCTTCGTTGAGCACCAGGCTCGGCGTGCTGATGGTGCACTGCGCGCGCGCGGTGGCAAGCAGTTCGACCCGCTCGCGCGCGGTGATCTCGCCGCTGAAGGCGCCCGCAATCGTAACCTTGCCGGCCGAGATCCGCGCGCTCACGACCGCGCCGCTGGCGATTATCACGTCGTCGCCGGAGATCTCGCCCTCGGCCTCGCCTTCGATTTTCACTGGGCCCTTGAAGTGCAGCTTGCCCGAGGCCTT
The DNA here is from genome assembly GCA_035533435.1 of Binataceae bacterium (SeqCode). Classification (GTDB taxonomy): domain Bacteria; phylum Desulfobacterota; class Binatia; order Binatales; family Binataceae; genus JBARDN01. The sequence goes on from DATLTX010000092.1 coordinate 2,801, forward strand.
GGTGCCTTTGCCGATGCGTGACTCGAATGATGCGTCGTCTACTGATGCCATTGCTACTTCCTTGAGTTGGCTGCGAGCGTACAGTATGGCGAGATTCGTGTCAGGGCTGCAATCGAATCCGAGGTTACAAAGATGTGACAGCGCCGGTTAAACCGTGCATTTTCGCTTTTGCACTCGAAGCCTCGCGGCGCGACAATAGCCCGTCATGCCGAACTCCAGCTTGATCGAACATGGACCTGAGCGCCCGGGCGGCCAGGGTCTGGACCCCAACCAGTACGAATCGGGCGATCGCGCGATTATTGCGCTCCTGAAGGAAACCCGCGCGGCCGACCAGGTCGATCTGGTCGCCACCTGGCGCGACGGCGCTTACGAGGTATGGTCGCGCGGCGGAATGATCCGCTTCCGGCGCCTGCGCGACCCGCAAGGTGCGCTGAGCTTCGAGGTAATCGAGCAGATCGGCGACAACCCGCTCGCCCGGCAGGATCCGTTCGCCGTCGCGACGATCGCCGAAGAACTCGAGGCCGCGCGCCTGAGCGGAAATCCCGCCGACGATCCGAATCTCGCCTACTTCGAGCCGCACACTTTGACCCATCCTGACGCCTACGAGCGGCTCGCGCAGTTGTTCGACAGCCCGCGCGGCCCCGACCTGGTCGTCAGTCCCAAGGCCTACGCGTATGGGATCCAGCCCGGGCAGCATGGCGCGCTCGACGTGGTGCAGTCGCGCGCTCCGCTGGTGTTGAGCGGTCCGGGGGTAAAGCCGGGCCGCTTCAGGCTCGCGGCGCGGCACGTCGATATTGCGCCGACGATTGCCAGGATCATGCAGTTTCCCGAAATCGACGGACGCGGCCCGGCCGGAATGGCCGCGCGCACGCTGCTCAAGCGCCAGGACGGCGCGCCGCTCAGCGATCTGATCGACGCCGGTTCCGCGGCCCCCGAGCGCGTGTATATGATTCTACTCGACGGCCTGTCGCATACCGAACTGGTCTGGCAGCTCGAGAATAATCGCGCGGCGATTCCGAACCTCGCCGCGCTTGCCTATTCCGGCGCGATGCTCTCGCACGGGTCGGTCGTCAACTTTCCCAGTATCACCTGGCCGAGTCATTCGACGATTCTGACTGGCGCATGGTGCGGGCATCACGATGTCGTCAATCCGACCTTTCACCTGCGCGAGCATCGCCAGACCGTGCCGATTCAGGGGAACATCTTCGAAGGCGAGGGTTACGTAAATCCCGAGGTCGAGACATTGTACGAGGCGTTCAAACGCGTTCACGGCCCGGGCGCCATCACCGCGTCGATTCACGAGCCGCAGGGGCGTGGCGCCGATCACGCCGTGTTCGAACGGCGCATCGTCGGCGATAAGGCGCGCCTCAAATCGCTCACGCAGGAGATGTCGAGCGATGTCAGCCCGCGCTGGATGGCCGACAATATGCCCGGGATGCATCGCGAGGAAATCGTCGATGTGCGTGGGATGGCGCAGATGATCGCCCTGTTCGAGCATTGCGGCGACGCGCCGCCGGTTTTTGTCGCCCACGAATTCGTGCTCACCGACGGCGCCGGGCACGATTACGGCCCGCATCACGCGGGCCTGCGCGAGGCGATCGTGCGCACCGACGCGCGGATCGGAAAGATCTTCGACACGCTGCGCGCCCGCGGCATCTTCGATTCGACGCTGTTCGTGCTGACCTCTGACCATGGGATGGCGGCGCAGCGAATCGAGCTCAAGGCGAATCCGTCGTGTGAGCCGCAGAGCGCCGGACTTAAGGGCGTGTTCGCCGAACCGATGATCTACCTGCGCGATCTCGCGATCGAGGCCGAACGGACCCGCGACATGCGCAGCCTGCGCGTGACCGTGCTCGAAAACGATCATCTGCCCGACGGCGAGCGTCCGGCGGTTGCGGGCGCGCGCGTGGTCGTGCGCGGCAGAGGCGATCGCGTGATTGCGGAGACGGTAACCGGCGAAACCGGGCGGGTGGCATTCGCGACGCCGGCGGATCTCGCCGATCGCGAAATCGTCGTTCAGATCGAGCATCCTGATTTCAACTGGCGCACGCTGCGCGCCGACGGCACGCCGCTAAGCGGCGCGCGTGCCGCCGATATCCGCCGGACGCTTTACCCCGGCGCGTAGGCGGGCTTCCACCCCCGCTCGGGTTTTACTCGCCCGCCGGTTCGCGTGCTAATCTCCCCCGCCATGCATGACCTAAAGGGGAAAGTGGCACTCGTTACGGGCGGAACGCGCGGCCTTGGACGCGCGCTATCGACGCGGCTGGCCGAGCTCGGCGCAACCGTCGCGATGAACTATCGGCGCGACGAAGACAGCGCCGCGCGCACGCTCGAGACCGTGCGTGCTATCGCGCCGCGGTCGATCCTGGTCAAGGCCGATCTCGAGAACGACGCCGAGGTGCGCGCGATGGTCGCGCGGACGGCGGCGGAACTCGGCCGCGTCGATATCCTCATCGCCAATGCGGCGGCGACCGCGTTCAAGCCGCTGCTCGAATCCAAGCCGCATAACCTCCTGCGCACCTTTAACCTCAGCGTGGGCGGCTTTCTGGCGGCAGTACAGGAAACCTCGAAGGTGATGGGCGAGGGCGGACGAATCCTGGTGATCTCGGGGATCGACTCGATTCGAAATCTTCCCGGCCACGGCGTGCTGGGCGCGGCGAAGGCCGCCCTCGAAAGCATGGTGCGCGATTTCGCTTTCGAGCTCGGGCCGCGCGGGATAACCGTCAACGGAATGAACATCGGCTATATCGACACCGACTCGGCGCGCTATTACGCGCAATATCTGGGTGACCCGTACGAGGAATTCAAGCGCCGATGCGCCGAGCGCTCGGCGATGAAGCGGCTGCCGTC
>DATLTX010000093.1:0-6375 GCA_035533435.1 Binataceae bacterium (SeqCode)
CAGCGCGGTCTCATCCGCCGGCGCGAGACCAGATTAGCCGGGTGCGCGCGCAAAAACACCCGTTGCGGTTTCACGGCCGCTTTTCCCGACTCTGACGCGATCCGATCGCCCTTCGGTTCGCAGAAACCAAAGGACAGAAGCGGAGGACTATCCGGCTGCGGTGGACAGGTAGCTTGCGATCATCAGGGCTCCGACTGTCAGCGCCGACCCCAATACGACGAAGACCGCCATCTTGGCCATGCTGCTCATCGGTGACCTCCCTTGGAACGCGGCGCGAGGCCACGCTCCGGGTAATCGACCATCACAATCGCTTATCTGGCAAATCAGTTACGCCGAAGCGCGGCGTAAGGCAATACGGGGGCTCACCAGTGCTAAAGAGCGCGGTTAGAGCGGGGCGCGGTCGAGCGAGCGGTACTGGATCGCCTCGCTGACGTGATGGGCGGCGATCGCGCCGGAGTCGTCGAGGTCGGCGATCGTGCGCGCGACCTTCAGGATTCGGGTGTAGGCGCGGGCCGACAGTCCGAGCCGGTTGATTGCGAGTTCGAGGAGTTTTTCGCCCGCACTTTCGACGACGCAATGCTGATGCAATTCGCGCGCGCCCATCTGCGCGTTGCAGTAAATCGGCATCCCGGCGAAGCGGGCGAGCTGATGCGCGCGCGCGCGATTGACGCGCTCGCGGATTGCCGCCGAAGTCTCGCCGGCGCGCTTGTCGGTCAAGTCGTGGTACTTGACGGCGGGCACTTCGATATGGATATCGATCCGATCGAGCAGCGGGCCGGAGATTCGCGAACGGTAGCGCTGGATATCGAGCGGCGAGCAGGAACATTCGTGCTGCGGGTCGGTGTAGAACCCGCACGGGCACGGGTTCATCGCCGCGATCAGCATCACGCTGGCCGGAAACGTGAGCGTGCCCATCACGCGCGAGATTGTGATCTTCGAATCCTCGAGCGGCTGGCGCAGCACCTCGAGGACGTTCTTGCGGAACTCGGGCAGCTCGTCGAGGAACAGGACGCCGCGATGCGCCAGGCTGACCTCGCCGGGGCGCGGGATCGAGCCGCCGCCGATTAGCCCCGCGTCGGAGATCGTGTGATGCGGCGAGCGGAACGGACGCGTTGCGATAAGCGCGCGGCCCTCGAGCAGGCCCATCACGCTGTGCACCTTGGTGGTCTCGATTGCTTCTTCGAAGCTCATTGCGGGCAAGACAGTCGGCAGCCGCTTGGCCAGCATCGTCTTGCCCGATCCCGGCGGGCCGATCATCAGCACGTTATGCCCGCCCGCCGCCGCTACTTCGAGCGCGCGCTTGGCCTGCTCCTGGCCCTTGACCTCGCTGAAATCGACTTCGTAGTGCGCGGCGCTTGCGAACAGTTCATCAAGGTTCGCGATCGCCGGATCGATCTTGCGGGTGCCGTCGAAGAATTCGATCGCCTCGCGGATATTGTTCACGCCGACGATCGGGGTGGCGTCGCCGACCACGGCGGCCTCGCGCGCGTTCTCGGCCGGCAGCACGGCGCCGTCGAACTTCCGCGCGCGCGCCAGAAGCGCGGAGGGCAGGGCGCCCTTGATTCCCTTGACCCGCCCATCGAGCGCAAGCTCGCCCAGCACCAGATAGCGGCGCATCCGCTCACGATCGCGAATCTGTCCGTTCGCGCCGAGCAGCGCGATCGCCAGCGGCAGATCGAATGCGGAGCCTTCCTTGCGGGTGTCGGCGGGGGCGAGATTGATCGTGATCTTGCGGCCGGGAAAATCGTAGCCCGAGTTGCGCAACGCCGATTTGATCCGGTCGAGCGCCTCGAGCACTGACTTTTCCGGCAACCCGACCATCTTGAGGCCGGGCAAACCGCCCGAGATATCGATCTCGACCTCGACCGGGTACGCATCGACCCCCGCAAGTGCGCTCGAAATTACGCTGGCTAGCAACCGAATTCCCCCTTTGCGCGTAGCTAGTTACGGCAGGCAACTCTAGCGCAATAAAAGCCATCGCGAGAAGTGGGACAGGTAAAGATTCGCTTTCGGATCGCCGCGGTTAGCGCCAGACCGCGCCGGCCGCTATCAGGTCATCGCGCTCGGCGGGGCTCAATCCCAAAATCTCGCCGAGCACGTAGTCGTTGCTCTCGCCGACGTTGGGGCCGATAGATCGCACCGCACCAGAACCGCTCGAGATGCGAAACGGGATTCCGGTCACCTGAGTCGGAGCGCCCGCGGAGTTTGCGACCGTCGGCCAGAAGCCGCGTTCGCGCAGTTGCGGATCGCGCGCGCACAGATCGATCCCGTTTTCGACTACACCCGCGGCGACGCGAGCGGCTTGCAGCGCGGTCATCGCATTCTCGGGCGAGCGCTCGGCGGTCCAGCGGGAGATATGCGCGTCGAGTTCCGCGCGATTTCTGACTCGCAGATAAAGCGTCTGGAATTTCGGATCGCCTGCCCACTCGGGTGAGCCGAGCGCGGCGGCGAAGCGCTCCCATTCGGCCTGCGTATGCACCGATATAGCGACCCATCGGTCTGCCGCGTCTTCGCCGGCGTCGCCAGTGCCGGCTTCGCGCGGGCGGCATCGGTAGACCCCGTGCGGCGCGGCGGGCGCTTCCTGCGAATCGTAGCCAAACGGGCTTTGCTCGCGCCCGTTGACGGAGATGTCGAGCAGCGCGGGACCGACGACGGCGGCGGCCGCCTCGAACTGCGAGAGATCGACGAACTGGCCGCGCCCGGTCTGCTTGCGATTCCACAGCGCGACCAGCGCGGCGAGCGCGCCGGTGTATCCGCCGCACATGTCGGCGTAGGAATATCCGTAGCCCGCCGGCTCGCCGTCGGGCTCGGCCATCATCAGCGTGTATCCGGCGAGCGCCTGGAGGGTGGGACCGTAACTTACGTAGCTCGAGCGCGGGCCGGTATGCCCGAGGCCCGACATGCTGACGCAGATTATCCCGGGATTGATTTTCGCAAGGCTCGCGTAATCCATCCCCCATCCGCGCATCACGCGAGCCGAGAAATTATCGATCACGAGGTCGGATTTCGCGGCGAGCTGGCGCGCGAGTTCGACCCCGCGCGGATTGCCCATGTTGATCGCGGCGGAGAGTTTGCCGCGATGCAGGTCGCACTGGAGGCCGAGCTTGCGATTACCGAGCGGCGGCGGATCCTTGCGCTCGATCTTGACGACTTGCGCGCCGTGATCGGCGAGAATCCGCGTCGCCACGGGACCTGCGACGACCCAGGTGAAATCGAGCACGCGAATTCCTTCGAGCGGCAGCCGCGGCATCGTCAGATCACTCCTTCGGCCGCAAGCGCCGCCAGTTCGGCGGGCTCGAGGCCGAGCTCGCCGCGCAGAATCTCGCCCGAATGTTCTCCGACCAGCGGCGGCCGGCGATAGACCCGCCACGGCGTGCCGTTCATCACGTACGGCGCGCCGGGATAGCGAACGATGCGGCCGAGTTCAGGATGCTCGACGGCGACGAAAAAGCCGCGCGCGGCGAGTTGCTCGTCGTCGAACATGGCCTCGGGCTTGCGCACGGTCGCGTAGGGCTGGCGCAGAAGCTGCGCGCGTTCGAGCAACTCGTCGCGTGGGTAATCCTTGACCCAATCATCGAGCACGTCGAACAGATGCTCCGCCATCAGGTAGCGATGCAGCACCTGCTCGTAGGCGGGATCCGCGAGGTCGTGCGCCTTGCCGTCGGACTTGACCCATTCGAGAAGCGAGGTCCAATCGCCGAGCGTGCAATGCATGATGTGCCCGTCGCGGCATCGCCCGACCCGGAAGAACCGGCTCCAGTGCAGAGTGCCGCGGCGCGGCTCGGCGATTTTGTTTTCGAAATAGCTGCCGGCCACGTGCTCGACGGCGGCGGCCGTTGCCTCCTGCATCGAGAGGTCGATCCACGCGCCGTCGCCCGAATGGTCGCGCGCAAACAGCGCGCACATCGCGGCGATCGCGCCGTAATGCGCGGCCGAGTGATAGGCCTGCAGACCCAGCGGCCGCACCGGCTGACGGCCGGGGAATCCGTTGACGTAGAGCATCCCGGAAAGCGCGCTCAGCACGGTGTCGTCGGCCTTGAAGTCGCGATAAGGACCGGTCTGCCCGAACGGCGCGATCGACAGAAGAATCAGCGCTCGGTTGGCGCGACGCAGTTCGTCCCATCCAAGCCCGAGCCGCGCCATCGTGCCGGGAGCGAAGCTTTCGATAACGATATCGGCGGAGCGCGCGAGCCGGCGCAGAACCTCGGCGCCCTCGGGTCGATGCACGTCAAGCGTGAGCGCGCGTTTGTTGAGATTATAGAACCAGAAGAACAGCGAGCGGTCGGGATGCGGAATGTCGTCCAGGAACGGGCCGATTTTTCGCGCGGGGTCGCCGCCCGGCGTTTCGATTTTGATCACGTCGGCGCCGAGATCGGCGAACAGACGCGCGCATAGTTGCGCGCGATGGTCGGTCAAATCGAGAACGCGGAGGCCAGCGAGCGCGCCCGGATTGTTCACTTGCCGATTTTGCGGGGCGCCTTGCCCAGCCGCTCGATTGCGAACGGGCTTACGTCGAGGGTTGCCGGAATTTCCTGAAGGACTTCGTTATGCCGTCCGGTGCGTTTGCCGCCGCGGACGCGGATCGTCTCGAAGGTGTCGGGATTAACGAATCTGACGCCGAGGACGCAGGGTTTGGCCTGCCCGTCTTCATCGACGGGAACCTCGGCGGCACCGGGTTTATCGAAGTAGGTAACTTTTCTAAGCGACATCGGCGCGATTCTCCTGAATGGGTGATGATACGAAGCCCGGCCGAGTTATTCAAACGGGCGCGAGACGGAAACTTAAGCTGGTCACTCGAGCCCCGGGGTATCGGGCCGGCGAGGAAAAACGAATCTGCCCATGCGCCAAAATGCGCTCTACAGCTTCGCGGGAGTGACACCTTAGAGACCGATACCGGTAAAGAAACTCGGGTTGATCAGCCATAGCGCCGCCTGCACGTTATGGCTTGAACAAGCTTTGCACGACTGTCGCCAGCGCGCGCCGGTCGGGCTCCGATAACGTACCCACCCTGCGCAGGATGAGTCGGTTATCCAGCGTGAAGAGCTTCATTCGAACCTTTGACGGAGCGCGTAGCCCCGCAACTGCGGAATCGATCGGCACGTCCCTCGGCCACGGAGGATTCGCGGCACTGGTGATCATCGCCAGAATCGTGTGAGCGCCGTCGGCGCTGAACGCCTCACAGGAAAGTGCCAGCGCCGGCCGCCGCTTGCTCGCACGGCGGTCGGTGAAGAGAAACGGCACCACCACCACGTCGTAAGGCTTACAGATCACCGTAAGCCCGGTCGTCGTTCTTCGAATTCCACTCGGACAGCGTTCCCTCCAGCGCGGAAAGAAACTCCAGATCGAGATTCTCGGCCTTGCGGATGCGGACAGTACCGGCGTCCGATTCCTCAAATATCAACGTATCCCCCGGCCCGAGATTCAGCTTCTTGCGCACTGCAGCCGGAACGGTGGCTTGGCTTTTACTGGTCAGCCGACTGCTGGCGATGGGACGGGTGGCGCGATGCTTCGGAGGTTGCATATGTCCTTACCCTGCCTTGTGGTATTACTCTTCGATTAGTAATACCGTATTGCCGTTTGTGCCGCAATCCGGTGGTTCGCCGATGCGCGTCCAGGACCGGCGCATCGGAGCACCGCGGACTGTGCGAAATCCGGCGTCATGCCGCCGTGAATGAACGCACGCGGATTTCATCCGCCCGGCCGCGCGCGCCAGAGGTCACAGGCCATCCGCATTTCGAGCCCGCGCGTCTTCTAATGACATATCATCGAAGGCACGGCGGCGGTGGAATGCGAATGACGGTCTGAAGATGACCCGGCGATTCATCAGACTGACCCGTCATCGCGCTCTCGCGCGTGTTGGGCGGGTCAGATAATCTTAAGCGAACGACCTATCGTCGCGGATATCGCGGCAGAAATCGCTAGGAGATCAGATCGGGCGCGGCTTGCGCGCTCGCACCAAAATCCGTGGCAGAGACCGACTACAAATCCACCCTTGCGCTTCCCAAGACTGATTTTCCCATGAAGGCGAACCTCGCCAAGCGCGAGCCGGAGATTCTCAAGCGCTGGGATGAGATGGATCTCTACGCGCGGATGCTCGAGACGCGCAAAGATCGCCCCGCGTGGATCCTCCACGACGGTCCGCCGTACGCCAATGGGCGGGCGCATCTGGGCACCGCGCTGAACAAGATCCTCAAGGACTTTGTCGTGCGCTCGCGCTCGATGTTGGGGAATCGGACGCCGTTCGTGCCCGGATGGGACTGCCACGGGATGCCGATCGAGCACAAGGTCTCGCGCGAACTGGGCGCGAAGGCGCGCACGATGTCCAAGCTCGAGCTGCGCAAACGATGCCGCGCCGAAGCGGAGAAATGGATCGAC
>DATLTX010000094.1:0-31035 GCA_035533435.1 Binataceae bacterium (SeqCode)
TCCCATACATGCCATTTGCGATGTGGGTGACCATGGGCGGCGCGCTGCAGTGATACATGAATGCACCCGGGACTTCAGCGTCGAATTCGTAGGTCAGGTCTGTCTTGCCAGGGATCGGCGCAAAGTGCTTGCTGGGCGCGATCTGGGCGGCATGGATGTCGATGCCGTGGGCGATCTCCATGTCATTGACGAGATGAATGTGAACTCGATCACCCTGGCGCACGCGCAGAACCGGGCCAGGCACTGTGCCGCCGTAGGTCCATGCGTCGTACTTCAGGCCGGAGCCGATATCGACGACTTTTTCCTCGACCGGGATGGTAAATTTGCGCTGCGCGGAAAGGGCGGGCGATGACGCGAAGGAAATCGCCACGAGCGGCAGGAACACCAAAGCCAACGGCAGTCGGCTCCGGATTACTGGCATTTGATTTATCACGCCACCCTCCGTTCGGTTTCTTGCACTGACCGGCTCGTCGGTCGCCAAGCCGATCCCATTGGATTAGCAGGCGACAAAATCGAGACCGGAGCTGGAGGGCGATGAGCGTGTTAGCAGGTCTGGAAGCATCGTTCTCTCCTTGATGAAGCCGGGTCAGATAGCGCCACGTGATCGGCGGGATCGCGAGGTAGCCCGCGGCGCCCTTGATCACATCGTACGACGGTACCCGCACGCTAGAAGTCCAGATCTTGAGTGTACATTCCGGCCCCCTGGCAGGACTGCCCGCAAAATTACAAAAACGCAGTTTGGATTGATACTTCGCCGCCGCGATTAACCTCGACGATCTCCTGCTCCTGGCGCACGACTTTCACTGGCCGTGCGGGGGCAAGCTCGATCGCTAATTCAGGAACGAAGCATCTTGGGGCCGAAGAAGGCCAGCCAGACCGCCGTGCCCACAATCCACACGGCGGCCGCCCATCCGAGGTGTAAGAAATAGGTTTGACTGGCGTCGGCCGCCAGCCTCGCGCACAGTGCAATCAGGAATGCGGCGCCCAGTATGATCACTGCGCGCGGACGACTGAGGGCTAGTTGCTCCATGCCCAGATGGCTCATTGCGACGTGGCTGCCCACTCCAAAAACCAGCAGGCTAAAGCCGCCGATATAGAGTATGTGCATGGCCGGAACCCGATAGTCGGGCCAGATTGCCGAGGCGATCAATCCCACCGGCATGAGCCACACCGAGAGCCACACCAGTTTGCGGTGCGCGCCCGGCTTGCCGGGCAGGCGCAACGCGCCGCCGCCGAAGCCCAGGCCGATCGCTACTACCATCGCGCGAAACAGTGGCCCGCTTCGTTCAAAACCAAGCTGCTCGAGCAGCAAGCTGGCGAAGATCGCAATCCCGGCGGCCGCATATGCCAGGGCCTTCCAGGTTTCACGAGGCGCGGAGCCAAGGTCCGGAGGTGGAGGAGCGCCGCTCATGAGGGGCAGAACTAGACTTCCGACGCCGATCGCAAGGCAGAGAAATACGCCCTGCTCGACCAGCAGCACGCCGAGATGGCCACTGGATGGAAGCACGGCGTTAGCTTCGGCCGCGGCGATCAGGGTGGCGCCAGCCAGCCCCTGCAAGGCGGCGATCGGCAGGAGCACAAAGGCTGCAGGCGGGCGGCGTCCCGCCTTGCCCGTGAGAAATCGACGCAGCGCGAACTGGATCAGCAACACGAACAGTGCTGCGTATGCGATCTCAGCCAAAATCCACGAATCGATAATCGCGGCACCAACGGTGACGACCAGCGCTGCCGCCAGCGCCGCCATCTCCAGTCGCCCGACTAGTGGTGAGTGGGTTCGGCGCGGCAGCGCCGTGAGAAGAAACCCGATCGCAAACGCCATCATGAAAGCCTGCATTTGCACCAGGCCGTGAAAGCGGCACGAGTAGGTCGTCGTGACTCCGATTGCGTACGTCAGCCAGTGACCCACACCGATCCACGCAAAGAGGACGCCTAGCGGAAAGAACAGCCGGTACGGTTCGCTTCGCCAACGCGAGATGGCCGCCGCCGGCGAAAGCGAAATACCTTCGGCATTTTCCAGCAGCGTCACCGGCGGTCAGGACCAGGCCCACGAACTAAGAACGTCAGATTGAACTCTCTGCGCCAGAGAAATTCGAATCAGAGACAATACTCCGAAATTCTCTCGATGTCGCTCGACATGATGATCGTCAGGATGCCACCGCCTGAGGAGCGCAGGAACAGGCGGCGGCTCCGCAAAAGACTCACGCCCGCATCTTCCGCGATCGTTGGTAACCCCGCGATCACTCCGGCAGATTCAGCTGCTTCGCGAGGCGGCGGAGTTCCTCCTTGCGGCCCGGAAGCGGGGCCGGCGCTTGCAGCATTTTGGTTTTCTTCAATTCCTCGACGACTTTAGGGTCGCGCGGGAACGGATTTCCATACTTGCCGAGGAAGTACTGCTCCTCGAACGGAGGCCGCGGCCGCTGCCCGCCCGCCTCGCGTGACTCCAGGGAGTAGCCGATGTTGAGCTGGTAGAGCGGGAACCAGTCCGCGGGCGGCTTGGTGATCGCGCCGATAATTGGTGCGGCGAACGCGGTGAGACACGCACCCAGCCCTTGTTCGAACGCCATCAATAGGCCCTGGCACGCCGCAACGCCGCAATCGAAAGCGGCCATGGTCGGATAGTGCGGCGATTCGGTCATCGGCTTCAGGATCATCGGATACACGATCTCATCGACGAACTTGATACTCCAGCCGTGGGTCGAAGCGACGACATTTGCATCGACTAACTGCCTGAGGCGGGCGCCCTTGACCCGATTCACTACGCCGAGGTCGGCATAGAAGTAGATATGCACCGGGGCGAGTTCAATAACCACAGCCTGCACCGGGTTCTTCAGCTTCTCGAGTTCGGCCTTCGGGATGTCGTCGCGCTTGACGACGATTGCACGGAGCCAATGCGCATTGACGGCGCATGAAGCGATCAGGCAAGCCTCGAGAATTTTCTGAATCTTGTCCTGTTCGACCGGCCGCTTGGGATCGAAGAAACGAATTGAACGTCGCGTGCCGATTAATTCCTGAAATTCCATGGTCTCTCCTTGGGTCGCGGAAATTGTAGCGTCGTTGCGCCGCCCCGATGGCGGCTGCTTCACACCGTCGCGCGTGTTCGTTCGACCTTGATCCCTGCCTGCTCGCGATCCCACGCGCCAGCGACGCCCCGCGCCTTCAGGGCTGCATACTGAATGCGTTGAGTGCCGGTCTTTGGAAGCTCGTCGATAAATTCGATGAAACGCGGCACCGCATAGTAGGCCATCCGGTCGCGGCAAAACTCGATGAGATCTTCAGGGCTAAGTTTCCCTTTGGGCGCCAACACGACCGCGATTTTGACTTCATCCTCCCCCAGTTCCGACGGCACCGCAAAGGCCGCCGATTCCAACACGGCGGGATGCTGATTTACGACGGTCTCGATCTCCCAGGCGGAAATGTTCTCACCGCGGCGCCGGATCGACGCCTTCTTGCGTCCGCAGAAATAATAGAAACCGTCCTCGTCGGTCCGGGCGAGATCGCCCGAATGAAACCATCCGTTGCGGTATGCCTCCGCAGTCGCATCGGGAAGCTTATGATAGTGACTGAGCTGTCCCTTGGGATGACGGAAAACGAGTTCGCCGATCTTCCCCGCCGGCAGCGGATTGTCATTGTCGTCAACCACGCGGAAATCCACCTCGCCAACCGGCTTACCCATCGAGCCGACGCGGTCAACGTCGTTCATCAGGAACCCGGGCGAATCGACCATTCCATAGACTTCGATGATTTTGACGCCAAAACGACCTTCGAATTCCTTCCAGACCGATGGCGGGCATGCCGCCGAGAGCACCACGCGCACTTCGTGCTTGCGATCGTCGGGCCGCGGCGGCTGCTTGAGCAGAATCGGAATCATGCCGCCCAGGGTATTGAACTCGACGGCGTGGTACTTGCGGCATTCGTCCCAGAATCGCGAGGCGCTGAAGCGCTCGGCGATCGCGAATTTGGTATCAAGAACCATCGAGCCGAATCCCGAGATCATCAACGCGTTGCCATGAAACAACGGGAGCGCCGTGTAGATGGTCTCGCCGGGACGCAGCTTGAGGGCGCCCAGCACCGCGCCAATCGCAGTGCTATCCCCGCCGCTGGCGATGACGCCTTTCGGAGGCCCGGTGGTGCCCGAGGTGTACATCATGTTCGCGCCGCCGGCGGCTGAGCCCACATCGACGCTGGGCTCCCGATCGGGATGCGCCATCAGGGCATCGAGAGTTGTATCTACTCCCTTGCCGGTCTTGCCGTCGGCTACCACGGTAGCTTTCAGGCTCGGGAGGGAGTCCTTTACCGCCATCACCGAATCGCGCAGCAGCTCTTCGAAGATCACCGCCGCGGAGTCGGAGTCGGCGAGCACATGATGCAATGTCACGCCGCGCTGAGAGGTGTTGACCGGAACGCTGACCGCGCCGATAAACCCGATCGCGAAGTGTATCCACAAAAATTCGGGGCGATTGCCCATCATGATCGCGACGCGGTCGCCGGGCACGATGCCGAGAGCAAGCAAGCCGTTGGCGGCGCGATGAATGTTACTCAACACTTGCTCCCACGAAAATTCCTGGTCTCTAAATTTGAGCCAGGTTTCGTGTGGATGCTGCTTCACGCGCAATCTGATCAGCTGCTCAATCGCTCCCTGTGCACGCGCCATCGGCGACCTCCATCGCGATCAGTCAAATCCTGCTGTTGCCGCTATGCGTGTGCGTGGCCATCCGACTCGGCGAGGATGTGCCGCGCACCAGCCAGGCTCAGGACATCGTTGGTGCCGTCCTCGATTAGCGAGGCGCGCGCATCGCGGAACATCTTCTCGACCGGGTATTCCTTGCTCAGCCCGTTGCCGCCGAAAATCTGCAAGGCGTCGCTGGTCACCTCGAATGCGGCCTGCGTGCAGAAGGTTTTCGCGGCGATGGCGTGTTGGAGCGAAGGCGCCCCTGACGAACTGTTATAGACGGTGACCGCGCGCGAGAGGGCGCGGCAAGCCTCGACCTTGGTGAACATATCGAACAGGCGCTTCTGCACCAGTTGATGCTCGCAGATGGGTTGCCCGCCCTGGATGCGTTCTTTTGAATAATCGAGCGCGGCCTCATACGCGGCGCGGGCGAGCCCGGTAAATGCGGTGGACATCCCGCCGTTGGCCCCGGTCAGCGTCGCAATCGTGTGCTGCTCATAGGTATCGGAGCTCACCACCATGTAGTGGCGCGGGATGCGCACGTTGTCGAAAAAGATCTCGCCCTGGTTGAGCGCGCGTTGTCCCAGTTTGTTGAGCGGCTTGCCCTTCGACACTCCCGGCAGGTTGAGTGGAACCACTGCGACGCCGCCGCCGGACATTCCTATCGGTGCGTGAGGCGACTTGGATTCGATTCTCAAATATAGCGCCGCGTGAGTTGCGATAGTGCCGTTGGAAACCCATGACGACTTCTGGCCCTTGATGACGTAGGAGTCGCCGTCAACGCGCGCGACGACTTCGCCCTTCACCTTCGGATCGTGATACTCGGGCGTGCCCACCATTATGTGATCCGATCCATGGTTGGGCTCCGTGATAGCCCAGCACCCTATGAAGGCAGCTTCGCGGTCCGCTACATAGGGCTTGACGAAGTTTTCGTATAGATCGGGATTGCCGCTGATGGCGGCGACGGAGAATGGAAACCCCGCGCATCCGATAGCCAACGACAAGTCAACCGCTCCCCACGCCAGTTCCTCATGGAGGATGTGACTGGCGAGCGGATCGAGTCCCAGCCCACCCATCGCGACCGGGATTCCCGAAACGTGATAACCAAGGCCGTAGGCCTGCTTCAAAACCCGTCTTAGCGGAGAATCCGGCGCGATGACGTCCTTGGGATCAGCCATGCGATCGAGTTCAATCGCAGCAGGTCGCATCACTTCCTTGGCGAAGCGATGCGCGCTCGCGCGTAGCGATTCATACTCTTTCGGAACTCCCAAACTGAGTTCACGGTAACTGTCCATTGGGCTAATTTCTCCTGGTTTTTACGGCTTCGAGAGAGTCGCCATCGATCGCTAATCTGGATTTTGACTTTCGATAACGAAGCATCGAACGTGCCACGTCTGCACGCATTCCAAAGATTCATTGCGCGCGGTCCTGGTCTTGGAACGTGTGTGTTTCTGCGCGCTGCGCTTGGCTGGATTGCTTGAAACTGGGTGGTTTCGATGCAGGCACTGTTTCGATCGGAAGCAGTACTCAGCGCTGGACCAATGTCTTGCGCCATTACCGGATAGCAGACATTCCGGTCAGGGCGCGGCCGATGATTAGGTTCTGAATCTGCGTCGTGCCGTCAGGTATCGTGAGCATCCGCGCGTCGCGCAGGCACCGCTCGACTTTGCTCTCGACCGCAAGCCCGATGGCGCCCATCGCCTGAATCGCTTTGGAAGCCACCCGCACCCCCATCTCGGTCGCATACGCCTTCGCCATCGATACCTCCGCGTCGCATCGCTCTTTGCGCGAGAACTGCATCGCGCGGTAGCACAGCAAGCGGGCAGCGTCGATATCCGTCGCCATCTCGGCGATCATTTCCTGGACGAGCTGGAAGCGGGCGATCTCCTTGCCGAATTGTTTGCGGACCTTCACGTAAGCGAGCGCAATCTCGAACGCGCGCTGCGCGATACCCACTGAAATCAGCGCGGTTCCGACCCGCGCCGCGGAAATCGCCTGCAGCACCTGTGGAAACGACTTCGCGGGATCGGTCATGTCGCCCGACTCGGCCCATCCGTCGAGCCGATGAGTTGCCGGAATCGCGACGTCGTCGAAAAACAGCTCGGAGGTCGGGAAAGCCTTGAGCCCGATAGTCTCGATGTCGCGGCTCTTGAACGGCGACTCGCGGCGGTCAACCACGAATTGGCGCACTCCCGCGGGGCCCAGCTTTGGATCGGTCTGCGCGACCAGCACCACAACGTCGGCAATGTGGCCGTTGCTGATCCAGCACTTGGTGCCGCTGATTACATAACCATCGCCCTTGCGCTCGGCGCGGCATTGGATCGACGAGGGATCGGAACCGACGTTGGGTTCGCTGATGGCGTTGGCGCCGATCAGCTCACCCGCCAGCAGCGGTGGCCCCAGGCGCATCGCCACTTCGGGATGCGCGCGCCGGGTAATCGACCATCCCGCGCCCGCGGTCATGCCGACGATTCCCGCCGCGCTGGGAAAGATGCGCGCCAGCTCCTCGGTCATGATGCAGCTAATGAAGGGATCGCTGCGTCCATCGAGATAGCCCCACGGCACCAGCATTTTCGTCAGTTGGCGCGCGCGCTCCGGAACCATCTCCTCGTCGCCCCACTTTTCATCGAGCGGGCGGAGTTCGGATTCGAGAAACTTCCGCAGGCTGTCGCGAAAGATGCGATGATCTTCGTCTAGCGCGAAATCCATAATTTCACCCCGTGGCGGAGCGATTCCCCGCAGTATCTGCCGATAGCGTTGCCCGATGGAAGCTTACGCCGGCCGCAGTCGCATCGACAGACGCCGCGATCTCCGCTCCGTCCATTTGCAAAAGTCTGCGGATGGATGAGACAAAACGATATGAAACAACTGATAGATCTCCGTGGAAGGCGCGCATTGGTAACCGGCGGCGGGCGCGGGATTGGCCGCGCGATGGCACTTGCGCTTGCAGACGCCGGCGCCAACGTCGCGGTCGCCTCTCGGTCGCAGGGCGAACTCGACGCGGTCGCAAACGAGATAAAGGAGCGCGGGCCGCGCGGCCTCGCGGTCATCATCGACGTCATGAGCCGCGAGCAGATTACCGCCGGCGTTGACGAGGCTGCTCACAAACTCGGCGGTCTCGACATTCTGATCAACAACGCGGGCGGCGTGATAGCGGAGAACCCGGTTCATCTCGATCCGCTCAATCATGACCCGCGCGCGTTCGAGGACAACCTGTTCCTGAACTTGACCCAGGCATTCTATGCGACTCACGCCGCGCTCCCCTACATGATCAAACAGAAGTGGGGCCGTATCATCAGCATCGGTTCCGGCTATGCGAAAAACGGCGGCGGCCCGCTCGCCTATTCGGCCGCGAAGCACGGCCTCATCGGTTTCACTCGCTCGCTTGCTTATGCCGCCGCCCCGCACGGCATCAACGTGAACGTGCTATGTCCAGGATGGACCAACACCAGGCTGGTGGACTGGAACTCGCTGGGCGCGATGATGGGTGTGAGCGCGGCGGACGCCAAACGATTCGCCGAAAGCCAGAACATCCAGAAGCGAATCGTCGAGCCCGAGGAATTGGGTGCGATGGCCGCGATGCTCGCATCTGACGCCGCAAGCGCGGTGACCGGACAGGTCATCAGCGTTGACGGCGGATTCATGATTTAGCGGGGTTGCCGATATGTGGAGAGCCGAGCCCCGCTCTATTCGAGATGATCGATCACCTTTCCGAAGCCGAGCGTCATGTCGCTGACCATGTAGCTTGCCTGAATCACCCGCCTGACCGGTAGCCGGTTCCACGGGTCGAGCCGCGAGGATTCCGCGAAAGCGATCGAGCCGACTCCAGTCCATGCCTCGATTACTCTGACCTCGGCGAGCGTCTCGACGATCTCGGCGCACAACGGACGCCCGTTCTCTTCGGCCGAAGGAATCAGACGCAGGCTGACCGGCGGCGGGGCGGCCGAATGCCCGTTGACGGCAGGCAGTTCCGGGCGAACGATTGCGCTGGCCAGGCGGATCCCCGCCGGACGTTCGAGTGTTCCATAGATCATGTCGCGCTCGTTTTTGAATTCTATGTGCGCGAGCTTCTTCGGAAAACCCCAAATTTCGCGCCCGGCCAGCATCGGCGGCTCGGTCGTCACCGCGATATGCATGATGTAGTTCATCGGGCGGCCCTTGTGCTCGACCAGGATCGAAAGGATCGCTTCGTTGTAAGGACCGAAAGTGGTCCACGGATATTCGTAGAACGAAAGGATCGCGGTGGCCGGTTCGCTCAGCGCCAGTGGCTCCGGCAATGCTTCCAACGCGGCTTCGAGGTCAGTTTCGAACGCAACCGTGATCGAGCGTGTGTTGCGGTAGTAGAACGGCGGCCGCTGATACGCACAGGCATCCGCCGGCATCGAGTATCCTGCATTCCTGAGGTTAAGATGTCCATGTTTGGCCATCGTGCGATCCTCCCGGGCTGGATTTCCACACTTGTGGCACTTGCACGCATAGCGAACAAGCGCGGAAGTAACGAAGTTCGGTACGATTAATGCGTAAAGATTCTTGCTCCAATTCGTATCAACAGGAGGTCTGACCGATGGATACCTTGACCACACTCGGCGCTATCGCTGCAATCGGCGTCTTCGGTGTTCTGTTACCCGTCGGGCTGAGCGTCTTCGCGGAATTCAGCAAGCCCAAGGACGTAATCTGCCCTGAAAACGGCGCTCCCGCTCGCGTCACGGTCGACGCGACTTACGTTGCGCTGACTTCCGTGGCTGGGATGAACAGGTTGCGCCTGACCGGATGTTCCCGGTGGCCCGAACGCGCGGCCTGTAATCAAAGCTGCCTGAACCGGTTGGCGAATTAACCTCGGCAGCCAGCTTCCATTTCCAAGCCGAGACCTGCTTCCGATGGCGTCAGATGTAGCGGACTGCGCCATAGGCGAGCGGTATCGCCGCGATCGGCTCATTTGACGGTTGCTGCCGTTGGGGATAGTTTTCCGCTCGCCTGGGACATCCGCGGCGCATTTCCGCGAACCCTCACGGAGGCAAGCCCTTCATGGATATCAGCAAAGATAAATTGCTCGAGATGTACCGCACGATGCAGAAAATCCGGCATTTCGAGTCCAAGGCGCGCGACCTGGCGATGGCCAACGAGATTCCCGGCTTCGTCCACGTCTCGATCGGCGAAGAAGCTTCCGCAACCGGCGTCTGCGCCGCGCTGCGCAAGACCGATCGCATCACCTCGAACCATCGCGGGC
The DNA here is from genome assembly GCA_035533435.1 of Binataceae bacterium (SeqCode). GTDB lineage: Bacteria > Desulfobacterota > Binatia > Binatales > Binataceae > JBARDN01. The sequence goes on from DATLTX010000094.1 coordinate 9,897, forward strand.
ACGGACACCTGATCGCCAAGGGCGGACGCCTCGATCGCATGATGGCGGAGATCTTCGGCAAGCGCACCGGCTACTGCAAAGGCAAAGGCGGCTCGATGCATATCGTTGACTACTCGCTCGGCATCCTCGGCGCCAACGGCATCGTCGGCGCTGGATTGCCTATCGCCACCGGCTCCGCGCTGGGCGCCGTGATCGCTGGCAAAGACGACGTCACCGTGGCGTTCTTCGGCGACGGCGCCTCCAACGAGGGCACCTTCCACGAGTCGCTCAACCTTGCCGCAGTGTGGAAGTTGCCGGTCGTCTTCGTATGCGAGAACAACGGCTTTGGCGAGTTCACTCCGATGGCGACGGTGACCTCGGTCAAGGACATCGCCGTGCGCGCGAAAGCCTATGACATTCCCGGCCATATCGTCGATGGCAACGACGTGCTCGATGTCTTTCGCTACACCAGCGAGGCCGTCGCACGCGCCCGCGCAGGTGAAGGTCCCAGCCTGCTCGAATGCAAGACCTATCGATGGGAGGGGCACGTCGTCGGCGAACAGGCCTTTCTTGGCGACGGCGCGTACCGCGAAAAATCCGAAGTCGAGGAATGGAAGCGCAAGTGCCCGCTGCTTCGATTCGAGAAGTGGTGTGCGGAGAGCGGCAAGATAAGCTCGGCCGAACTCAAGAAGATTGTCGCCGAGACCGAAAAGGAACTCGCCGAGGCGGTCGAATTCGCGCGCTCGAGCGAACTGCCCGCGGCGTCGGAAGTCACCGACGACGTTTACGCCTGATCGCCTGAGCATCCGCCAGCAGAGGAATCATCATGCCGCAAACCAATTTTATCCAGGCGATAAACCAGGCCATCGCCGAAGAGATGGAGCGCGATCCACTGACCTTCCTGATGGGCGAGGATGTCGTGCTCGGCGCGTTCGGCGCGACCAAGGGCCTAATCAAAAAATTCGGCGCCAAGCGCGTGCGCAACACCCCGATTTCGGAGGCCGGCTTCGTCGGCGCGGCAGTCGGCGCCGCGATGGCGGGAACGCGGCCGATTTGCGAAGTCGAATTCGCCAGCTTCTTCTATTGCGCCTTCGACCAGGTCTGCAACCAGGCCGCCAAGCTCCGCTACATGTCGGGCGGACAGGCCACCATGCCGATAACGTTTCGCGCCGTGTTCGGCGCGATGGGTGGCGCGGCCGCGCAACATTCCGAGACCGTGTATGCGCAGTTTCTGAGCGTACCGGGCCTCAAGCTGGTCGTCCCTTCAGGACCGTCCGACATGAAAGGCCTGCTCAAGAGTGCCATTCGCGACAACAATCCCGTGATTGTTTTCGAGCACGGCGCGCTCGGCAACCTCAAGGAGGACATCCCCGCAGGCGATCACCTAGTGCCGCTCGGCAAGGCCGCCGTGAAGCGCCCCGGCAACAACGTGACGCTGGTCGCGATCGGAGCGATGGTGCCGAAGGCGATGAGCGTCGCGGCAAAGCTCGAGCAGGATAAAATCTCGGTCGAGGTAATCGATCCGCGCACGCTGATTCCGCTTGACGAAGATGCGATCCTCGCTTCGGTCGAGAAGACGAATCGAATCGTGATCGCCGACGAAGGCCATCTGCGCGGCGGCGCCGCCGCGGACCTCGCCGCGATCGTCGCTGACAAGGGCTTCGACTTCCTCGACGCACCGATCCGCCGCGTCACCTCGCTCGACGTGCCCATTCCGTTCAGTCCGCCGCTCGAAAGGGCGGCCATCGCGGACGAGGCTCGCATCGAAGCCGCCATTCGCTACGTGGTCGGAAGATAGCCGCACCCGGCAATTGCGGTACTGACTGTGGCAGTTGAAGTTACGATGCCCAAGTTCGGGCTGACGATGCATGAAGGAACGATCGAGCGTTTCTTCAAAGCCGCCGGCGAGGGCGTCAGCGCGGGCGAGCCGCTCTACGAGGTCGAGACCGAGAAAGTCCTCTACGAGGTCGAAGCGCCGGCGTCGGGTACGATAGCGATCACGCTGTTCGACGAAGGCGCGACGGTCCAGTGCGGCGTGGCGATCGCCGTGATCGCCGAAGCGGGCGAGGATGTCGCGGCGATCGCGGCGCGCTACGGAAGATCCGCGGCGCAACCGGCCAATCACGGTTCGCCCGCGGCATCGCCGCCGACCGCCAATCCGAGTGCCGCCGCCAACGCGAGCGAGCGGCGAAGCGCAAGCCCGGTTGCCCGCAAGCTCGCGGCTGAACTCGGCGTCAATCTTGATAAAATCGAAGGCACCGGTCCCGGTGGACGGATCACTCGTGAAGACGTCGAGCGCGCCTCGAAATCCCTGACCAAAACGCAGCCGCCATTGTCGGCGGCGGCGCCGTCGGCCGATCGCGTCGCGGTTCGTGGCGTGCGCAAGGTGATTGCCGACCGGATGCATCAGAGCCTGCACGCCAGCGCGCAAATCACTATCACCGCCGAAGCCGACGTGACGCCGGCAACCGAGTTTCGCGCCCGCCACTCAAGCGAATTCGATTTTTCATACACCGATATGATGATCCATTCGGTCGCGCGCGCCCTGATGCGCCATCCCCGAATGAATTCGCGCCTCAACGAAAACGGCGCGGAGATCGCGCTCAACGCCAGTGCGAATGTCGGAATCGCCGTCGCACTCGATGAGGGCTTGATCGTTCCGGTCGTCAGTCGCGCCGAGAGCAAGTCGCTTCAGGAGATCGCGGTCGAGAGCCGCGCACTCGGCGAAAAGGCGCGCTCCGGTAATCTCAAGCTCGAAGACGTGCACGGAGCCACTTTTACGATAACCAACCTCGGGATGTTCGGCGTCGACGCGTTCACGCCGATTCTGAACCCCGGCGAGACTGGAATCCTCGGCGTCGGGCGAATCGCCGAGAAGCCCGCCGTCTTCAACAGCACGATCGCGAAGCGCGCGATGCTCTGGCTCAGCCTGACTTTTGACCATCGCGTGGTTGATGGCGCGCCCGCGGCGGAGTTCCTGCAAACTGTAATCAAATTCTTCAACGATCAGGCGGGATGAGATTTTCGGCCTCAAGCCGCGCTCGCCTCGTGAACCGCGACTGGAAAACGAGCGGCAGCCGGGTCAGAAACCCGACCATCGGCCGCTTCATTTTTGATGATCTGTCGACGGTCCACGCAGGGCGATCTGATCGGGAGAAATCGGCGCTACGCAGATAACGGTCTCGTGAGCGCCTCCGCCATATGAGCGCTGGCGCCTGACCCGCGGATCCGAGCTCACGATAGCGACAATGCGTACTTGCCAGGCACGAGATGGTACTATCAAATCTGGTCGGCGCCTCTGGTGGAAAAGAAAACGTGGTGCGAGACTGCCGTCACGAATCGGGCCGATTCGTGACCTGCAACTTTGGCCCAAATCTCATATGAGGAAGGAAACAATGCGAGACGTCGTGATCATCGAGGCTGGTAGATCGCCGATCGGAAGGAAGAAGGGATCTCTCGCGGCGGTTCATCCGACCGAACTGCTCGGCAAGGTGATGATGGCGGTCCTCGACCGCGCGCACGTCGAGTCGGCCGCCGTTGGACAGGTCGTCGGCGGTTGCATCAATAAGGTAGGCGCTCAGGCGATGAACGTAACGCGCACCGCGTGGCTCACGGGCGGCGGAGCGGTGGACGTTGCATGCTCCACGGTCGATTCGCAATGCGGCTCGAGCCAATACGCGGTCAACCTGGCGGCGAGCCTCATCGCTTCAGGGGCCGAGGACGTGGTGCTCGCTTGTGGGGTTGAGAATATGAGCCTGCTTCCGATTGGCTCCGATGCGATCGCGGGTGCAAGCGCCGGGTTTGGCAAGCCCATCAGCCGCAAATACTTTGAACGTTTCGAATTCGTCAGCCAGTTTGAAGGGGCGGAGCGGGTCGCAACCAAATACGGGATCACCCGTCAGGATACAGACCGCTTTGGCCTCGAATCCCAGCTGAGAGCCGCACGCGCGATTTCGCAAGGTCGGTTCGAATCTCAAATCGTCCCCGTAGAAGTCCCGGTGATGAACAGCGACGGCACGCGCAGTAACGAAATGCGGACAGTCACACGCGATGAAGTGCCACGCGATACGAGCTTGGAAGCGTTGGCCGGCCTGAAACCCGTTGCGCGGCCGGACGGCATACACACTGCGGGCACATCGTCGCAGATAGCCGACGGTGCGGCCGCGGTACTTCTCATGAGCGAGGCAAAAGCGCGCGAGCTCGGATGCCGGCCTCGCGCCCGCGTCACCGATGCGTGCCTGGTCGGTTGTGATCCCGTGCTCATGCTCGAGGGACCGATTCCCGCGACTCGCAAGCTGCTCGATCGGAACCGGCTTGGAATCGCGGATATCGATCTATTCGAAATAAACGAAGCGTTCGCCTCAGTGGTGCTCAGTTGGGCGCGCACGCTCGGCCCTGACATGGCGCGAGTCAATCCGAACGGAGGCGCGATCGCGCTGGGCCATCCGCTGGGCGCAACGGGCTGCGGGCTTGTCACCAAGGCGCTGCACGAACTCGAGCGGGGCAATCTCCGACGAGCGATTGTCACGATGTGCTGCGGAGGCGGTCTCGGCACCGGAACTCTGATCGAACGCGCGTGAGAACCTGATCCATCCGGCCGATTCGAATTGGAGACTAGCAGGATGCGGGAAAAGGGCTCCCTACAACCAACTTGAATCGGGCTTGTGGCCGAACCGAAGAATGGAATGCCATTCGGGCGACTGAAAAGCGGCCTAATTCCAAGTCGTGTGGCAACCGCACTGCGATAAGTTCAGCGCGGGGCATTCAAGACCGCTTTCACCCTGGAAGGAGACCTTTGCATATCCGCCTGAAGGGCTTGATTCCCTCTCTTTGTCCAAGGAGCGGGCAAGGGAGAGGTTGACCATCCGCACTCCAGCGACACTTGGCTTGCGAGCTTAGAGCCACTGTCGCACAGGGACTTGAGGCGCACCTCTCCCGCCGCGCGCGATACGCGCGGCAACCTCTTTGCTCCGCCTTTTGATTTTCAGTTTACGATCTAAGTGCTCATTCGCGGCCGCAGGCCATCTGCATCGTCGCTTGGAAGCGGTCGCGGAGATTCTCAATCACAACCTCGGCGATCGAAAAGCGGATTAAGTTTTGAGGAACCGCAACCGACGAAGGTGGCCGGCTTGTGCCAAGCGCCTGAGTGCGCTACTCCCCCGAATTGGTCAAGGAGATCTGCTATGAGCAAGACGAGCGAAGCGGAGCGGAAGGGAACGCGCGATTTCAAGACCATCAAGGTCGAGGTCGAGGGACCTCTCGGGAGACTCGTCCTGAACCGGCCCGAGCGGCTCAACGCAGTCAACGCGACCATGCTGCAGGAACTTGCCGAGGCGGCGCGATGGTTCGACGCGCATCGCGAGCTTCGAGTGGTAATCGTAAGCGGCGCGGGGCGGGCGTTTTGCGCGGGCGCCGATCTGAAGGATTCGCCCGCGGGCGAGGGCTTCGCACGTTCGGGCAAGAGCTGGCTTTACCGGCGCGAGGTCGGGCAGTACGGGCTTCGCGCGGCGGACGCGCTCGAGCAGATGCGCGCGGTCACGATCGCGCAGGTCCACGGCCACGCGGTCGGCGGCGGGCTCGTGCTGACCGCGGTGTGCGATCTGCGGGTCGCGGCCGAGGACACGATCTTTTTCATTCCCGAGGTAGATATCGGGCTCCCACTCGCGTGGGGCGGAATTCCGAGGCTGGTGCGCGAGATCGGCCCCGCGATGACCAAGGAGCTCGTCATGACGTGCAGGCGCTTCAGCGCCGGCGAAGCGAAGGGAATCGGATTCCTCAACCGCGTCGTTGCGCCCGCGCGGCTCGAGGCCGAGGTCAACCAGCTTGCCGCCGAGCTGATTGCAAAGCCGTCGGTCCCGGTCGTCGTCACCAAGGAACACGTCAACGCGGTCACGCGCGCGATGGGCGCCGGCCTTACGCCGTTTGCCGACGGCGACGTGCTGCTTGCCGCCGCCGCCGACGAGGAATCGCGGGTCTCCGCGCGCGCATACATGGAAGCGGCATTCGGGAAGAAGTGACTCGCAATCGAATGGGAATCGCCGAGTCCGAGGAGCGCTTTCGATGAGCGAGGAAAGGATCGATACCGTCCGTCTTCAGAATCTGGCCTACGGCTACCGCCAGTCGGCGACCCTGGTCGCGGCTATCGAGATCGACCTGTTCACGAAAATCGCCCAGGGCGCGCGAACCATCGAGCAGGTCGCGTCGAGTCTCGATATCGCGCCCATCAACGCCGAGCGGATGCTGGTGGCTTGCGCGACGCTCGGGCTGGTCGTGAAAAACGGCGCCGGGTACGCCAACGCGCCCGACGTCGATCGCTTCCTGGTCAAGGGCGCAAAGAATTACGCGGGCCCATGGCTGACCACGATGGGGCGAAGCGATTACGCCGACTGGAACAAGCTCGCGGGGTTTCTCCAGCGCAAGGAACCGCCGCGCATCTTGGGGATCTACGAGAATTTCACGGTCGAGGACGCGCGCAAGCTCCATCGCGCGACTTTCAGTATCGGGATGGGCGCGGGACGGCGCTTCGCCCGACAGGTCGATTTGTCGAAGCGAAGCATGATCCTCGACCTCGGCGGCGGCTCGGGATGCTACTGTATCGCAGCGGCTGAGAAGTATCCGCGGATAAAAGCCGTCGTGTTCGATCTTCCGAGCGTCGCCGTGGTCGCAAACGAGTATATCGCGCAGTGCGGATTCTCCGGCCGGATCAATGCGGTCGGCGGCGATTTCACAAAAGATCCGTTTCCGGCCGGCGCCGACGTTGTGACCATGGCGAGCAATCTGCCCCAGTACAGCCCGGACATCATCCGCGCCGTCGTCCGTAAAGCGTTCGAGGTGCTCGAGCCGGGCGGCGAGATGCACCTCATCGGCGAGATGCTGAACGATGCGAAGACCGGACCGCTCGGGCCCGCGCTGTGGGGACTCAACGAGGCTATCTACCAAAGCACCGGCGTGGCGCATTCGGAGGCCGAGGTGATCGGCTACCTTAAGGATGCCGGGTTCGTGGAGGTGAGCGCGAACGAGTTCGTCCCGGGGTCGCTTACGCGCGTGACCGGCCTGAAGCCGGCGGCTTGAGAACGCCAATGTTTCATACCGTCCTGTGCGACCTGCTGGGCATCCGCTACCCGATAATCCAGGGCGCGATGCAGGGTGCGGGAGGACCGCGTCTGGTTGCGGCGGTCAGCGAAGCGGGCGGACTCGGCGTCCTGCCGACCTTTGGCGGCACCGAAAAGGAGTTGCGCGACGATATCGAGAATACTCGCGCGCTCACCAAGCGTCCCTTCGCGGTCAACATCACGCCGATCGGACGCGCCTTTACCGAGTCGCGCGCCGCGATCTGCATCGAGATGAGAGTGCCGATCGTCACCACCGGGCGCGGCGATCCGGGCAGCAACGTCGTGCAACAGCTCAAGGAGGCCGGAACGATCGTGCTGCCGGTCGTGCCGTCGGTCCGCCACGCGCTTCGGGTCGAGGCCGAGGGTGCCGACGCGATAATCGCTTCTGGGATGGAAGCGGGCGGGCACGTCGGACGCGTCTCCACGATGCCGCTCGTGCCGCAGGTGGCCGACGCGGTGAAGGTGCCGGTGGTCGCCGCGGGCGGAATCGGCGACGCGCGCGGCTTGATGGCGGCGCTCGCGCTGGGCGCATGCGGGATACAGCTTGGCACCCGCTTTATCGCGACGGTTGAAAGCGAGGCTGCCGACTGGATAAAACAGCGGCTGCTTCAGACCGAGGAGAGCGGGACGATGGTGTCTTCGCTGATGACCGGAAAGCCCGTCAGAGCGTTTGCAACACGTATCCTGCGCGAGTACGAACAGGCGCTGACGGGCGCCGGTTCGACCGAAGAGCGGGCAAGCCTGAGCGCGCGATATCTGAAGGAGCTTCGGCACGCGCCGGTCGATGAGCGCACGATGGCGGCGGGCGAAATTGCCGGAATGATCCGCGATATCCGGACCGTGCGCGAAATTATCGAGGGGATTATCAAAGACGCCGCGGCGCTCGCGGAAAAGCTCTATCGCGTAAGCCGCGAGGAAGGCGCGAGCCAACCAGCCGCGGCCGCCCAAAGCCGCGCCGGGGCATCAAAAGGCTGAACGCCGGTCGCCCTCCTTGAACTCGGCGGCAGGCGCGGACTCTTCGAATATTTCGCCCTGCGCCTGTTGTCTCTACTGAAAACTCCAAACGCGCCGGAAAGTCTGGAGTTTTGGTAAGAGCCGCCGTAGTGGCGCGGGAATGCTTAAGCTCGAGCGTGTCATCTCGGTTATTGCCCGCCGATTTCGTATATTACCAACGCAGCCGCACGCATCTATTGCTCGGCAAGGATTGCCCGGAGCCGCGCCCGATCCAGCCACGCGGGGTCGGAAGAATCGTCGCCATCCCGCAGGTCGGTGGCCTGCATCATCGCTACGAACCGCTCGCAGCCTGAATCGTATCCGATTCTTGCTCACCAATGGCTGCGCGGCAGCCGCTACGCCGGCGCCTGAGGATCTCTGCAGTCGGAGGTCTTTCGATCTCGATCAGTCGTCAGCCGCTTGTGCTTTGGATCGCAGCCCGTCTCACTTAAACCATCAATTCGACAGCAATTCTCGCAGCCGCCCGAATTCCGGTTCAGATGGAATTTTCAGTAACGACAGGCCGCGGGGACCGGGCTTGGTCGGCATGATCGCGCCTTGAACCTCATGAGCAAATACTCTAAGAGTAATTGCTCATGAGATATCAGTTGGCCGAATTGGTCGCGGTCTCGGGCTTCTCAGTCGACACCATCCGCTACTACCAGTCGATCGGCCCGCTGCATCCACCGACCCACGAGGGACGGCTCGCGATTTACGACGATTCCCATCTCGATCGCCTGCGGCTGATCCGCTCGATGTCGGCCAAGGGTTTGCCGCTCAAAGTTATTTCGATGCTTCTCGCCAGGGGCGAGCGTCCGCAGTCCGACCAGGCGCTACTGCTGGCAATCGAGAAGGAGACCGCTGAGCAATGTTACAGCGGGGCGGAGCTGGCGAAGATGCTCGGCGTGCCGCGTACCTTGATCGCGCTCGTCGAGCGCAGCGGACTGCTCGAGGCGTTGCGCCAGGAAGACGGCAGCTTCCGCTATTCCGAAGGCGAGGTCCAAACCGCACGCGGCGCGCTCAATTTTGTCAAGCGCGGCATCCCGATACGCCAGTTGCTGGGACTGGCCGTGCGCCATGATCGGGCGGTGCGCAAAACGGTTGACGACGCGATCGATCTCTTCAACGAATACGTGCGCAAGCGCGGCGGGCGCCAGGTTGATGCCGACCCGGAACAGGTCGCCGAAGCTTTCAAGGAGCTGCTCCCTGTCGTAACCGCACTGGTCGCGCATCACTTCCAACGCGTGCTCGTGGCGCGTGCGCTCCGCCGGCTCAAGCGGAGCAAGGAACATCAGGCTCTCGAAGTGGCAAGCCGCGCTGCTTCCGATCTGCGTCTCAGGCTGCGCTGGTGACGATGTTACCTCCCGAGAGCGGCAAGGCCGCGTTCGTCCAGGCGATGTTCGACAGGATCTCGCCGCGCTACGACCTGATGAACCGGCTGATGACGTTCGGCATGGATCGCGGCTGGCGCCGCCGCGCGATCGAAGCGCTCGGGCTTAAGCCGGGTGGCGTGCTGCTCGACCTGGCGTGCGGCACGGGCGATCTGGCGGATGAAGCCGCGCAGCGCGGCGCGCTCGTCGTCGGCCTCGATTTTTCGGACGGGATGCTGCGCGAGGCAAGGCGGCGCAACACCGGCTGCGTGCTGGTGCGTGCGGACGCGCTCGCGCTCCCGCTTGCCCCTGCTTCGTGCGACGCGATCGTTACCGGCTTTGCTCTGCGTAACTTCACCGACTTGGCGCGCGTGTTCGTCGAATGCGCGCGGGTACTCAGGCCAGGCGGGCGGATCGCACTGCTCGAAGTCGATAGCCCGCGCAACGCGATGGTTCGGGTCGGCTATCGCGTTTACTTTCATAACCTGATGCCGCTGATCGGACGCCTGATAGCCGACCGCTGCGCCTACTCGTATCTTTCATCGTCGGTCGCCTATCTACCCTCCGAACGCGGCCTCTTCGAGATTCTGCAAACGGCAGGCTTCGAAAACCTTCTAAAGCAGCGCCTGTTGGGTGGCGGCGTTCAGCTCATCAGCGGCCGCCGCGCGGCGGACGGAGGCTGAAAGCCATGCAACGCGAGCTGTTCAGCACCACGTCGATCAGCGCCTCTGCTACCGATCTACTGCCGATCGCCGCCGCATATCATGGCGAACCGATCTTCTATTTTGAAAATCAGAACCTCGCTATCGTCGGCGTCGGGACCGCCGCCGAACTTGTGTCATGCGGCCCGAATCGGTTTGGCGAGGCTTCGCGCGAAGCACTCGCGCTGCTTGCCTCAATCCGGTCGGTCGGCAGTGCCGAGGCGGACCGGATGGTCGTCGGCGGATTTGCGTTCAGTAACGAGAATCGCGCAAGCGCCACCTGGCGCGACTTTCCAGCTTTGCGGCTCGTGGTCCCGCGCCTGCTCTGGGTCCGTCAGGCTGGCATATGCCGCTTGACCGTAACGTGGGCGGCCGGCTGCGCGAATCGCCTGGAGTCCGGACGATCCGTTGAACCGCAAGCGAGAGCGGTGAACTTCGCACTCAAGCGCAACCTGATTCCGTGCGAACGGGAACTCTGGCGCCAGCGCGTCGAGTGCGCGCGTGATTTGATCGCGGCCAAAGTCCTGAGCAAGGTGGTGATTGCCCGCAGCGTCGAGTTGCTCGCTTCCGAGCCGATCGATCCCATGGTCATAGTAAACGCCGCACGCGCGGCGCGCCCTGCCTGTTTCAGTTTTTGGATCAGCAGCGCCGAGACCAGCTTCGTTGGTTCATCACCGGAGTTGCTGGTCAAAGTCGACGGCGCCAATGTTCGGTCGGGCGCGCTTGCGGGCTCGGCGCCGCGCGGTGCAACGCCCGATGAGGACCGTCGTTTCGGCCAATCGCTGCTCGCGTCGGACAAGAATCGCAATGAGCACAAGTTCGTAGTTTCCGCGATTCGCGATGCGCTGGAGCGAGTCGCTGATTTGAGCTACGCGCCGGAAACGCCCGAGTTGATGCGGTTGCCCGAGGCGCAGCATCTGTTCACTCCCGTAACCGGTCAATTGAGACAATGGCGCTCCGCGCTTGAAGTGGCGGGGCTGCTCCATCCGACGCCAGCCGTATGCGGCGTGCCGCTGCGAACTGCGCGCACCCTCATCGAGCGCAGCGAGCCGGAACGAGGTTGGTACACCGGAGGGGTGGGCTGGATGAATGCCGCCGGCAACGGCGAGTTTGCAGTCGCGCTCCGCGCGGCGCTCATCGAAGGTCAGCGGATGGTCGCATGGGCGGGAGCCGGCATCGTCGATGGTTCCGATCCCGGTGCTGAATTCGACGAAACCGAACTAAAATTGACGGCTCTGTTGAGGAGTTCCAATCTTGAGTGAGCCGCTCAATCCAAACGTTCGCGCGTGCCGCGCAATTGCCGACGAACTGCACAGATGCGGCGTAACCGAGGTCTGTATCTCACCCGGTTCGCGCTCCACCCCGATCGTGCTCGGCATCGTCCGCGCCGGCGGCATTCGGCCCTGGGTGATTCTCGACGAGCGCAGCGCCGCGTTTTTTGCGCTGGGCATGGCGCGCCAGAGCCGCCGGCCAGTGGCTCTCGTATGCACTTCGGGGACTGCGGCGGCGAACTACATGCCTGCAATTGTGGAAGCCTCACTCGAGTGTGTGCCGCTCATTGCGATCACCGCGGATCGCCCGCCGGAACTACATGACTGCCACGCGCCTCAGACTATCGACCAGACGCGCCTCTTTGGCAGTCACGTGCGATGGGCGGTCGATGCACCCGCGCCCGAAACTGGTTGTGACCTCGAGGCGTACTATCGAGCGTTGGCGTGCCGCGCGGTATCGCTCGCGACGGGACCGGCGCGCGGTCCTGTGCAGCTCAATCTGCCGCTGCGCGAGCCGTTGTTCGACGTGAGCGAGGAGCTGAGCGCGCTCGCGGAGTCGTGCCCCAGCCGCGATGATCGCGTGCCCTACGCGGCGGTGTATCACAGTCGCGCGATTCTTTCCGCCGAGGCGATGCATCGAATTGCCGGCAAGCTCGAAGGAATTGAACGCGGCCTTATCATCTGCGGACCGTGTACTCCGGATGATCTTCCGCGCGCGGCTGTGACTCTGGCTGGCCAGATTGGATGGCCGATTCTCGCCGATCCGCTATCCGGACTGCGTTACGCAAATCACGATCTCGATCTGGTCGTTGATGCTTACGATGTGATGCTGCGCGATGCGGGCTTCGTCCGGGATCATCAGACCGACGCAGTGCTACAGTTCGGATTTCCGCCCGTATCCAAGCCGCTCGCGCAGTTTCTCGCGTCGCGCCGGCCCGTTCACGTGATCGTGGCTCCCGCCGGAGAATGGCCGGATCCCGCGCACGTCGCGACTGACATCGCTCATGCCGATGCGGCCGAATTCTGCCTGGGCCTTGCGGGATTGATCAGGCAAAGAGTTGCCTGCTCGCGCTGGACGCAATCATGGATCGGAGCTTCACGAGCGGTCCGCGCCGCGCTCGACGACGAGGTCCATCGCGAAGTGGAAATGTTCGAAGGCAAGGTCTTCGCCGAGACGCTGAGGCACCTGCCGCCGGATTCGAACCTGCACGTTGGCAACAGCATGCCGGTGCGCGATCTTGATACTTTCCTTGGCGCTTCGCCGCGCACGCTGGGCGTGCATTGCAACCGCGGTGCAAACGGGATCGATGGTGTCGTTTCGGCGGCCCTGGGAGGTGCCGCGGCGCACTCGGGACTCACGGTCCTGATCGTGGGCGATTTGAGTTTCCTGCACGACATTGGCGCCTTGCAGATCGCGGCCCGCCACCACATTCACATCGTGATCGTCGTCATCAACAACGACGGCGGCGGAATCTTCTCATTTCTGCCGCAATCCGCGTTGGGCGAAGTATTCGATCGGTTCTTTTCCACACCGCACAAACTACTGCTCGAAGGCGCGGTGACCATGTGCGGTGGTTCGCATCATCGTCCGGGTTCCTGGGACGAATTCGGTACAGCGATGCGCGCGGCAATCGACAAGCCGGGCCTGCACGTGATCGAAATAGCCGGAGACCGTGCGCGCAATCTCGCTCGCCATCGCGAGATCGTCGACGCGGCGCTGAGCACTCTGCGAACCAAATCGCGACTCGAGGACGTCCGATGATCCGCCGAGTCCGAGTCAGCGCCGGAACTGTCGAGCTTGCCGACGAAGGACAGCCCGCGCCGGGCGATCCGCCGCTGGTACTGCTGCATGGCTTCAGCGGAAGCAAAGACAGTTGGCTCGGCTTGCGCGAGCATCTGAGCCCGCGGCATCGCGTCCTGAGCGTTGACCTTCCGGGACATGGCGGGACCGATATAGCTGGGGATCTCTCCCATTACTCGATTGAGAGCACGGTGCGCGTTGTAATCGAGGCGCTCGATACACTCGGTATCAGCCGTTTTTCCCTGGCTGGTTACTCGATGGGCGGGCGGCTGGCGCTGTTCGCCGCCCTTCAGTGCGGCGTGCGAGTCGAGCGATTGATGCTCGAGAGCGCATCGCCAGGAATTGCCGATTCCAACCAACGCCTGCAGCGGCGAGCGGCCGACGAGGAGTTGGCGGCATTCATCGACACTGCGGGAATCAAGGACTTCGTCGATCGCTGGGAACGGATCCCGCTCTTCGAATCGCAGCGCGCGCTGCCGGCGGACGTGCGTGAGCATCTAAGGCGCGTGCGGCTCTCATGCAAACCGGCTGGCCTCGCGGCGAGCCTGCGCGCTATGGGCGCTGGCAGTCAACCCTGGCTCGGTGGGCGGCTGGGAGAAATCACGATTCCGACGCTAATCGTTGTGGGTGCGTTTGACGACAAGTTTATGGGAACCGGGAGGGAGCTAGCGGCGGGAATCCCCTGCTCCCGGCTCACGATCGTCGCCGGCTGCGGACATACTCCGCATCTTGAGCGTCCTGCCGAGTACAACCGGATCGTAACCGAATTCATCGATGCCACTTCGGGCATCGCCAACCGGGAGAACTAACATGGCAATCAACTGGGTCACAGCTCACGAATACCAGGACATCAACTTTCAGAAGGCGGAAGGAATCGGAAGAATCGCGATCAACCGCCCGCAGGTGCATAACGCTTTTCGCCCGGAGACCGTCAACGAGCTGATCGACGCCTTCGCGCGCGCGCGCGAGGACCGCGAGATCGGCGTCATCATTCTCACCGGCGAAGGCGGCCGGGCCTTTTGCAGTGGCGGCGATCAGCGTGTTCGCGGCGAACAGGGCTACGTCGGCGGCGACGGCGTGCCGCGGTTGAACGTACTCGATCTGCAGAAGCTGATTCGATCGATTCCCAAGCCCGTCATCGCGATGGTTGCGGGCTACTCTATCGGCGGCGGCCATGTACTGCACGTGGTGTGCGATCTCACGGTCGCGGCTGACAATGCCATATTCGGTCAGACCGGACCGCGCGTGGGTAGCTTCGATGGCGGCCTCGGCGCCGCACACCTCGCGCGTTTGGTGGGTCAGAAGAAAGCGCGCGAAATATGGTATCTGTGCCGCCGCTACACCGCGCGTGAAGCGCTCGAGATGGGACTCGTCAACATCGTGGTGCCGCTCGCCGAGCTCGAAGAGACGACGATCCAGTGGTGCCGCGAAATCCTTTCGCATAGTCCGATGGCACTGCGGTGCCTCAAGTCGGCGTTCAACGCCGAGATGGACGGCATGATCGGCATCCAGGAATTGGCCGGTAACACCACGCTGCTCTTCTATATGACCGAAGAGGCGCAGGAAGGGCGCGACGCTTTCAATGAGAAGCGCAAACCCGATTTCTCTAAATTTCCCGCTCTGCCGTAAACTCGAGGTCTGGTGCAGATGCGCCCGCGCAGTTTGTCCGTATGGGTCGCGGCGGCACGCCCGCGCACTCTTCCCGCCGCTATCGTGCCGGTTATGGTTGGTCTTTCGCTCGCCTCCCGCGTTGGGCCGATCAATTGGCCGGCCGCTGTGATCACTCTTCTTGCAGCCTTGTTGATCCAGGTCGGCACGAACCTGGCCAACGACTATTACGACTTTGTCGCCGGGGCGGATCGCGATGACCGGTTGGGTCCGATGCGCGTCACGCAGGCCGGCCTGGCGGATGCTGCGACCGTGCGAAACGCGGCGTACGGTGTGCTTGGCGCGGCGGCGTTGTCGGGCTTGTATCTCGTGGCGGTGGGTGGTTGGACAATCCTGCTGATCGGCATCCTCTCGCTGCTATGCGCAATCGCCTACACGGCGGGACCCTGGCCGCTCGCGTATCGCGGTCTCGGCGAACTCTTTGTGTTCGTCTTTTTCGGTCTCGTCGCGGTGAACGGCACGCTCTTGGTGCAAACAGGTCGGCTCGAAGGGCTCGGGTTTCTCGCCTCAATTCCGGTGGCGTGTCTGGTGACGGCGATCCTCGTGGTCAACAACCTGCGCGATATCGCGACCGACGCGCGCAGCGGCAAGCGCACGCTCGCGGTGAGGATCGGCGCCGGCGCGACCAGGCTCGAATATTTGTTGCTGATCAGCGCCGCTTTCTTGTCCATCCCCGAGCTCGCCAGTATAGCGGGCCCGCGAGTTTTGCTTGCGCTCGGCGCACTGCCGTTCGCCGCGCGAGAGATCGTCGCACTGCGGCGGCGCGACGGTGCGGCACTCAATCTGAGCCTCGCGGGCACCGCGCGCCTGCACCTGATATTCGGCGCGCTGCTTTCGATAGGGTTGATCGCGTGAGGCTGCTCTCAGCGAGCGTCGATCGATTTCGGCTTGCGCTTAGCCGCTCGCTCACAACTTCGCGCGGCGCGTTGCACGAGCGCGATGGATTCATCCTTAAGTTGTACGCGAGTTCGGCGCAATGCGGAGCCGGAGAAGCCAGTCCGGCATACTGGATCGACGATGAACAGCTCGACGACACGCGTGCTTCTCTGCATCGGATTATTCGAGCTGTAAGCGATCAGCCGGATACCAACGACCTGCGCGTCTCGATGCTCGATCGCGATGCCGGTCTGACCCCCGCGGCCGCCTGCGCGCTCGATGCGGCGCTCCTCGAACTGGAGGCGCGCGCGCGCCACGTGGCAGTCGCTTCCCTGCTTGGCGCCGATCAACTCAGAGCCATCCCGGTTTGCGCGCTGCTCGCCGGCGACACGCCCGCAGCGATCGCGAGCGAGGCCGCGCGCGCGATAAATGCCGGCTACCGTTGTTTGAAGCTTAAGGTCGGAGCAGTCGCTCTCGAAGACGATGTTCGCCGTGTGCGAGAGGTACGCGGTATCGCCGGGCCACAAGCCGCGATCCGCCTCGATGCCAATCGAGCGTGGTCCCCGGCGCAGGCGCGCGACGCGATGCTCCGGTTTGATGACTTCGAGCTCGAGTTCCTCGAAGAGCCGCTCCAACGTGCGACGCCAGATGCGATCGCGGAACTTCGCAGGTATAGCCGGACGCCAATCGCGCTCGACGAAACAATCGGCTCGCCCGATGACCTCGCGAAATTCGCCGAGTGCCGTGCCGCCGACGTGGTCGTGCTGAAAGCCGCGCGGCTGCGCGGTGTTACGCGCGCGACGCGGCTGGGGAAAATTGCGCTCGAGGCTGGGATGCAAGTCGTGGTTACGGATTCGATCGAGTCGCAAGTCGGGATGAGCGCCGCTGTTCATCTCGCCGCCGCTATTGCCACTCCATCACGCGGCATCGGTCTGGGCGGCCTCAGCATCCTGGCTCAGTCGGTGCCGCCCCCACTTGGCGCAGCCAGAAGTTCATGGGTGCGGCCGACGGCCGGCCTCGGCGTTATTTGCTATTCAAACCGCGAGATTGAGGATAATGCCTGAACCACTCGACAGACCCGATTGGCCGTGGCTCTCCCAGCGAGCCGGGACAGACCCTGACGGTCCCGCGATCGTATGGGAAAAGCGCACAATTTCGTTCCGCGATCTTGCCCAAAAGGTCGAAACGATAGCCGGAAGGATCTCGGCACTCGGTGTTCGCGCAGGCGATCGGATCGCGTTGCTGATGGATTCATCATTGCGGATGGTGGAAGTAATCCATGCCGCGCAACGATGCGGCGCGACGCTGGTCCCTCTCAACACCCGGCTTTCCGCCGCGGAAATCGAGGCGCTGCTGATCGACGCGGACCCGCGCCTGCTGCTTTACGATCTACAGCGCGCCGAAAGCGTCAGCCAACTTCGCAGCCAGCTTTCCACGCTGCGCTTCGTCGAGGCGTATCGCGACCTGGACGCCGCCGCGGCTATATCGCCGCCCGGGCTGTCCTCGCTCGATCTCAGCGCGATTCACACCATTCTCTACAGTTCGGGGACGACAGGCACGCCAAAGGGAGTGATGCTGACGCACGCCAACCATTGGGCAAGTGCGAGCGCCTCGCGCGCCCATCTTGGGATCGAGCCAAATGATCGTTGGCTCCTGATGCTGCCGCTCTATCATGTAGGAGGGCTCTCGATCGTTTTGCGCAGCGTAATCGATGGCGTGCCGTTTCATCTGCATCCGGACTTCAATCCTGCCCGCGCCAACGCCGCGCTTCGGGCGGAGAAAATTACGCTCGTGTCGGTAGTATCGACGATGCTCCTGCGCATGCTCGACGAAAACGGGGGCGAACGGTATCCGGGCACTTTGCGCTGCGTACTACTCGGCGGTGGACCGATACCGGAAGCGCTGGTGCGGCGCGCAATCGAACTTGGCGCGCCAGTTGCCCAGACATACGGCCTCACCGAGGCGGCGTCTCAAGTAGCGACTGCCATGGTCGGCGATTCGCGGGTTCGGCCGCGCTCGTGTGGACGACCGCTGTCCGGAATCAAACTTAAGCTAGGCTCGCCTGACGCGAGCGGCCGCGGCGAAATCCAGGTGAATGGTCCCACCGTGATGGCCGGCTACTTCCGGCAGCATGGCGCGGGCATCGCCGCGCTGCGCGACGGCTGGCTGCATACCGGTGATATCGGGCATTTCGACTGCGACGGGTTCCTGTATATCGACGATCGGCGCAGCGATTTGATCGTGACCGGCGGCGAGAACGTGTACCCGGCCGAAGTCGAGAACGTCCTGCTCGCGCATCCCGCCGTGGCCGAAGCGGCGGTGTATGGCGTGGTCGATTCGCAATGGGGCCAGCGCGTCGCCGCCGCGGTGGTCGTGCGCGATGGCTTCGAAACCGAGGCGGCGTTGCTGCGCGAATGGTGCGAGAATCGCCTGGCGCGCTTCAAGCTGCCAAAAACGATCGATTTTTTGGAGGCTTTGCCGCGCACCGCCTCGGGCAAGATCAAACGTTATCTTCTTCGCCAAAATGGGGATCCTGTCCCGCGCCTTCGCGGCACTGCTCACCGTTGACTCGGGCCGGCTTACGCGGCGGATCTGTTACCCGGCCAGTTCAGGCACGCCGCCCAGCCACGAGCTTGGCATCGACGCGATATTGCGCCCAAGTCGGGCTGAAAGCATCCGGTGTGTCTACTAAAGACTCCGAAAGCGCCGAAGAGAATGGCGTTTCTGCATTCGCCAACGCAATAACGCCAGCATGCTTACGCTCGAGCGATCGATCGCACGATCGCCGGAATATCATGCGCGCCGCCATCACCGAGCATCCGACCGCGGCGCGTCTCACCTAAACCATCAATTCGATAGCAATTCTCGCAGCCGCTCGAATTCCGGTTCAGATGTAATTTTCAGTAGCAACTCCCGCATTTCCGTACGCGTGGATTAAGTTTTGAGGAGCCACAGCCCGCGTTCTCGGTGTACGGAGAAAAGAAATTGGATATCGGCAGAGATTGATCTGACCAATCCAGATCGATTCTCCCGCCGCGTTAAATTCTCCTGACCTTGAGCGCGACCGCGATCTCGTCGCGAATCATCGCCCGAATATGACATCCGCGCTCCGCAACTTCGACCAGCCGATGCAGTTGGTCGTCGCCGGCGCTCGTTTCAACTTGAAGTTCTACTTGAATTTCTTTGAGATGCCCTTTTTCATTGGCGCGCGCGGTAACCGACGCCTTGCCGACAGTTAGATTGCGTGCTTGCGCGGCTACCCTGAGCGACATCAGCAGGCACGATCCGAGCGCACCGAGAAACGACGAGACCGGATCGGGACCGCTCGCGTCATCGGCCGAGAGCGTCCAGCTAAGCGGGCCGTAGGTCACCCGAGTCTTCAGCGAATCGCCGATAGCGTCAATCGTCACTTCGCGATGACGGGTGACGGCGGCTGGATTCGCAGTTGCGTTGAGCCCAAGAAAATCCGGCGCCTCGAGCAGCGCCCTCACCCGGGTCGTGAAGTGCGCGGCCGACGCGCCGTCGAGCGCGCGATGGTCGTAAGCGATCGCAAGCTGCATCGCCGGCCGCACTTCGGCACGGCCGTCAATTGCCAGCACTTGGTCGTGAATCGCGCCGACGAACATCAGCGCAGCCTGCGGCGCGAAAATCACCGGAGTGCCATTTTCGATTCCGGACGCGCCGAGGTTCGACACCGTGAAGGTTGCGTTCTCCATATCGGCCGGGCGCAACTGCTTGCCGCGCGCGCGCTCCGCGAGTTCCGCGGCGCGCGCGCTGATTCCGGCGACATCGAGCACACCGGCGTCGTGGATGACCGGCACCAGCAATCCATCCGGCGTATCGACCGCGATTCCAAGATTTATCTCATCGTAGATCAGCCGCTCACCATCGCTGTAACTCGCGTTCACGCGTGGATTCTCTTTCAGCGCAATTACGGTCGCCGCAAGGATCACGTCGGTGATCGTGACGCGGCCGCCGGATCCCTTGATGGCGCTGCGCGCTGCAAGCGCGCGGCTCATGTCCACACGCACCATCTGCACGAAATGCGGAATCGCACTCCAGCTCGCACTCAGGTTTCTGGCGCCTACTGCTTGAATCCGGGTGAGCTTCTCGCGTCGCGAGGCGACCAGTGGACGAGCCGCGGCCCCCGGCGCTATCGCGGGTGCGGCTGGCACCCCCGCGGCGCTAATCTTTCGCACGTCATCTTCGGTGATGAGCCCATCGGGTCCGCTGCCGGCGACGCTCGACAAATCCAGACCACGCTCCGCCGCAAGCCGCTTCGCGCGCGGCGACGCAGCAACGCGCCTGCCTGCGGACGCGTTCAGTGTCGAAGTGGACGCGGCGGCAGGTGCGGCCGAGTTTTGCGCCGCGCTGGATGTCTCCTTGTTGAATGCTGTCGCTGACGCGGCCTCGCTCGCGCTTTCACCGGCTCGCACGATCTCGCCGAGCGGCAGACCGACCGCGACCGCGACACCTTCGTCCGCGAGCACGCGCGCGAGTACTCCCGCCGCGGGAGATTCAATTTCTATTTCCGCTTTGTCGGTCTCGACGGTCAGCACCGTCTCGCCCTCGCGGATTTGGTCGCCGGCATGCTTGTGCCACTTGAGGACGGTTCCCTCGGTCATCGTGTGACCAAGCTTGGGCATTTGAATCATCAACGGCATATTTGAATGGACGGATCGCGCGTGCGCTTTCAGGCCAGCAACTCGCGGCAGGCGGCGTAGATTTTTTCTTCATTCGGAATCACGAACTGCTCGAGTACCGCCGCTGTCGGGATCGGCACGTCGGGCATCGCAACCCGCTTGAGCGGACGATCGAGATACTCGAGCGCCTCTTCCATAAGCATCGCGCCGATTTCCGCGCCGACGCCGAGGGTCTTGTAGCTTTCCTCGGCGACCACGATCTTGCCGGTCTTCTTGACCGATTCGATAATCGCGGGCCGATCGAACGGATTGAGCGAGCGGGGATCAATCACTTCGATATTGTGCCCTTCTTTCGCCAGGCGTTCCGCGACTTTCAGCGCCTTCGGCACCATCGCGGAGATCGCGACCAACGTCAGCGCGTCACCTTCGCGCCGAACCGCGGCCCTGCCGAGCGGAACGAGGTAATCGGGATCTTCGGGCACTTCGCCTTTGGTCGCGTACAGTAACTTGTGTTCGAAGTAGAGCACCGGATTGTCGTCGCGAATCGCGCTCTTGAGCAATCCCTTCGCGTCGGCAGGCGTTGCCGGCGATACAATTCTGAGTCCGGGCGCGTGCATGAAGAAGGCCTCGGGACATTGGCCGTGCTCGGGTCCAACCCCAGCCGCGCCCGACGGACACCGTACCACCATCGGCACTTTGTAGGCGCCGCCGTGAACGTAGCGCCA
>DATLTX010000095.1:0-23159 GCA_035533435.1 Binataceae bacterium (SeqCode)
GATCTGTGGCATAATGTGGGGTTCGCGGGAGGAGTTACTCCCGGGCGAGGGAATCATCATGATCAGCGACATGCGACAAGAGCTCGCCGATTTCGAGCTACGCGCCGAAAAGCTCGGGAGGCGTCTTTGACGTCCCCGGACTGACCGCACGCAAGAACCAGCTTCTCGAACAATCCAGCAAACCCGATTTCTGGGATCGGCCCGACACCGCGCAAGCCGCGCTGCGCGAGCAGGACCAGATTCGCGAACGCCTGGCCGGCTTCGAGCGCCTGAAAAAGCGCCTCGAAGAAGCGCGCTTGTTCCTCGAGATGGCGGCCGAAGAAGCTCCCGCCGAAAGCGGCAAGGACGACAAGGAAGACAGCGAAGCCGCGCGCGAGGCGGCCACCGCGCTCGACTCCGCGCGCGAAGAGCTCGGGCAGCGAGAGTTCGAGGTGATGCTCTCAGGCGAGTTCGATCGCCTGGGCGCGATCGTCTCGATTCATCCGGGCGCCGGCGGAATGGAGGCGCAGGACTGGGCCGAGATGCTCCTGCGGATGTATTTGCGCTGGGCTGAGCGGCGCGGCTTCAAGACCGAGATCGCCGACCTGCAACCCGGCGACGGTGCGGGAATCAAGAGCGCGACCTTCGAGGTCGAAGGCGACTTCGCGTACGGCTACTTGCGCGCCGAGGCGGGAATCCATCGGCTGGTGCGGATTTCGCCGTTCGACGCGAACGCGCGGAGGCATACCTCGTTCGCCTCGGTGTTCGTGTTCCCCGCGATCGACGACAAGATTGAGGTGATAATCAATCCCGCCGATCTGCGCATCGATACCTATCGCGCCTCGGGCGCCGGCGGCCAGCACGTCAACAAGACCGACTCGGCGGTGCGGATGACGCATATCCCCAGCGGGATCGTCGTGACCTGCCAGAACGAACGCTCGCAGCACAAGAACCGCGCGATGGCGATGAAGATTCTGCGCGCGCGGCTGTTCGAGCTCGAAGAGCGCAAGAAGCGCGAGGAACTCGAGAAGTTCAGCAAGGACAAAAAAGAGATCGCGTGGGGCAGCCAGATCCGCTCCTACGTTTTGCAGCCCTACCGCATCGTCAAAGACCATCGCACCGGCGTCGAGATCGGCAACACCGACGCGGTCCTCGACGGCGCGATCGATCCGTTTATCGAGGCCTACCTGATGGGCGTGCGCAAGGGCGACGCCTCCGCCGAACCGAGCTAGAGCGGCGGTTGCGTTCGCGGGGCGGCGCGCGCAAAGTTGCGTTACGAAACCGGAGGCGCTTTCTGATTCCGGAGGACAATTCCTATGATCGACGTATATTTCTGGCCCACTCCCAACGGCTACAAGATAACCATGCTGCTCGAGGAGCTTGGGCTGACCTACAAGATCGTCCCGGTAAATATCGGCAAGGGCGATCAGTTCCAGCCCGAGTTTCTGAAGATCAGTCCCAACAACAAGATGCCGGCAATAGTTGATTCCGAAGGCCCCGGCGCAAAGCCGATCGCGATTTTCGAATCCGGCGCAATCCTGATCTACCTGGCCGAAAAGCATGGCAAGTTTCTGCCGGCCGAGACCCGCGCCCGCTTCAACGTGTTGCAGTGGCTGATGTTCCAGATGGGCACGGTCGGGCCGATGCTCGGCCAAGCGCATCACTTCCGCCGCTACGCGCCCGAAAAGCTCCAGTACGCTATCGATCGCTACACCAACGAAGCCGCGCGCATCTACAACGTGATCGACCGGCGCCTCGCCGAGGGCGAGTACCTGGCCGGCGACTACTCGATCGCGGACATGGCGACCTATCCGTGGCTGGTGCCGCACAAAATGCAGGGCCAGAACCTCGATGATTATCCCAACCTCAAGCGATGGTACGAAGCGATCCGAAATCGTCCCGCCACCCAGCGCGGCTTTGGCGTGATGGCCGACGTAGTCGAGCGGATGCGCCAGCAGGCGCAAGAGCGCCAGCAACCGCACGATCAGGAATCGTGGAATAATCTGTTCGGCTCGAAGCAGTTCGAAAAGCGCTAGGGCGCTCGCCGCCATCGTCACGCCTGGACGCGCCGCGCGAACCTGAATGGACGACGAGCATCAGGCTGCCGAGCTGTCGCCGCGCGCGATAGCTCGGGAAGTGGCGCTGTGCGCGGCGACGCTGACGCTGTGGCCGATCCTGAAAGATGACGCGCGCGGTACGCCCGACGAACGGATGCGCGCGCTCGAACTGGCGCCGCTCGTCGGACTCGCGATCGGCATCGCCCTGGCGGCGATCGATCGCGCCCTCGCGATGCTGCTGTTGCCCGCCACGCGCTCCGTTACCGTGCTCGCAATTGCGTTCGCCGCTATGCTGGGGTTGCCGTCGCGCGGAATCGCCGATACGGCCGAGGCGCTGCGCCAGGGTGCGCGGGTCGGGCCGACGGGGCTTTCGCGAATCGGTCCGCTCGGCGCGATCGTCGCGATCGCCGCGTTCGCTCTGGAAGCCGTCGTGCTCGCGCGAATCACCTCGCCTGCCGGACGCGCGAGCGCCATCGTGATGTCGCAGATTCTTGGGCGATTCGCGATCGTGCCGGTCGCATACGGCCTTCGGCCGCTCGAGCGATGGGGTCTCGGCCTGCCGTACGAAATCGCCGTCACCTTCCGCGAGTTCGGGGTCGCAAGCGTGATCGCGCTCGGCCTGACGACGATCCTTTACCAGAATATTGGGCTGATCGTAGTCGTCGCGTTCGCGATCTCAATCCTGCTGATGCGGCTGGTATTCAGCCGTCGGCTCGGCGGCGTGGCCGGCTACACGCTCGGCGGCGCAAGCGCGGTGGCGGAGCTAACCGTCCTCGCAACCGTGGCCGCGATGGTCCGCTAACCGTTGCGCGCGAGCGCGTCGCGCCAGACGCGTTCGACTTCGGCGCGAAGCTCCTCGATGCTGCCGTCGTTTTTAATCACCAGGCTCGCGTAACGCATCCGTTCGGCGTCGGAGAGCTGCGCGCGGATGCGCGCCTCGGTCTGCTCGCGCGCCATCCCGCGGTCGCGCTCGACGCGTTCGAGCACGCGTTCGCGCGTCGCGGTGACGAGCCAGATTTCGTCGCACATGGGAATCCAGTTGGCCTCGATCAGAATCGCCGCCTCGACGACGATCGGTTTGGTCTCGCCGCGCGAGCGCATCGCGGCAACCATCGCGCGCATCTCGGCGAGCATCTTCGGATGCACGATCGAGTTGAGTTTTTTGAGTTGGGCGGGATCGCCGAAAACTATCGGTCCGAGTTTCTTGCGATCGACGGTGCCGTCGGGCGCGAGAATCTTGTCGCCGAAGGCCGCAACCACGTCTTGATACGCGGGGCCGCCGGGCGCGTAGATCGAGTGCCCGACCTTGTCGGCGTCAAGGCTCGGCGCGCCTAGCTCCGCCAGCATTTTTGCGACCGTGCTCTTGCCCGATCCGATTCCCCCAGTCAGTCCGATTGTCAGCATCTGAATTCCTCTCATGCACCCGGGTTCACGCGCGCGAGCCACCCGCGGGAGCGCCGCTCCAGGCTTGCATATCGTATAGATGATTGAAAAAACCGCCGCGCGCGCGCAACTCGGCGAAGGTTCCGGACTCCTCGATCACTCCGTCGCGCAGCACCAGGATTTGGTCGGCGTTCTGGATCGTCGAAAGGCGATGCGCGATCACCAGCGTGGTCCGCCCGCGCATCGCTTCTTCCACCGCGGCCAGCACCAAAGCTTCGGTCTCAGTATCGAGCGCGCTGGTCGGCTCGTCCATGATCAGAATTGGCGCGTCCTTTACCAGCGCGCGCGCGATCGTGACGCGCTGCGCCTCGCCTTCGGAGAACGTGTGCCCACCGGCGCCGACGGTTTCGTCAAGCCCGTGGGGCAGCTTTGCGATCACCGGGTCGAGCCGCGCCATCGCGGCGGCGCGCAATAACGCGGCCTCGGCGACATCTGGATTTCCGAACGCGATATTCAGGCGCAGCGTGCCGCCGAGCACCAGCGGCGGCTGCATCACCATCGCGATATTTTGCCTGAGCGACGCAAGCGTAGCCGTGCGCACGTCGTTTCCGTCGATTCGAATCGCGCCGGATTGCGGATCGTAAAACCGCGCGAGCAAGGAAGCCATCGTGGTCTTCCCCGCTCCGCTCGGACCGACAATCGCGATCTTCTGTCCGGGCCGCACGCGGAAGCTGATTCCCGACAGAACCGGATGGCCTGCTTCGTAACCGAACGCGACATTGTCGAACTCGATCTCGCCGCGCACCCGCCCGAGTGCGCGCGCATCGGGCGCGTCTTTGATCTCGGGATCGGTCGCCAGCAACTCGAGGCATCGGCGCAGTCCCGCCTTCGCGCCTTCGACCTGGCCGTAAGTCTGAAAAATCTGGTTCACCGGCGCGTAGAGCGAGGCGAGGTAAGTCGTGAACACGATCAGGTCGCCGACTGAGAGCCGGGCGTCCAGTACATGGCGCGCGCCGAGATAGATCACGCACGCGGTGCCCGCCGCGATCATCACGTTGACGCCGCCGGAGTAGAGCGTCTGGAAGGTGTAAAGGCGAAGGTTTTCGCCCAGGCTCGCGCTGCTTGCGCCGACGAATTCCCGGTACGAAGTCTCTTCGCGTGTGAACGCCTGCACCACGTGAATCGCCGAGAGCGCGCGATGCGCAACGGTGTACATCGTGCTCTCTTTCACCCGGGACGCGCTCGCCAGTCGATCGATCCGCCCGCTGATGGACATGATCAGAATGAATAGCAGCGGCACGATCGCGAGCGCCACCATCGTCAGCGCCGCGTCCATCCTGACCATCACCGTGAACATCCCGCCGAGCAGCACGAGCGACGCGAGCACCGGAAAGAAACCGTTCATCGCGATGGTCTGGACCGAGAACGTGTCGTACGTGATCCGCACCATCAGATCTCCGATCTCGCGGCGGCGATGAAAAGCGAGCGAGAGGCGCTGCAAATGGTCGAACAGCCGCGCGCGAAGATCGTTGACCATCATCTGGCCGATCGAGATCGTCAGGTAGTTGTTGATCACATTGACGATTCCGAGAATCGCGTAGATCGCCACCAGCCCCGCGCACACAGTGGCCAAAAGCGCGCCGCGCGTCATCGCGGGAATCCACAGGTTCGCAACCGGCGCGCCGCCGAGCACGTTGTCGATGACGATCTTGAGCGGCCACGGTTTCAGCACCTCGGCCGACGACGCGAGCATCACGCCTGCGACCGCGATTAGCAGCCGCCCGAGGTACGGGCGCATCCGCCGCAGCACCTGCCCATAGAGCGCAAGCGAACTCATCAGCCGGCGTCTCCGGGCGCGCGCTGGCGGTAGTCTTGCGCCGCAATGTCCGGCGAGTCCCCGAGCGTCACGCCGAGCGCGGCGGCGGCTTCGGCGGCCGATGCGGCGATCGCCGCGGCCACGCGGCGCGCGCGCGTCAACGCGAACCCGGACGCCGCCAGCGCGGCGAGAATCACGGCGACCAGGGACTCGTCGAGCGAAAGGCCCGCTGCAAGCAGCACGAAAAATACGCATCCGGCGACCACGAGCGCGCGGCTCGGCTCGGCGCGCATCCGCCATCTGAGCGCGACGCGCCCGTGCTCTCGCGCAAGTGCGTTCAGCGGCGCGCGAATCATCGGCGGAACGATTGCTTGCAAATCATACGCCTGGAAGCCGTCGGTTGCCGCGACCGCAACGCCGCGGCGAATCAGCGCGCGGCGCATCGCGACCATCACCGCCGCCGGCTCGACCGGCGCGACCGTTTCGCCACGCGTGGGCGCAAAGATAATCGTGTCCTTCATGGCAGCCGCTACCGGCGGCGCGGCGCCGGCGTCCAGGCTCCATTTCACGCGCTCGCGCGCGATGCTTCTCCGCAGCGGGCCGAGCAGATTCAGCAGCCACAGCCGAACGCGGACCTGCGGTCCGCGAAAGCGCGGCGGCAACGGCGCACGCGCCGCTCCGACTGCCGCGACGATCATCGAGAGCGCTATGCCCGCAGCACCGAGAACGCCGAGCGCCCGGCTGAAGATTCCGAGGACGATCAAAATGGTCGCTGCGCCGACCCACTGGATTGACAGCGCCAAATCGGCCGCTCGGCCGCCGCTCGGATAGACAGTTTGGAAAAGGCCGCGTCCAAACGCGCCGTAATAGACTCGAGCGTCGGCCAGGAGCGATCCGAAGATCGCGCCGAACCCCGCCCCGCGCGAGTAGATCGCGTCGCTCGCGCCGATACGCAGCGGATCCCGGCGATAAAGCATCCCCTCGCCGGCGCCGTAGCCGCGCTGCTGCGCCAGGTACGCGCCAAGCGTCGCGCGGCGCTCATGAATCACGGTAGCGCCAGGAGCCATCGCCAGCGTCTCGCCGTGCTCGGCGAGCCGCCACGAGAGATCGACGTCGTCGCCCGCGGCGGTGAAGTCCGGATCGAACCCGCCGATCGAGCGTAGCGCGGCTCTGGTCACCGCCATGTTGCAGCCGCATAGTTGCGCCAGGCGGTCGTCGCCGGCGCGAACTTCGCACGGCAGTCCGGGCGCCGCCGCCATCGCGGCCGCCGCCGCTCGGTCCGGCGCAGGGGCAAAATTGGGGCCGCCCGCCGCGGCGGCGCCGCGCCGCGTGATACATTCGGCGAGATGATATAGCCAGTCGCGATCGGCGCGCGCGTCGGCATCGAGGAAGGCAATAATCTCGCCGGTCGCAGCGTCGATTCCCGCGTTGCGCGCGCCGCCGAGTCCGCGATGATCGACGCGGACGACGCGCGCGCCGGCTTGCTCGGCGATTGCGGCGGTTGCGTCAGCCGAGCCGTCATCGACGACGATCGTCTCATAATCCGGGTAGTTCTGGCCGCGGATCGAAACGAGCGATTCGCCGAGCGTCGCGGCGGCATTGAACGCGGCGATCACAACTGAGACTCGCGGCGGCTCGGGCAGCGCGGGCGGCAGTTCACTCCTGAAAACCTCACCGACGGCCGCGAACGCTTGTTTCGGCGCGCGCTCGCGCGTGACCAGGCCGAATGCCCAATCGGTGATTTCCGCGCCGCCGGTGTGCCATTCGTCGGTGAAGGCAAACACGATGAACCCCGACAGCCCGAGCTCGAACGCCGCGCGCGCCTGCCACGAGAGCATCGCGGCCTGATGCGCTTCGCCCTCGCGGATCGTGTCCATCCCGGTTTCGCTCAGGATTAGCGGGCGGTCGCCGGTGTTGGCGAGCAAGTGAGTGAGATAGCGGCGATAGTCAGTCTCTTTGTGGAGATAGACATTGAACGAAACTATATCGAGAAAACTCAGGTCGAGGTATTCCGCCGACGGATAGTTCGAGTAGGTAAACAGCCCCTCGGGATCGGTCTGCTTGCCGATATCGTAGAGTTCGCCAAGGAAGCGGCTCACCGCGGCGGGACCGTGCCATCTGACGATATCCGAGCGGACTTCGTTGCCGAGGCTGTAGGCGGCGATCGTGCCGCCGAATTTGCGCAGATCGGCGACGCCCCTGCGAATCGACTCGCGGATCTCGCGCATCATTTGGGGCGAGTCGAGAAACGCCATGTGAAACGGCCATGGGATTCCGACCATCAGGCGCAACCCGGCGCGCGCCGCTTCTTCGATTATCCACTCGGGCGGAGGTACGTAGCAGCGCACAAGATTTGCGCCGAGCGCGCGCATCAGGGCGAAATCCGCGCGCGTGCGATCGGGCTCGGGATAGCGCTCGCCACGCAAGTTGGGCGCGAACGGACCGTAGGAGACTCCCCGCGCAAAGAACTTGCACTCGCCGTCGAAGAGGTATTTGCCGCGTACCGTGAGCCGAGCCATGACCGACGAGCTAATCGCAATCGCCCGGCGCGCGCAACGCGGCAGGCCGCGCCGGAGAAGCAGCGGGCTCTCCGGCGCGAAGCGTGCGCGATGACTTCCGCTTGACTGGACGCCGTGTTGGTCGCGACAATCGGCGCGTGCGAAACCCTCGCCCATGGCCGGCCAGGCTCGCGTGAACGCCGGCGGCACCAAGCGCTGGTTCGAGACCGCCGCCGCCCAGGTACAGTCGCGCGCGGCGCAGCGCGCATTGGCGCTGCACGGATGGCGGCTGATCAACGCGGCGGTCGAGGACTTCATCGAAAACAACGATCTGCTGCGCGCCGCCGCGCTGACCTACACGGTTGCGTTGTCGATCGTCCCGATCCTCGCGCTCGGTTTTTCGGCGCTCAAAGGTTTGGGCGCCGCCGACCAGATGCGCCCGCTAATCAACAAGTATCTGGCGCTCGGATCGAGTGGCACCGCCGATCAGTTGATGAGCTACGTGCAGAACGTCAACGCGGCGGCGCTGGGAACAGCGGGCGCGGCGTTTTTGGTTTTCACGGTCGTTTCGACGCTGGGCAATATCGAGCAGGCCTTCAATGCGATCTTTCGCGTGTCGAGGAGCCGCAGCTACCTGCGCAAGTTTTCCGATTACCTGAGCGTGCTGTTCACCGTGCCGCTGATGATCGCGGCGGCGCTGGCCGTGACGGCGGTGGTGTCGGTGCGCGTGTCGGCGCTGCCGATACTCACAACGCTGGCGCCGTATCTGTTCGTGTGGGGCGCGTTCTTTTTTCTGTACACATTTTTTCCGTACACCAAGGTCAAGCCGGGGCCGGCGCTATTGGGGTCGTTCGTCGCCGCAATCCTGTTTCAACTTGCGCAGTGGGGGTACGTGCGCTTCCAGGTTGGCGCGGCCAACTACAAGGCGATCTACGGCGCGCTCGCCACCGTGCCGATCTTCCTCGTATGGACGTACATGGCGTGGGCGATAATCCTGTTCGGCGCCGAGGTTACCGCGGCGGCCCAGCGCGGAGTCGATTACGCGCCGATGCATCCCGAGTCGCCCGACTTTCCGTGCGCCGCCGCTTTACACGTGCTGGTGCGGCTGGCCGATCAGCAGACGCGGGAGGGGCCGGCGCTGCATGCTACGGATCTTGCGCATCAGCTCGGACTCTCGCCCGCGATCCTCGAACCAATCGTCGAGGGACTGAAGTCCGGCGGATTCATCGTGGAAGCCGGAGCCGAGAAAGGCGCGAAAGCGGGCGCCGGACTTTATCTGGTGCGAGCGCCCGGATCGATCAAACTCGCTGACGCACTCCGCGCCGTTATCGCCGACAACAACGCGGCTAACGCCGACTCGAGGGTCGCCAGCGTGATGCGTCAGATCGCGAGCGCGCAGATGGGCGTGCTCGCAACCATGACGCTCGCCGACCTGCTGCGCGCGGCCACCGCGCCGTCCGCCGCTCAGACGACCGCGCGCTCCGAACTCACGCAGAAAGCCTAGTCCGCGCCGGCGGCGTTTTCATCTTCACATCTTCTCGCATATGATCGCGCGCAATATGAGTATCCCGCGCGACGGCTTCATCACCGTCAATGGCGTCCGGCTTCATTACCTCGATTGGGGTGGCGCCGGTGAACCGATTGTAATCCTGCACGCGACCGGCTTTTTCGGCCGGATGTATCGCCCGTTCGCCGAGGCGCTCAGCACCGTCGGGCATACCTGCACGCTCGATCAGCGTGGCCACGGCGACAGCGACGCGGCGCCGAATCTGCAAGACCACAACTGGGCGCAGACGATGAATGATCTCGGCGGATTCATCTCCGCGATGGGATGGAAATCGGTGCGCGCGTTCGGCCATTCCTCGGGCGCGACCGCGATCGGAGCGCTCGCCTGCGAGCGGCCCGATCTGATTGCGCGCGCGGTTCTGGCGGAGCCGGTCGTATTCGAGTCGCCGAACGCGCCGGAACTCGGATGGCGCAATCCGTTCGTCGAGCGGACGCTCAAACGCCGCCGCGAGTTCGAGAGCGTCGATGCGATGTTCGCGAATTTCGCGAACAAGCCGCCCTATAGCACCTGGCGGCGCGATATCCTGCGCGACTACTGCGAGTTCGGCACCCACGCGGGGACCGATGGCAAGCGCGAGCTCAAGTGCACGCCGGAGATCGAAGCGCAGCTCTATCGCTCATCGCGCGACTTTGACGGACTCGGGCGCATCCTGCGCGCGCAGGCGCCGATGCTGGTTCTGTTTGGCGAGCGCGGAGACTCGCTCGGAATCTCGCTCGCGGACAAGATCGCGGCAAAGCTCACGCACGGCCGCGTCGTCAAGATGCCCGGCGTCGGACATTTTCTGCCGATGGAAGAGCCGGAAGTCGTCGCACAAATGGCGGTTGAGTTCCTATCGGAAAAATAGCGCCGCGCCCTGGCACAAGTCCGGCCGGAGATCGCGGAGCGGCGCCCGTTCACACCAGGCCGTGAATCTTTGCAAAGGGGTCCCAGCCGGCGTCGCGATGCCATTTGTATTCCATCCGCGTCGCAATTCGTTGCGCGGTTTCGAGGTCCCACAGCTTCGTGATGATCGCGAGCGTCATGTCGATCCCCGCCGACACGCCCGAAGAGGTCAGGAATTTTCCGTCTTCGACCCAACGCGCCTGTTTCACCCAGTTCACGCGCGGCCCCTGCTCGACGACCCACTTGAACGAAAACTTGTTGGTGGTTGCGCTGCGTCCGTCGAGCAGACCCGCGCGCGCCAGGAGCGCCGCACCGGTGCATACCGATGTCACAAGTGCGGCGGTCTGCGCGCGCTCGCGAAGCCATCCGAGCATCCGCCCGTTGCTAATCTCCTTGCGCGTGCCCATCCCGCCTGGAACCAGAAACACATCGAGCGGAGGACAATCGTCAAATCCAAAATCGGCAAGCGCGCGCGGACCCTGCCGGCTCGCGACGGCACCCGCGCTTTCGGCGACCGTTAGAATTTCACATTGACCCGTCTCGGCGAGCATCCCGAACGCTTCGAGCGGCCCGAACACGTCGAGCAGTTCAAAACCGGGAAACAGAATTGCGGCGATCGTCTGCTGTGCCGGCATCGAGGAACTCCTTGCGCCCGAACGCGTTCAGGGTAATTCGAGCATCGCGCGAGCCTCGTCAGTATAGCTGCCCGCGCGGTCGTGAAGTATGAGCGGCGCTTCGATGATCACTTCCGCCCCGCCGTCCGCGCGCGCCTCGATCATCAGCGCCGACGCCGCAAGCTCGGCGCGCGGATGCACGAAACGGATGCGCTTGGGCTCGAGCCGATTCGAGCGCATGGTGGCGATAAGTTCCGCCGCGCGCGACGCCGCGAACACGAATGCGACGCGACCGCCGTTGCGCACGCTGCGGCGCGCGGCTCTGGCGAAATCGGCCAGCGATGCGGCGCTCTCGCCGCGCGCAACGCGGCGCGAGGCGTCGGGACTGTCGCGTCCGGTGCGGATCGCATGAAAGGGAGGATTGGCGACGACCAGATCGAAACTCGCGGGCGCAAGCCCGGCGATTCGCCGGCTGCGCAGATCGGCGCAGATCACGCTCACGTTCGGCAGCTTGTTGAGCGCCGCGTTGCGCCGCGCGAGCGCCGCCATCGCGGGCTGAATCTCCAGGGCAACCGCCTGCTTGACGCCGCCAATCGTCGCAAGCGTGATCGCGACGACACCGCATCCCGCACCCAGGTCGAGTAAGCGGTCGCGCGGCTTCGCGGTTGCGAAGCGCGCGAGCAGGATCGCCTCGATGGAAAAGCGATAGCCGCGGCGCGGCTGCGCCAGCGTGATCGCGCCGCCAAGGATTGCGTCAAGCGTTTCGCCGTCTGATACTTTTGCCATGGATGCAGCCGAAAAGGGGCAGCGCTACGCCCGCGCGTTTCGCAAGGCGGGAGCCTTTCTCGGCAAGGGCAACATAGCGCGCGCCGTCGCGGCACTGAAGGAAGGCCGCGCGCTGGCCGAAGAGCTGGGCGACCATTCGATGGCGCGCCGGTTCACCGCCGAAATCGAATCCGTCAGCGCGGGCGGGCCGACCCACAAATAGGCGCATTTTTCGCTCCTCGGGCGATTCCACGCCCGTCCCCATCTTGACGACAGCAACTTCGTACTTACGTTTTTATTCGTGGGAGGCGCGGCAAAGCGGCAACCTGAGGTTGGTTGTTCACGAGTTACTTCCCGCACAGCGTCGCGCCCGAAAATAACATATCGCCCGGTGAGAATTGCCGGCAGGAGGATTCACATGGAAGTCAGGATGACCAACGGATACGCGCCCAACGGTTTGCTGTTCGACGGATGGAACCAGCTCCTCAATGAACTCGACCGGGGCACCGAGCGCGGATTCGCGCCCCGTGCCGACGTGGTGGAAGACACCGAAGGCTATCATTTCCACTTCGAGATGCCCGGTCTCAAGGCCGATTCCGCCGATGTCCGGATAGAAGACGGCGCGCTCATCGTCGAGGCGGAGCGGGCTCGCCCCGAATGGTCCAAAGACACAACGGTTCGCGTCTCGGAGCGCGCGTACGGTAAGCTGCATCGGGCATTCGAGCTTCCCGATGATGCCGGCCACGAAGGTATTCGCGCCGCGTACAAGGACGGCGTTCTTTCGGTCACGGTGCCCAAACGCCCGGAGAGCAAGCCGGTCAAGGTGAAAATCGAGTTCGAGAACTAAGGCGAGAACTCAGGCAAGAACTCAGGACCGATGGCGGCGCGGCACCCGCGCCGCCATCGCGTACCGCGCTGTCTCATCGGCCGGGGCAAGTGAAAATCGCTTGGCCGTGCCGCCAAGCGCGCGAGCCGGCGAAGCCAGCACGCCCGAGGCTGTCGCCCGCAAGGGAGCAGACGCAATGACCTCGGTGGTAATTCTGGTACTCGTGCTGGCGATCGCCGGATGGATCGCGTCGGCGTACAACTCACTGGTCAGCCTGCGCAATCAAGTGGCTAACGCGTGGCGGCAAATAGACGTGCAGCTCAAGCGCCGCCACGACTTGATCCCGAACCTCGTCGAAGCCGTCAAAGGCTACATGCAGTTCGAGCGCGAGACCCTGACCCAGGTGGTCGAGGCGCGCGCCAAAGCGGTTAGCGCGCCGGATCAGGGGTCGCGGATGGCGGCGGAGACGCAGCTGACGACCGGGCTCGGCAAGCTGCTCGCGGTGATGGAGAATTATCCGCAGCTCAAGGCTGACGAGAATGTACTCAAGCTCCAGGAAGAGCTGACTACCACCGAAAATCAGATCTCGTTCGCACGCCAGGCCTACAACGACGTCGTGCTGGCGCTCAACACGCGGGTCGAGACTTTTCCCTCCAACCTGATCGCCAACAATTTCGGTTTTCATGCCGCCGAGTACTTCAAGGGCGGGCCCGAGGATCAGGCGGTCCCGAAAGTCAATCTATCGATGAGTACCCCGAGCGAACCCGGCGCTTCGGGCGCGCCGCACGCTTGAGCGCGCAGACGCGCGGAATTACGGATCGGCACGATGTCGCCGGCGGCAACTGACTTTCGCGCGCTCGAAACCACCAATCGCCGCCAGACGGTCGTGCTGGTGGCGGTGATGATGACGATCCTGGTCGCGTTCGGCTTTCTGCTGGATTGCTGGGCCGGCAGCGTCGCGATCGTCAATGGCCGTCTCGTCGGGTTTCCGGTGCTGACCGTCGCCGCGCTGGCGTTTGGCACAGTCCAGGCGCTCACATCGTTTTACGCGGGCGCATCGCTGGTGCTGATGTCGGTGCACGCGCATCCACTTTCGCCCGACTCGATCGAGCATAAGACGGTGCTCGACGTAATCAGCGAGATGGCGATTGCCTCGCGATTGCCAGTGCCCGCCGGTTACGTGATCGACGATCCGTCCCCGAACGCCTTCGCCACCGGCCGCGATCCGCATCATTCCGCACTGTGCGTCACGCAGGGACTGATCGATCAGATGGATCGCGAGGAGTTGCAAGGCGTGATTGGACACGAGATGTCGCATATCGCCGACTACGATATTCGCACGATGATGATGGTCGCGGTGATGGTCGGCGGAATCGCGATGCTGAGCGACTTCGTGTTCCGCATGATGTTCTTCACCGGGGGGCGCGGCGGACGCGGTGGCAGGGGCGGCAGTTCCGACCGCGGCGACAATGGCGGCGGAGCGCTGCTCGCCGTCGCGGTGATCGTGCTCGCCGCCGTCGCGCCGATCATCGCGCAACTGGTCGCGATGGCGGTGTCGCGGCAGCGCGAGTATCTGGCCGACGCGTCGTCGGTCGAGTTCACGCGCAATCCGCGTGCCCTGCTCCGCGCACTCGAGAAAATCGCACAGGTCGAGTCTCCCCTCAAAGAAGGCACCGCCGGCACCGCGCACCTTTTTATCGTCAATCCGCGCGAGGGTCTCAAGGATGACGACGAAGGCTTTTTCGACAACCTGCTCTCGACGCATCCTCCGCTGAACAAGCGAATCGAACGCCTGCGCGCGATGGCCGGCGCGGCCCAGGCTGCCGCGCAAATTCCGCAAACGTAGGCGGCCGCTTGAGTCGCGCGCGCTCGTGCCGCTCGCCTCAACCCGCTTCGGCGGCGGCCGCTAACATCAGGCCGCGCTCATTGCCGGAAGAGATACAGCATCGTCAGCCAGAAATTGGATCTTCGCTGTTCGTGGATCATGAGATCGGTCTGTGCCGCCGCCGATCCCGCCTGGCGGCCGCATCGCGGGCAAATCTGGTCCTCGGTGTTGAAGTAGTAAAGGCCGCCGCGAAGAACGCCGTAGGCTTTCCATCGATGGCTGAAGAACGCGCCGCAGCGAAGCTCGCAGAACTCGCCGACGGGCTGCGACAGCGCGAAAGCGATCGTGGATTCCGCGCGCGACGCCGGAACCAGGCTGTTTCCGCAGTCTTCGCAAAACGACGCTCGCGCGGAATGCGAAGCGCCACATGCTGTGCACGATCTCGCCATTTGATGATCGCAATGAAAACACTCAACGCAGGAAGCAACAAGCGCGGGAAATTCTCATGCTGACAGCGGTTGTCGCTTGAATCCGCCTCGGGGCCATGGGTAGCACGCAGCGTTGTCTCGGCCCCGCCCGCGCGTTAGCTTGCGCGCGTGGAGACGGATTCTTCAGTAACGGAGATCCTCGAACGCGTTGCTTCACGCCTCGCCGGCGTCACCGGAATCGATGCGGTGGTGCTGGGCGGATCGCGAGCGCGGGGAACCGCGGACGCGCACTCCGATATCGATTTCGGGCTGTATTATGATTCACGGCGTGCGTTCCGGATCGCGGAGCTCGAACGCGCGGCGCGTGAACTCGATGATCGCGGCGCGGCGGGCCTCGTCACACCGTTCGGCGCGTGGGGTCAGGGCGTCAACGGAGGCGGATGGCTTCGGATCGGCGGCCACCACGTGGACTTTCTCTACCGCGATCTCGTCGCCGTGGGCGTTGGGATCGACGAATGCCGCGCGGGCGATCCGAAGACCATCTATCAGCTCGGGCATCCCTACGGATTTCATAACCAAATCTATGCGGGCGAGGTTAACTGCTGCCGAATCCTCTTCGATCGCGGCAGCCAGATCTTGCGGCTCAAGAGGCTCGTCGCGCGCTATCCGGAAAAGTTGCGCCGCGCGATTGCGCGAAAGCATCTGTTCGACGCCGCCTTCGAGCTCGCGATCGCGGACAAAGCCGCGCTGCGCGGCGACGTGATGTACGTAAGTGGATGCCTGTTTCGTGCGGCCAGCTTCATGACAATTGTCGCGTACGCGATGAATCGGCGATGGCTGATCAACGAAAAGGGAGCGCTTGAAGGACTGCGCTCGATGCCGATTCGTCCGCGCGCAGCCGATGCGACGATCGTGCGAGTGTTGGCAAATCCGGGCCGCACGCCGGACGCGCTTGCGCGCAGCGTCGGCGCGATGAAATCGTTATGCGGTCAATTTCGCGCGCTTGCCGCGCGCCAGGGAATCGCGCTTATCGATTCCGGCTTTTGAGCGCGCGCTGGATTTCGCGCTGCGAGGTCTTGCGCGCGATCGATTCGCGCTTGTCGTAGGCGTGCTTGCCCTTGGCCAGAGCGATCTCGACCTTGGCGCGGCCGTCCTTGAAGTAGATCTTGAGCGGAACGATCGAGTAGCCCTTCTCGCGTACTCGGCCCCAGAGCCGATTGATCTCGCGGCGATGCAGCAGCAGTTTGCGCGAGCGCGTCTCGGCGTGGCTGAACTGGCCGGCGGGCGCGTACATGCCGATATGGACGCCGCTTAGAAACGCCTCGCCGTTTTTCACCCGGATATAACTGTCGCGAAGATTCACCTTGTGGGCGCGCAGCGATTTGACCTCGGTCCCGGTCAGGACCATTCCGGCCTCGACCGCGTCCTCGATAAAGAAATCGTGGCGAGCCTTGCGGTTCTCGACCACGAGCTCGATTCCGCCGGTGTTGGGTTTGCCGTTCTCACGCACCATCGCGCGTGAGAGTCTAGCGGCGCCCGCGCTCCGATATAAGGGGCGGTATGCGCCGCGACAAACTGGACGGTTGCGAGCGCACGGCGGAGGCCTTACATTAAAGAGGTAACCGTACCGACGGGCCTTGCTCACGGGTCATTCGCCAATCGATTTCGATGGGGGCGAACTGGATTCGACGGAGTCACAAGGGCCATGGTCGCACGCCGGGCACCGCTGGCCCGTAAAACAAGCGGACTGCGAAATTTACCCGCAGACAATAACGGTTACGCTCTGGCGGCCTAAGGGCCGCTAGCGTCCCGCCGCTGCTCGCCCATGGCAGCGGGTCGGGGCGTCATTTAGTGGGCTAGGACGCCGCCGTACGCCGGTTGGACGGTTGCCCGAAACTTCAAGCGGCTGGTCGCAGGGAAGCCCGTCCGCGGGCGTCCCGACGACGAGATTAAATCGCGGACTAAGCGTGTAGTGACCGTCGCTGGAGTGTCTTCGGACGGGGGTTCAATTCCCCCCGCCTCCACCAATTTTCCGCAGGAATTCGGGCGTTTCCCCGGGGCTCCTTCCCCGGTCTGTGGACTTCGCAAGACTGCTGACGTCTCCAGGGGGTCAGCGCCGCGGCTCGGATCAGTCAACTCAGCTCATCGAGCAGCGCTTTGGCGTCCTTGAGATCGGCGGTGTCAAACCCCTCCGTGAACCAGGCGTAAATCTCGGCAAGCAGCTTGCGCGCCTTGTCGCGCTTGCGCTGCTTCGCCAGCAGGCGCGCAAGGCTGGTAGTCGCGCGAAGCTCCCAGGATTTCGCGTGCTGCCTGCGCGAAATCTCAATCGCCGTCCGGATGGACTCCTCCGCACGCTTGGCATTCGCCGGATCCTGCGCCAGCAGCAGTTCGCCGCGGATCCGATGCAACTCCGCTTCGTAGTACCGTTGGCCGGTTCTCTCGATGAATTGAAATGACTCGTCGATCGTGCGAAGGCCCTCATCGAACCGCCTCTGCCGGCCGAGCGCGATGGAAATAAACGAGAAATAACGGTCGCTGATATATTCCGAGCCGACGGCCTTCAACTCGATCATGTGGCGCTTCATTCGCGCGATACCGCCGTCGAGGTCGCCCGCGATCGCATCCGCCCATCCGAGGTAAATTTCGCTGAGCGCGCGGCCGGTGAAGTAGCCCGATTCGTTTGATAGCGCCAGTCTTGCCTGCGCGTTCGCTCTCATTTGCTCGGGCTGGTGGCGCAGCTCCCCGATGTAGGTGGCGAATCCGTGGATGTCCACCAGGATTGTCTTCGGCCCGAGTTGCGCGATGGCGGTCGCGGTCGTCATACGTTCCAGCGCGCGATCGGGATAACCCATGAACCACGCGTTCCATCCTGACAGAACACGGTTGTTTTGCTGGGTGCCGGATTCCCAGGTCATCAGGAGTTCGGGCGTTTGCAGCGCGTGCTGATGCGTCAGAGGCGCGGAACCGACCATCGACTCCAGGCGTTCCCACGTCCGATCGAAGTCAAGGGCGGCGAGCTCGAAGTCGCCAGAAACCATCCTGGTGTACGCCAACCAGTTCTCCGCCTCCGCGTGATAGCCGAGGTGTCCGTGTTCCTCGGCTCGCGCGACCAGCTCCGCGGTGATCGCCTCCGCTTTGCGCACGTCGGGCCGGAGTTGTTGAACGAAAAAAATCGCATAGAGCGCCCACCAGGCTTTTTGCCATTTGATACCGGGGCGATGACAAAGCTCGAGTGCGCGGATGTACGACCGCTCGGCTTCAGGCGACGCGTATCCCTTGCTGTCGCCCAGCGGCCCGAAGGCTGCGTTCCTCAAGTCTAACTCGGTCTCCGCGCGGCGGTCGTCGTCGGGCAGGTCTCGCAGTAGTTCAAGTCCGGCTTCCGATTGCGCGATCGCCTCGGCATTCGAGCCGAGGTGCGCGAACCTCCTGACCGCATTCAAATAGTACTTCGCCGCCTTGGCCGGATCGCCGCCACGCGCGTAATGGTAGGCAAGTTCCGCCAGGTGATCGTCAGGCCTCTCCGCATGCATCTTTTCGTCCGAATAGGTTCGCTCGATTAGGCGGGCGAGCTCGAGATGAAGCTTCTGGCGCCGCGCCGCCGACAAACCGCCGATCACCGCTTGCCGAATGAGCTCGTGAGAGAACTTGAACCGGGCTTTGGGACGGTCCGCGACTGAGAGGATCAGCCCTGCACGTTCCGCTTCCTCGATACAATCCAGAAGCGAGTCCGCGCCCGCCGCGCTCGAGGCCGCAAGCAGCTCGAAGCTGAAGAAAAGCCCGATTGTCGCGGCGGCCGCGAGCATCTTTTGAGTCGGGCCGCCAAGTCGCTCCAGCCGGCGCGCCACGACTAGCCGAACGCTCGGCGGCGCCTCCAGCTCGCCAATCTTGAGCTCGGCGAGAAACTGCCCCGACGAGTCGTAGAGGCGATCTTCCTCTTCGAGATGGCGGAACAGCTCCTCGACGAAAAATGGATTGCCGCCGGTCTCGGCACGAATCGCGCTCACCACGCCGGCCGGCGGCGATTTCCCGCTCAGGCTCGCAAGCATCGCGGCCACCTCAGCGCGTGGCAGGGCTTTGAGGCTCACCGGAGTTGCGAGCCGGCGGCGGGCAAGATCCTCCAGCGTCTTTGCCAGCGACCGAGTGATATTAAGCTCCGCGATGCGGTGGGTGCCGATGACCATCAAGGGCAGATCGGAAAGGCGCTGCGTCAGGTGATCGAGCAGCGACAAGGTCGAATCGTCGGCCCAGTGAAGGTCGTCGAGGATCATCAGCGTCGGCTGCTGCGAAGCGATTCGCGCGGCGAAATCGAGAAAGCAATTGAACAAATGACGCCGCGCCTGGGCGGGCGGCAGATCGAGTGGTGGCGGCAGGTCGGGCAGGATACTCTTGAGCTTGGGCAGCAAGCGCGCCAGTTCCCGCCCCTCGTCTCCGAGCCCCGCGCGGAGAAGCTCCGGATCCGGCGTCCGGGCGACGAAGTTCTCGAGGATTTCCACGAACGGCAGATAGGCGACGGCCTCGTCGTGCTCCGAGCAATGCCCGATCAGCAGCGCCATCCCCTTTGCCTCGGCCTCGGCCGCGACTTCATCCGCCAATCTGGTCTTGCCGACACCGGGCTCGCCGGAGATCAGAAACAGGCGTCCGCGACTCGATGCCGCATCGTCGAGCCCGCCGAGTAACGATGCCAAATCGCGCTCGCGTCCCACCAGCACACTCGGCGGACGCGATCGAGGCTGCGTGGCTTTGGCGCTTTTTCGGCCGCGAATCTCCGCGACGAAGCGATAGCCCCGGGCCGGCACGGTGGCGACAAATCTCGGCGTCTCGGGATCGTCGCTCAGAGCGCGCCTGAGTTTTCGCACCGCGGTGTTGATGCTGGCCTCGCTATCGACGAAAACGCCCTTGCCCCAGACGCGCTCGAGAATCTCCTCGCGCGTAACCAACCGTCCTCGGCGCTCGACCAACAGGCACAGCAAATCAAGCGGGATGCGCTGGAGCGGCACGACTGCGCCATCCCGGCGCAGCTCGCGAGCCCCGCGGTCCAGCGAAAAGCCCTCAAATTGGAAGAGATCTTCGGACATTGGCTCCGATCGCGGATTCTACTTCCGCCGCCAACGAGGGTACAGCCACGCAGTTTAGGCGAGTTCAGCCAGAGTTCAGACGAGGTTCAGCGCGGGACCATTGGCAAAAATCCCGCCCTGCCTGAATGTCAGCAGCATGGATGCCACGAGGGGAAGCCGGTCGAGACGCCGGCAATACGAGCCAAGTCAATCGAGAAATTCCGCAAGAAATTCCGAAGGAGGAAGGTTATGAAAAATTCGATCCTGAAGTTGATACTTGCCGCCGCGATCGTGTGCGTGCCGCTTGGCGGACGAGTCGCGATCGCCGGAGTGTTCGGAAGTGTCCGCGTCGTGTCAACCGCGACCTTCTCTGAGTATGGTCTCGGCGATCCGGGCACCTGCAACTCGACCACGTTCGCCCCGGACCCGGGGGAGCCTGTATGCATCGCATCGATCGCCGAAACCTACACCGTCTCGGGCGATTTCGTCGGAGGCTTACTTCTCGAGACCGCCTTCGCCGAGTTCGCCAACGGCAGCTTTGCCCTCAACAGCGATTTTCAAAACTGGACCGGCTCGATCAGCGGACACGGCAGCGGTTCGTTCACGCTCAATGAGTACGATCTGCTCATTAGGGCGGACGGTTCGTACACCAGCAGGCTTCGGATTCTCGATGGAACCGGGACGGGGGACTTTCAGGGAATCAGCGGCTTCGGTAGCTCCAAGGGAGACCTGAGCAGCGGCGTCAACACGCTCATAGTGGAGTTTCCGGAAGAAAAACATGATCAGCACCGCTAATCGATCCGGCGCCAATAGTCAGTAAGAGCTTCAACGAAAATAGCTAATGGAAAAGAGGAGCCTGTGGAGATTAACAATGGGAGGAAACAGTAATGTATAAAATAGCGACGCTGACTTTGCTCGCTGGATGCCTAATGTTCGGTGGCGCGACTCGCGCGAGCGCGCAGCCGCCGGCCGCTCAAGTCGTCGCCGTGGACGAATGCGATCCCGCCACTTTCAATGCCGCAACCGCCGTGGGCCCCGGCTTTTGCGACAATGTCGCGCTCGGCGCGCAAACCACTTTCGCCAATCTCTTCGCCGAAGCCGAAGCTGGGACTCCGGACCCCAACTGGGCCTTTGAGCCCACCCAGTTGACGATCAAGAAAGGGACTACCCTTGCCGTGATGGATGAGGGCGGCGAACCGCACACGTTTACCGAGGTGGCGCAGTTCGGCGGAGGATTTATACCGGGGCTGAACGGCCCGAATGAGGCGGTCGCGCCTGAATGCGCCAGCGGCTTCTCCAACGTCGCGCTGGCCAAGACTCGAATTCTTCAAGGCAGCCAACGCACTATCACCGGACTCTCGAAAGGAACCCATCTGTTCCAGTGCTGTATCCATCCGTGGATGCGCATCGAAGTGGACGTGAAGTAACCCCCGACGCCATCGCTCGCGGTCACCCCCACCGCGAGCGGTGGCACGCCTCAACCAAGTCGAACATGCTGGATTTCCTGATGCATAGAACGCGGCGGAGCTTGCCGGGATTCACCGTAGCCACGCTCGTGGTGTTATGCGTTCTTGCGGCGCACGCGCAGGCGCTTTCCGCTTCCATCGACGATAAAGCGAGCCCGGGCAAGGCCATCGCGATTCCAAAGATCATCAAACGGATCGACACCACCAGCGATCCGTCCGGGAAGCTTTCGAGCTATCAGCCCGGCGGCGCAACCGCTACCGCGAGCAACTCTTTCTTTCAGAGCCTCGGAACCAACGGACGCAGTTGCTTCAGTTGCCACAGTCCAAATGACGGATGGAGTATCAGCGCCGCCGATATGGTCACACGCTTCAAGAAAACCAATGGCACTGATCCCGTCTTCAGGCTGGTCGACGGCGCTACCTGCCCCAACGACGACGTCTCGACTATCGCGGCGATGCAGCAGGCCTATCAGCTTCTACTCGACGAGGGACTGATCCGGATCTCTCTGCCGATGCCTGCGGCCTCGTCGTTGGAGTTCAGCATCACATCGGTAGACGATCCATACGATTGCAACACCGATCCGGAGTTCGGCCTGACCAGCCCCACCACCGGGATGGTATCGGTTTACCGCCGGCCGCTTCCGGCAACCAATCTCAAGTTCGAGAGTAACTTGATGTGGGACGGCCGCGAGCCGAACCTGGCCAGCCAGGCCGCCGACGCGACCACGATCCACGCGCAGAGCTCCGCGCCGCCTGACTCCGCTGAAGTGCAGCAGATAGTTGATTTCGAGACCGGAATTTTCACCGCACAGGCGCGGGTCCAAGGCGCCAATCTGGCCACGGCCGGCGCGACTGGCGGACCGGTCGCGCTCTCGACGCAATCGTTCTTTACCGGGATCAACGATCCATTCGGCAGGAATCCGGACGGCACCGCCTTCGACTCGAACATCTTCGATCTCTTCGATGCGTGGGCGAATAAAGGCCGAGCCAAAGCGGCCCGGGAATCGATTGCGCGAGGCGCGCAGATCTTCAATACGCAGAGGTTCACGATCTCGGGCGTAGCGGGCCTCAACGATGTGCTCGGACAGACCTCGATTAACGGCACCTGCGGAACCTGCCACGATACTCCGAACGTCGGCAATCAGTCGGTTGTGGGTACCATGGACATCGGCACTTCCGATCCATTGCTGATCAAGTCGAACGCGCTCCCGTTACCGGCCTTTTCGATCCACTGCGATGCGGGCGCTCTGGAGGGGCAGACTTTCGTCACTTTCGATCCCGGACGCGCGATGATCACCGGCCAATGCGAAGATATCGGAAAGGTCAAGGTGCCTGCCTTGCGAGGATTCGCAGCGCGAGCGCCGTACTTCCACAATGGCTCAGCCGCAGACGCCTCGGCGATTCTCAGCTTCTATATGAGGCGGTTTCCCAGCTTCGAATTGACCGCCCAGCAAATGACCGACCTGACTAATTTTCTGAATTCGCTCTAATCTCATCACTTGAAGCTAGCCGTATCCGGCAAAACCCATTTGCCGCATACTCAATCGCTATTCGTCGTACTACAACGTGGCCGATGCGCAAGTTCTTGATCGTTCTGTTGTTTGACCGATAGATATTCGCGCGCCGTTTTGAACTTGCGACTGCGCTCGTCTTTCGCCCTTGTCGTGTCGGTTTAGATCGACGGCTCGAGATCCACGTCTCAATCGCGCTTCGTTCGTGCTCGCTTTGCCGCGCCAGCGTGATTTGCTTTGCTGATCTTCGCTGGGAGACGAAGACCATCGACGAAGATATCCACCAAGCGGAGAACACTCGCCTGCCAGCCGGGCTGATCGTGCATGTAGCACATGCCGACAAGGGCGCGCAGGAGATCTTTGGGACTGATGTCGGAGCGTATCTC
Organism: Binataceae bacterium (SeqCode); assembly: GCA_035533435.1. Taxonomy (GTDB): domain Bacteria; phylum Desulfobacterota; class Binatia; order Binatales; family Binataceae; genus JBARDN01. The sequence continues at coordinate 23,058 of DATLTX010000095.1, forward strand.
TCCAGCAGCAACGGCGCGGTCCAGCAGCAGGCCGGCCGCTTTGGCCATCCGTTCCAACGAATCGGCGTAGAGTTCCGAGCGGCCGTGTACCGCAAGCGCCAG
>DATLTX010000096.1:0-6951 GCA_035533435.1 Binataceae bacterium (SeqCode)
AGCGCGTCTTCCGCGCGGCGAAATGTCCGCTCCCTGTACATCACGCTCCATACGTACGCATCGACCGACGGCTCGTCGCCGAGCGTCACGTCGAGCATCCAGTCCTCGAGGCCCGGACCGCAGATCAACAGGCGCACCAGGCGGCCGTGGTCGAGAATGATTCCGCGCGCTTCGCGCGGGATGCGGAACTCATCCTTGACGCGTTTGACCAGATGCGGCGGGTAATGGTCTTCGGTCATCGCCACGTACACCCAATCGCCCTGCGCAGGATTGGCCTGGCGCGCGATGCGCAGGTTGTTGTCGGTGAGATCTTCCTTGGCGCGATCCTGATCGTAGTCGCGCGCGACCTGGTAAAAGGCCATCGCGACCGGCAGCTCCGGCATCTCGACTTCCGACTTGGCCTTCTTCGGTTTCTTGAAGGTGGTTTCGACCCACCAGCGATTTTCGACGTTGGGCTTGTGCGCCATGGCAGGGTTTATTCTACGCTAATTTTGCGCGCCGTGCTTGCCGCGGAGGTTCCGTCCACGCGTGGAAACCTGGTTGCACACGGTGCCGGTTGGAAAAATCCTGCGCTGCGCCGTTTCGATCACAGTGCACGCAGCTCGTCGGCGATTGGGCGGTGGCTGGCGGACAGAACCGGGATTGCCGCGCTCGCAACGCCGATCGCGGCTGCGATCGCGAAGCTTTCAATAATCACGACGGGAAACAATTCGAGAATCTGCGCAATCGGTCCCAACGTTTCCCCCGCGTATGGCATGAGGCGCAGCGCCACGAACGCGAGCGCGCACCCGAGCGCGCCGCCCGCGCATCCGATGATGAAACCCTCGCCGAGCACCAGCAGGGTAATCATCCGGCGCGTATAGCCGAGCGCGCGCATCACCGCAAATTCCCGGCGCCGCTCGCGTACTGCCATCGCCGCGGTATTCGCCGCGACCATCCCGATAACCACTATCACCAGGCCAGCCAGGAACTTGGCGCCGTCGAACAGCAATCGGTAGGGGCGGATAGTTTCCTGCGCGAATCTGAATTCCGACTGGCTCGTAGTCTGGAATGCCGAATTCGCAAAGCGCTGGTCGATTTCGCTGATGACGGCGGGAATCGAATCCGATCTATCAACCTTGATCCAGAAAAAGATTGTCTTGCCTGGGGTCGACGAAGCCAGTTCGAGCATATCGCGCCGCATGAGGATCGCGCCGGTTGGATCGTTCGGAACGTACGAGCCAATAATCCTGAGCTCGATAGGAGCGGGGCTGCCATCGAGCGTGATCGTGTCGCCAATTTTCCATCCGAAGCGTTGCATCACCCCGGGAGCGACAATTCCCGCGGAGCGTTCACCCCGCAATTGCGCGGCCTCTCGCGCCGAGATCTGCCAATCGGGCCAAATCTGGCGCACCGCGTCCGGGTCGATGGCGATGCCGGCGATCGAATCGGTCGAGGCGTGGTAGCTGCCAAACCAGATCAGGACACCGCTGACCGCCAGGACGTGGGGCATTGCGCTGATGATCGGCTGATACGCGGCGGGTAGCGTATAAAAGATGCCGGCTTTGTTGTGAGTCAGAACCCGCACGTCGCTCGCCGAATCGTGGAGGATCTGATTAACGACCGCCGGAAGGCTGATCAGCACGGCGAAGATAAATATCGAAACCCCAATCGAGAGAATGGTCAGAAGGGTGCGCCGCCGGTTGCGCGGGAGATTACGAAAGACGAGCGCCAGAAACTTCACTGCGACAGGTGCGGGTCACGCCGCTTTCGCGCGCCGCGCTCGCCGGGTTGCGGCCGTTCGCGTCCGCTGCGCCGGGCGCGCGCCCCGCTTGCGCGATACTCGTGCAGGCGCGCGCCGCGTCTTGCGCGCGATGCGCAGCCCGGTGACCATCCGGCGCATGAAGGCGTCGGCCTTGCGCTCGGCGTCGGTCCAGAACAGGTAATGCCCCATCTCGTGATAAATCATCTGCACCCACATCCGCTCGGTGCGATAGACGCGCCCGCGTTTCCAGTTTTCCGGATGGACCAGGTGAATACGGCCGTCCTCGTAAGTTTTGCCGGCCGCCTTTCCCCAATCGATATATTCGAACCATGAAATTCGCGGACGCCGCACCGCGAAGTAACGGCACAGGCGCGCGACTGCGCGGTTGAACGATGCCTTGCGATGGCTGCGGAAAAATTCGACCAATTCGCGGTCGATTGAGCGCCGATGAACTATCGGCGGAACCATCATGCGCACGGCCAACCTCCGGATAGCTGGGAAGTGCCCGAATCATACGAAGCACGCGCGCAGACAGTCAATGCAGGAACGGAAAATAGCCTAAGTAGCTGAAAAACAAGGAGAAAATACGACATCGCGCCGGGCGGCAGTGCGGCGCTTATCCGATCGCGCCCGACTCTTTGAGCCGCGCGATCTCCTCCCACGAAAGCCCTACCTCGAGCGCGATTTCCTCGGTATGCGCTCCCAGCTCGGGCGCCGCGCGATGCGCCCGCGGGGAGGAGCCGCCGAACTCGACCGGGCTGTTGACGATTCGCGCACCCGGGAAAGCCGGATGATCGACTTCGACGAACGCGCCAATCGCGTGCGCCTGCGGATCCTGCAGAACTTCGGCGCCGGTATGCACTGGCGCCCAGATGAGTTCGTGACGATCGAAAACCGGCGACCACTCGGCGCGGGTTCGCGCGGCGACGGCGGTGTCGATCGCGGCGGTCATTGCGGCGCAATTTGTTGCGCGCGCCGTCGCGTCGGCGAAGCGCGGATCATTTTGCCACTCGGCGCGGCCCAGCGCCGCGCAGAACTGCGGCCAGAAGCGGTCGGACTGGATCATGACGAAGTAGATCCATTTCCCATCTTTGCACGCGTATGAACTCCACAGCGGATTGATCCGCTGCGAACGGCTCTCGCTGGCCGGACTCGTGCCGGTCATCAGACCGACAGTCAGATCCGTCGCATTCATCCATAGGCCCATCGCGAACAGCGACATTCGCACCTCGCGGCCCTGTCCGGTTCGGCTGCGCGCGAGCAGTGCGGCCGAGATTGCGCCGGCAAGTCCGAGACCCACCGCGTGATCGATCATCGCGGGGCGCTGCGCGGGCGGCGGCGCGCCTGGCTCCTGGATCGTCGCCATCAGCCCCGAGCGCGCCCACGACGCGGCGTAATCATAGGCGGGGCGGTTGCGGTCGGGACCGCGATGGCCGTAGCCGTTGAGCGAGGCGTAAATCAGGCGCGGATTTCGCGCCGCCAGAGTTTCGTAGCCGAGCTGCATCCGCTCGAGCGCGTCCAGGCGCAGGCTGGTGACGAAGACGTCGGCGCGGTCGATTATCTTGAGCGCGAAATCGCGCCCGGCGGCTTTGCGCAGATCGACGGCGACCGAACGCTTGTTGCGGTTGTCGAGTTCGTACGGCGGACGCACGCGCAGATTCGGATCGTTCATCGCGCGCGACGATGCGCCGCGAATCGGATCGCCGCCGTTCGGATCCTCGAGCTTGATCGTGTCGGCGCCCCAATCCGCCAGCACCGCGGCGGTCGACGGTCCGGCGACCCACATCGCAAGCTCGACAACTTTGATACCCACGAGCGGCCGATCGTCCATCGCTCAATACACCTCCGCGCAAATCATCCTCACGCGGGTTGCCGCGTGAGGGAAAAATCAGACCGAATTGCTAGCAGGGATATGCTCGCGATTGAAAGCGGCGCGTGGCGATTGGCGCGTGTTCAGCGGCTATGGCGCAGTGGATGGATTCGCGTTTTGCGGCGTCTTCTTACGCGATTCACGGTCAGGCGCTGCACGCGGCTGGCTTCCTTGAGGCGCAGCCGCAGCGGGGCGATTCGCGCGTTCGGACCCGTAGCGGAGACCAGCGCGCGCAGACGCCAGCGCAGCGCCTCGGCGTCGATTCCGAGCGCGTCGCACACGCTCTCGAACGCGAGCGGGCAGGACGGTCCGTGCGCGAAAATCCAGCTCCACGCTTCGCCGAAAGGTCCGCGCTTGCGCGCGGTCTCCGAATGATGAAAATCCTGCACGATATTTATCGCGTCGGCGAGCACCGCCAGCATCAGGCGCTGTTCGCTCGAGAGCGAGCGTGTGCCCATGAGTTCGAAGAACTGACTGCGCAGAATCACGTCGGGGAAGGGGCGCGCGTCAGGGCGCGGTGCGATAGTTTCGGACGGCAGCATCTTGTCGACTACCTCGGGCGCGAAACTTTGAAACTTACTTGGCGCTTCGCGGCATAGTTCCAAACTGGATCACAAAATTTCTAATCCTGCCACTCGCCCGCGCTAATCCTGCTGGACGGCAAGACGAAATTAGATTGATCGTAATCGTCATGCAACCCCAATCGCTATCGTACGCGCGCGATGAAAGGCTCTGAATAAGTAAAGCTTGCCGGAGAAGGCGCCGTGCATAAGCATTTCTGCACATCGCGAACTCCGCCGATGCCCCCCCCTGACACGGCGTCTGCTATACTCGAATCAGTTGCGGCGTGGCGGAAATTGGCGCCGAATCGTTTAAACGAACCCTTCGGGCTCGGGTCGCCCGCACAACTGGCCCGGGAGCATCGACGATGGCTGACTTCTATGGCAAGGAGACTTCCAAGCATCTGCGCAAGCTTCGGCAAATGGCGCCCGACATGTTCAAGGGCTTTCTCGATTTCGACCAGACCGTGTTCAAGGACGGCGCGATCCCGTCGAAGACCAAGGAGCTGATGGCGATAACCGCGGCGCATGTCACCCAGTGCCCGTGGTGTATCGAGGCGCACGTCGCGCGCGCGAAAGACAAGGGATGCACCGACGAGGAGATTGCAGAGGCGGTGTGGGTCGCGGCTGCGATGCGCGCGGGAGCGGCGTTCAGCCACGGCGCGATCGCGATGGCGGTGGCCGAAGAGCACAAGCACTAGCACCCGCCGGTCGCGTCGGGTTGAAATATCAGGCAGCATTGTCCAGATGAACGAGCAGGCAGCTTCGGAGCGAAAAACCCGCGCGGTGCAAATCGGCGCGATCAAGGTCGGCGGCGGAAATCCGGTGGTTGTGCAATCGATGTGCGCGACGCGGACGATTGATATCGATCAAACGGTCGCGCAGACCCGTCAGCTCGCAAGCGCGGGCGCCGGAATCGTGCGAATCGCGATGGACTCGGAAAAGGAGATTCCGGCGATCAAGGAAATCCGCGCGCAGACGGCGGGAATTACGCTCTCCGTCGATTTGCAGGAGAACTACCGGATCGCCGATCGCGTCGCGCCCTACGTGGACAAGATCCGCTACAACCCCGGCCACCTGCATCATATCGAGAAAAAGAAAACGATCGAGCAGAAAGTGAAGTGGCTGGTCGAGGTCGCTCGCGACAGCAACGTTGCGATTCGCATCGGCGTTAATTGCGGTTCGGTCGCGCCAGCGTTCCTCGAAAAATATCCGGGAGATCAGTTGGGCGCGATCGTCGAGTCGGCCGCGTATCATTGCGATCTGATGGACGAGCTCGGTTTCACCCGCTTTGTCGTCTCGCTCAAGGACTCGGAGCCGCAGAAGGTTGTTGACGCCAATCGCCGCTTTGCCCAACGCCGTCCCGACGTACCGATTCATCTGGGAGTGACCGAGGCCGGGCTTCCGCCCGACGGGATCATCAAGACCCGCCTCGCATTCGAAAAGCTGCTGGCGCAGGGAATCGGCGAGACGATCCGCGTGTCGCTGACGCTGCCCAACGAGCGCAAGCACGAGGAAGTGCTCGTCGGCCACAAGATTATCGAAGACGTGCACGCCGGCCGCTTCATCTCGGTGCCGGAATTTGGCAAGGGCCTCAATATCATTTCGTGTCCGTCATGTTCGCGCGTCGAGAACGAGAAATTTGTCGAGCTGGCCCAGCAGGTCAAGGTGCTGAGTGAGTACGCGGCGAAGCATCGCATCACGATCGCGGTCATGGGATGCCGCGTGAACGGGCCGGGCGAGACCGACGACGCCGACTTGGGCCTCTGGTGCGGTCCGACCACGGTGAATCTCAAAAAGAAAGACAAGAAAGTCGGCTTCTTCAGCTACGACGACGTGCTGCCGCGCCTGAAGATCGAACTCGACAAGCTGATCGCGCTCCGCGCAGCCGCCTCAGCGAACTAATCCGCGTCGCGCTCTTCTCTAATTGGGCTCGCGGCCTTGGGCGCCGCGGAAGTTGGCGGTGAAGTTGCGCTCTGAGCCGAAGCGCTCGATAAATTTGAAGCCCGCCTGCGCCGCCATCAGCGTGAGTTCGTCGATGGTAATGAAATCGGGGTCGTTGCGCGCTTCTGAGATCGAGAGCCGACCCTGTGGCTTGAGCACCCGCGCCAGTTCGCGCAGGCAATCGAGCGGCCGACTGACTTCGCCCAGCACGGTTACCAGGAACGCGGCATCGACCGCGTGATTGCCGAGCGGCAGGGCCGTGGCGTCGGCGCAAATGTAGTCCGGGTTGTGGATTTCGCGGCGAGCCAGTTTCGCCCGCGCCCGCAGCAGCATCGCGGGTTGCAAATCGCACAGCACCAGTCGTCCGGAGCTGAGCCGGCGCGCGACCTCGGCGCTGAAGTAGCCGGGTCCCGGACCGAGTTCGAGCACGGTCCAGTTGCTGGTCAGGTTCAGGCGATCAGCCAACGTAGCAGGCGAAAACTGGACCAGCGCGCGCAGGGGAGTGTCGAGCAAGAATGCGAGCTCGGCCGGGTAGGTTTCGCCTCGCCGCTGCGCACGCCTGAAGATATCGATCCAGCGCTTTACTCCCATTCTGAAGCGCGATTCTCGCAGAGCAGCGGTGTGCCTTCAAACCGCGAAGTGCCAGGTAATTTCGACCGTGACACCGCGCGAGCCGCGAAAATCATCGCGTAAGGGCGGGGCGCTTGGAGGGCTGCGGGCGGAGCAATTCCGCGCGCGCGAGCGATACGCGAAATGGAGATTTAAGCGCCGAGATTATCTCCGAAATCGATTTATTTACCTTGGGATGTATCAGCGCGGGCGCCAACTCGCTC
>DATLTX010000097.1:0-13275 GCA_035533435.1 Binataceae bacterium (SeqCode)
GACCGGCGGAGAGCGCAAGCTCGAATTCTTTGGCCATCTCAGCGAACCATGCGGAGTGATACGAGTCATCGGGAATATCGGTCACGGAGAGATTTTCGCCGCGCCCAGCGCGATCGGTAAACATTACGCGATCACCCTCGAGCTCGAGCATCCCCAACTCGCCATAAATCAAAGCCGAGGTTCTGCGCGCCGGCCCGCGCCACGACAGATGCGCCCGCGCGATGCGGCCCGAGGAAAAAGTCACGCGCAAATCCGCAAGGTCTTCGCTTGCACCGGCGGCCGCAGTCGATAGCGCCGCCGATATCGCACTGGGAGCGTCGCCGCCGAACAGCCACTGCATCAGGTAAAAGACGTGCCATCCGTGATCGATCAGGATACCGCCGCCCGAATTGGCTGCCGCGCGCCACGCGCCTCCGGCGCCGTGGGCGCCCGCGGGCTCGACGCGAATCCGATCGAGCGAGATGAAGCGCACGGCTCCCAGCCGGCCGTCATCGATCATGCGCCGCGCGAGCGCATAGGCCGGCGCGTACTTCCAGTTGTGCACGCACATCAAAACGCGATTCCTGCGCCGCGCGAGATCGGAAATCGCGTCGAACTCCTCAAGCGTCAGGCACATCGGCTTTTCGACGAGCACGTGCGCGTTGGCTTCGAGTGCGGCGCGCGCGGCCGCCGCATGGCTTTTAGGAGGACTCGCGATATCGACGAAGTCGAGCGCCTCGCCATCGAGCATCAGGGCCAAGTCGTCATACACGCGCACGTTCTTGATCAGGCGCATCGCCTCATGGCGGCGCGCCACGACGGGATCATGAACGACGCTGATATTGATCGCGCGACGCGTCAGCCATCCGGGCAGATGCGCGCGTGCGGCGACCTCGCCGAAACCGGAAATTGCTCCGCGCAGTTTCACATCGAGGGTTGTACCGGTTCCGCGCGCGCCTTGGGAGAGGCACGCGGCGCGGGGGCGCTCAGTCCTCGAACAACTCGCCGGTGGCCGCTCGCGCCGCGAACACCAGGGCGGATGCGCCGAGAGTCGCCACGATAATCGAGCTGACCATGTGATGCGCATGAATTCCAAACGCGCCGAACATCCATCCGCCGATCACGCCGCCAACCAGTCCGAGCAAGATGTCGCATACGAAGCCATATCCATCGCCGCGCATCATCTTGCCTGCAAGCCATCCCGCGATAAGTCCGACGATAATCGAAGAAATCATGCCGCTGCACTCCCTTGCGAGTTCCGCACCGAACTCACAGCAAAAGCGCTGCCAGCAAGGAACCAAGACTTTTGGCGAACAATCCCACGACCCCGATGCAATCGCACGGCTGCATCGTGCAGCCGAGCGATTGCATGATCTGGCTCGATGCGGCCCTTTTTCAGACGTATGCGGCGGCGAAGTGCTCGAGCATCCGCGGCATCGTCTCGGGCGTGAAATCCGACAGGCCCACCACAAAACGCGAGACGCCGGTTTCGGCGAAGCGCGTCAGCTCGGCCTGCACTTTTGCGCGTTCACCCTGGATAAAACCCATGACGGTGATATCGAGCCGCGCGAAGTCGCGGCCGGCGGCGGCGCATTCGCCTTTGAGTTCGGCGAGCTTTTCGGCCATGAACTCGGGTTTTACGCGAATCGGGCACCATCCGTCGCCCCACTTGGCGACCCGCTTGAGCGCGTTTTTGTCGAGGCTGCCGATAACGACCGGCGGACCGTTTTTCTGCGCCGGCTTGGGTGAGCACTTGACCGGAGGAAACTTGATGTACTTGCCGTCGAACGATGCTTCATCACGGGTCCACAACTCGCGCATCGCGGCCACGTATTCGCGCGTCTGCGTCCACCGTTTTGGAAAATCAACCGCGAAGAGATCGCATTCCTCGCGCAGCCATCCCGCGCCGATTCCGAAGATAACCCTGCCGCCCGAAAACGCGTCGAGCGTCGCGATCTGATTCGCCAGCGCGACCGGATGATGCTCGGGCACAAGGCAGATTCCGGTTGCGAGCTTGAGCGATTTGGTGGTTGCAGCGGCCATGCTGAGCGCGACGACCTGATCGGCCATCGAGAAGTAAATCGGCGGAATCTCGTTGCCGCCGGGAAATTTTGTCACCGGATTGGCGGGAACCGCGGGATGCTCCGGAATCCAGAGCGATTCGTAGCCGAGCGATTCCGCGATTCTACCGAACTCGCCCGGATTTCCATTTCGTCCGCTGAAGGGAGTGAGTAGTCCGATTTTCATGGCGCGCTCCTTTGGATATTCTCCGCGGCTCACGGCGACCGGGCTTAGTCTAATTCGTTAGGGCAGTGACTCGAAAGGGTTGTGAACGGAGATCTCCAAGGGCGCAAAATGACGCAGATTGCGAGTCAGTACGAGCAGATCATGCGCTGCAGCCGTGGCGGCGATTGCCAAGTCGGCGAATCCGGTGCTCGCGCCCTTGCTGCGCGCCCGATCAGAGAGTTTGCCGGCGATACGAGCCGCAGGTACGTCGAAAGGCAGTACGCGGCTGCCGTAGAGGTGCAGCAGTGTTTCCAGCCATTCTTCCAAACGGGCGGCTTTGCGGCGGGCGCCCTCGCGTCGGGCCTTTGCTATTCCGCCTTCGATCTCGGCTACGCTGATCGCCGACAGGAAGAGGCGCTGGGAGTTACGATCCATCCATCCGAGCAGCTCGGTTGAGACCATCCCTTTCGATGGCGCGCCGGCCGAGATCACGTCGGTGTCGACCAGATACATTCATTCACCAACCGGGATCGCGCGGCGGTTTGCGGTTGCGCTTGGGCAGGTCGCCCTTCTCAAGTGGCGCCGCCATCAACAGCCGCCCGAACGAGGGGACCTGGGATAATCGTTCCCATTCCTCGTAACTCATGAGAACGGCTTCGGCCCGGCCATGACGAGTAATGACGCAAGGCTTGCCGCGCGTCGCGTCGTCCATAACCGCGGAAAGCGTGGCCTTCGCGTCTTTCAATTGAATCTTTTTCATCTGTCATGCTCCAAAAAAACCGAAGATCATGACTACTGTAGTCATATATTAGGACGATCCATCGTATATTGCGACACCCGCGCATTGCTGGACGTACGCCCGGGATTTCTCCCGGTGGTCGAAATGACGGATGTGGACTCGGGCGGCATGAAATACCGCGTGGCGGCGACCAGTTGAGACGGCTAGTCCCAGCCGAAAAAATCTTTTGCAGGCACGAAACGCCCTACTCCGGCGGCGCGGCCCGCCAGCTCATCGACTTCCTGGTCCCCCACCATCGTCGAGGCTTCAAGATCGACGCCGTAGCGTTCGGCCAGCTCGGTGATCATCCCGCCTTTGGGCTTGCGGCAGGTGCAATTATCTTCGTCGATATGCGGGCAAATCTTCCACGCGGTCAGAATATCTCCCAACTGATGGTCGAGATTTTCAAGCGCGGCCTCGGCCTGCCCTTGCGTGAACCATCCGCGGCGGACGCCGGCCTGATTGGTGACTACGAAGATCAAATGGTCGTGAATCGGGCGGAGCTTGTCGGCAACGCCGGGGAGAAGCTCGATGATCAAATTGCCGCGCGCGTCGCGCGGAATCGATCGGGTTTCATCGATCTTGACCAGTGTGCCCGCCAAATCGAGGAACAGCGCGGCGTTTCCCAAAGACATCGCCATCGCGGCTCCTCAGGCGGTACGCCAATCGACGTGGTCGCGGACCTCGGCGAAGACTTCGTCCAGGATTGCGACGCCCGCTTCGGCCTGCTCCTCGCTGATCACGAGCGGAGGGTTAATCCGGATCCGCGGAAAGTAACTCATCGTGATGAGCCCGCGCCGGAGCGCCTCTTTGAAGATAAATTCGGTGACCTTTTTTCCGAGCAGCTCTTTGGTTTTCAGGTCGCGCACCAGCTCGACGCCGATCATCAGTCCCTTGCCGCGCACGTCGCCGATAAACTCGTACTTCTCTTGAAGCTGGCGCAGCCGCGAGAGCATCGCCGCGCCGACCGTGCGTGAGTTTTCGATCAAATTCTCGTCGCGGATGGTTTTGATCGTCTCGGAAACCGCGACGGCCGCCAGCGGATTTCCGCCGTAGCTCGAAGACGACGCGCTCGGCTTGCCGAACGGCTCGGCGCCGCCGATTTCCCGGCTGAGCAGCACGCCGGAAACCGGAAAGCCCGAGCCCATCCCCTTGCCGACGGTGATGGCGTCGGGCGCGACGCCGCTATGCTCGACACCCCACATTTTTCCGGTGCGGCCAAAGCCGGTGATCATTTCGTCGGCGATGAGCAGCGCGCCCAGGTCTTTGGCGAGCGACTTGATCGCGGGTAGCCAGTCGTCAGGAGGAATCACGTTGCCGGCGGTGCCTTGCATCGGCTCGACCAGGATCGCAGCGACATCGCCCGCCGAAGAATTTTTGATTTGCTGGCGCGCGAAATCGACGCACGCGAGTCCGCACGACGGATACTCGAGCTTGAACGGGCATCGGTAGCAATCGGCATACGGCACCTGGTAACGCCCGCCGGGCAGCGGTCCGTAGCCCTGCTTCGATTCGTCGCCAATCAGGCCCAGCACGCCCATCGTCTTGCCGTGAAAGCCGCCCCAGAAGCCGACGACTTCGTGCTTTTTGGTTACCGAGCGGGCAAGCCTGAGCGCGGCTTCGACCGCCTCCGCGCCGCCGCTATAGAGATGCGACAGCTTCAGGTTGCCCGGCCCGGCTTCGCCGAGCAGACGAAACGCTTCGGCGCGTTCTTTGGTCGCAAAGGTGCCGACGGTCAGGCGCGCGGCCTGCCTGGCGATCGCTTTGGCCATCCGCGGATGCGCATGGCCGAGGCTCGCGACCGCTACGCCGGCAAAGAAATCGAGATAGGTGTTGCCGTCGGCGTCGGTGAGCGTCGCGCCGTCGCCATGATCGAACGCCACGGCGGCGAGCAGCGAGATGCGCTGGCGGCCGGGCGCGACATGGCGCTGCTCTTCGTCAAAAATCTCGGTTGATTTGGGTCCGGGAACCGAGGTGCGGATGGAGGGTAGTTTGCCGTTGGATGCCATCAGGAGATCTGTTTCGGATTCTTCCTCAATTGTGGTCGCTAAAGTCCGGGTTGCGCGGCGTTCACACGATACGTGCCGGCGCGCGCGGACGCGAGAGCATCGCAAGTGCGCGCCGCGCGATTGCGCGCGCCGCGGCGGAACGCACCCGGCTATAGCTGGGCCAGTCGTTAAAGTCGATAATCGCAAATCGCTCGCCACTCAAGACCGCGTCGCCGCCCCACGCTTCCAGACCGAGCGCGGCGGCGGCGGTGTGCGCCGCGTCAGCAAGCGCGCGCACCGCGGCTTCCGGCACCTCGCCGGTTTCGGGCAGCGCGGTAAAATACGAACCGCCGCTGACGCCGTAGAATTTGATCACGGCACCGGCAAATTCCTGCTGGACATAGGCGAATCGGATCGCGCGCCGGGCGAAGGTCCGTAGCCGCGCCTCGATATCGTCGCGGCCGACGGCGCGCTGCACGTCTTCGGGACCGAGCGCATGCAGATCGCCGCGCTTGATAAAGACCGGGGCGCCGAGATCGATCCCCGCCAAGGCGCGCGTGTCGAGCCCCGCCGCGGTCGCAACCAGCGCTCCCGCGGGAGTCGGCACGCCGGCGCGTGCGAGGCCGGGCGCCAGCAGATCGCGATAGCAGTTGCGGATCGCGAGCGCGGAGTTGATCACCGTAGCGCCCGCGCGTTCGGCCTCGGCCAGTCGGCGCAGCGCGTTTTCGCTCTGGCACATCGCGAGGACCAGGTCCGCACTGCCGGGTGCGGGTGCGGGGGCCGCCGCGAACGCATGCGCGTCGATCGACTCCGTCGCGACTCCCTGACGCGAGAGCTCGGCCAGTACCGCGTCAAGGATTGCGGCGTCGGCTTCGACCTTGCCGGGTGAAAACTCGGGTTCGCGGTAAATTCCAAGTGCGCGATGACTCATCGTCGGTTCTCCACTTGGCGGCGCGCCGCTTCGAGATCGGCGGCTTCATCGATATCAATCGCGCCGCTGACTTCGATCGCGCGCAATCGAAACCGGTTCGCGAGCAGCATCGCCAGAAACGCGCGCATCGCGGCCAGCCGTTGCGCGCGCGCCTTTTCAACCAGCGCGAAGATCGTAGTCGGCAGCCAATAAATTCCGGCGGTCACGATCGGCGCGGGACGCTCGCTCAGTTCCTCGATCAACCCCGAGGGCGATACCCGCGTGAAAAGCGGCTTGTGGTCTCCGCGCCATTTCACGACCGCCAACGCACCGTCGCAGTCATCAGCGGCGGTCGCGTCTCGCGCCTCGCGCGCGAACCGGACGAACTCGGCCGGCGGCAGGACCGCGTCCACCGTGGCGAGCAGGAAATGGCCGGGGCTCAGCGCCTCGCCCAGCGTGAACAGGGACTCCATCGAGGATTCCGTGTCGCGCACTATTATCTTGAGCTGGTCCGGCAGCTCGATCTTCGCCGCCAGCGCCGCCGTCTCGTGGTTGATCACGGCAAGCACCTCGGCGGCGCCGGCCGCGAGCATCGCACGCGTCTGCCGCACGAGCATCGGCGCGCCGCCAAGTTCGACCAGCGGCTTCGGCAGGGTTGCGCCGCCGCTGGCGCGCAGACGCTCGCCGCGGCCGGCGGCAATTATCGCGCCCTGAAACGCGCTCACAGCGAAAGCTCCGCGAGCTCTTCGAGCGACGCGATCGTGTGGTCCGCGTCCGGCGCGCCATTTGCCGGGCCGCTGTCGCCGCCAGGAGAAGGGCGATACCACACGGTCTTGAGGCCCAACGCGCGCGCGGGCGCGCAATCTTTTTCGAGCGAGTCGCCGATCATCGCGGCATCCGCCGGCACGGCCGCGAGCAACTTGAGCGCGGCCTGGAAAATCCTCGGGTCGGGCTTCGCGAAGCCGAGCCGCGCCGAGTCGGCGACCGCGCCCACGAGCTTCGTCATCCCGGCTTCGGCGACAACCCGATCAAGATTCCCGTACCAGTTCGATACGACGCCGATACGATAGCGCGGCTCGAGCCGGGCAAGCACCGCCCTGCTGCGCGCCATCCCGCGGCGCGATTCATCGACGAACAGCGCGGTGATTTGCTCGCCTACGCGAAAGCGTGCGCGCGAATCGAGCGCCTGCAGCCTCGCGCGGACGGCATCCGGTCCGGCGTCGGCAAGAAATTCAATTTGCTGGCCGACCAGCATCCGCACCAGCTCAGCGAACCCAAAGCGTTCGACCACGCGGCGGGCGCGCGCTGCGGCGGCACCGGCGTGCTGATAGGCCGGATCGAGCTCGGCGCGTGTAATCGGAATTTCCACGCTACGATACTGCGCCGCAAAACGATCGAGCCAGTAATCGGGCCCGTCGAGTGTGCTGCCAAAATCAAAAAGAAGCGTGGTTACCATCGTCTTAGGCCCCGAGTTTACCAGCGCCCGAATGTCGTCTCTAGGCGACAACTGAGATGCGCCCCCCTCGCGGAAGAATTAACCGATTTGACATGTCGATGCGCGCGCCATAAACCCTTCGCCTTGGATGTATTCTTGTCGCGCGGAGCTTGCGCGAGGTTAGATTTGTTGAGCGCGGTGACAACGCGAATTGCGCGCCCGAGCACGGTGATTGCGGTTCTTGCGGTACTCGCCGTGATACAAATCGGCGCCGCGGACGCTATGGTCGCGCCCGATTCAGCGACCGGGGCGGTCCAGCAGTTGATTAAGTCGATAGACCAACTGCGCGTCACCACCGACCCCGCGGAGCGCGCGAAGCTTGCCCGGTCGATCGACGCCTCGCTTGCGCTCGAGCCGCTATGCCGCGAATCTCTGGGCGCCGAATGGGCTCGTCACGACGCTCGCGAACATGCGCGATTCGTTGCGATCGTTCGGAAATCATTGGAGAAATTTGCTTACCCGCGGGCTGCGCAGTTTTTCTCGGGTATGAAGATTGCTTATCTGGGAGAGGAAAATTCGCGGGGCGACACGATGGTTCGCACTACCTCCTCGGTTGGCGGCGGCGCGGTATCAATCGATTATGCGATGAAAAAGATCGCAGGCAAATGGGCCGTCGTCGATATTATATTGGACCATCAAAGCTTGGCGCAAAGCGTCGCCGCGCAAATGCAGGCAGTGCTCAAAAGCGGGTCATACAATGACTTGGTCGCACAGATGGAGTCACGGCTTAAGCAGGAAGGCTGATAGATAGAGGAAAGAATTTCAAGCCAAGCTTCTAGCCCTAGGGTTACGGGCATGTTACCTTGACCACGCGGACAGTACGATTACGAAACTCGGTTCTATAAATATTGTGGCTACAGAAACGGCAATAATCGCCGCTCCTTCACGGGCCGACAACCAGATTTTCGGTCGTCCGCTTTTGGAGCGGCTGATAATCTCGTGCGAACGCGCGGGTATCCGCCGTTTTGTCGTTGAGGCTCCTCCAGAGCGGCGGGCGGAAATTGAAACCTCGCTCGGCTGCTACCGGCATCATCCCGGCGTCACGTTGGTTGATAGCCTGGCGAATGCCGAGCAGATGAAACTGGATCCTGCGGTCGCCTGTGTCGCTCTGTCGGGAAATCTTGTGTTTTTCAAATCGCAGCTCGAACAGGTGCTCGCCGAAGCCGCGGAGAAGCCGGGATCGATCGTCGGATTGATGACCTCCGACTCGGACCACGGAGGCGAGATCGCCGCCGGACCGTGCGCGGAGCTGCTGCGCCGCGGCGGGATCAATGGCGCGCGTCCGGGCGAGCATTTCCGCAATCCGGCGGGCGATCTGCCGTTCGCTCTCAACGGACGCCCTGAGGATCGCGAGGAAGCGGAATTGCGCCTGGCGCGATCGCTGCGCAAAGAGACCGCCGCGAAAGACGCGCCGATGGCGCGATGGATAGACCGCAAGCTCTCGTGGCGGCTTAGCATGCGGCTTGCGCGGACGGCGATCACCGCGAATCAGATCACGGTTGCAAACACGATCGTCGGGCTCGTGTGCGGATGGCTATTCGCGATTCCGGGTTACTGGCCGCGTCTGGCGGCCGCGATTTTGTTTCTGATCTCGATCACGATCGACGGCGTCGATGGCGAATTGGCGCGGCTCAAAATGAGCGAGACCAGTTTCGGCGGCAAGCTCGACGTGGTAACCGACAATATCGTGCACGTCGCGGTCTTTGTCGGGCTGTACGTGGGATGCTACCGGGCCAGCGGAAGTATCGCGTACCTGTGGCTTACGATAATCGTGCTGATCGGTTTCGGGTTATGCTCTTATGCGACCTTTCGCGCTTTTTCGCTACGCGGAGCGGTCGCGGAGAAATGGCTCGAAGCGGTGGACCGCTGGAGCGGACGCGACTTCGCCTATCTGCTTGTGCTGCTGGCGTCGATCAATCGACTCGAGTGGTTCGCGTGGGGGACCGCGTTCGGAACCTATGCGTTCGCCTTCGGACTGATTTGGCTGACGGCGCGCAAGCGGCCCGAGCCGGCGCAGCAGGTCGTGCGGTAACCCGTTTCGTAACGAATAAGTAAAGGCATCGCATTCTTCTCATCGTCGGAGGGAGCATGAACAAGAAACCCAGAATCCTGCTGGTACAACCTACGACTATTCATCTTGACGGCACGCCGCATAAGACGCGGTGGCGGCTGATCATGGGGCTGATGATTCCGCTGATGGCGGGGCTGACGCCCGACGAATACGACGTAACCCTGTGCGACGAGCGCCTCGAGGACATCAACTTCGACGGTGGGTGGGATCTCGTCGGGATGACCACGACGATCGGCGCGTCGCTTCGCGCGTATCAACTTGGCGACGAATTCCGCAAGCGCGGAATCCCCGTGGTCCTCGGCGGCTTCCACGCGACCCTTCAGACCGAAGAGGCGCTGCATCATGCCGACGCGGTCGTGCAGGGCGAGGCCGACCTGGTATGGCCCGAGCTCTTGCAGGACTGGCGCGACGGCAAGCTCAAGCAGGTTTACAAAGCCACCAAGGTACACGACCTCAAAAAGCTGCCGCGTCCGCGCCACGAGCTGCTCAAGCTCAACCGCTACCTGTTCAAGGCGGTGCCGGTGCAGGCGAGCCGTGGATGCCCATACCGATGCTCATTCTGCGAGATTCCGGTGTTCTATGACGGCAGCTACCGGACGCGGCCGATCGAGGATATCGTCGAGGAGATCAAGGAAGTCATCAAGATTACCGGCTTCCGCCGCTTCCAGTTTATCGACGATCAGATCACCGGCAAGCACAAGTTCGCGCGCGAGCTGTTCAAAGCGCTCGAGCCGCTCAATATCCGTTTCTCGTGTCTGTGGACGATCAACTCGAATCATGACGACGACCTGCTCGATCTGGCGGCGAAGGCGGGAATCTTCCACGTAAATATCGGCGTGGAATCGATCAGCCAGGACTCGCTGCTCTCGATGAACAAGATTCAGAACCACGCCAATCAGTACAAGAAGCTCCTCAAGAAGCTCGAGAAATATGGAATCTACTACTCGCTGAATTTCCTGTTCGGACTCGAAGAGGACAGGCCGGGAATTTTCGACGAGACACTGAAGTTTCTGCATGAGGTCCGCGCTCCCGAGGCGTTTTTCAATACCGTCACGCCGCGGCGCGGCACCCCGATGCGCACGCAGCTCGAAAACGAAGGGCGCGTGATCATCCCCGACGCCGATCTCTATACCAACAACTTCCGCTGCATGTTCGTGCCCAAGAACATGTCGCCGCAGGAAGTCGAAGAAGGGGTATGGCGCTGCACCAAGGAGTTCTATTCGATCAAGTCGATGTTCAAGCGGCTGCTGCTGCCGCCCAACAAATTCACCTGGCAGGGTCTGACTGAGAACATGCTCTTCTGGTACGGCGCCAAGCGCCAGATCGACCCGGTCGATTATTATTAGAGAGCACCGCCATCAAGCGCGCGAAAACGGCGGCCTCTCGAGGCCGCCGTTTTTTTCTGGTTCCTCGCCATGTGAGGCTGTCGATAAACGCCAAACTGTTGTCCGTCATCCCGAACAGAGGTTGCTCCTTCGACTGCGCTCAGAGTTTGCGAGTTTATTCGGAATCAGGGATTCCTCGCGCGGCAGCCACGCGCGGGAATGACACAAGTGGCTTGAGTGCTCGAAGAATTTGGCGGACGGAGGGTTGGTCCGGCACCAGCTTTTCAAAAGAATCACAAACTCTCAGGACAGGCTCCGTGAAGGGTCTCCGCGAAGCAATTGGAGCGGAAGGCCCAGGCTGGTTGCACTAATCGCTTCGCGGAGATCCTTCGCCGACGGCTAAGGATGACAACATCGCAGCGTCTGCTAGAAAATCGACGGTCTCTGGACAAGGATGAGGAGTTAAGCACTCCGAGCAGTTACGCAGAGCTCTCCGGAGGGGGGAGGGTATTTCGCACAATCGCGCCGCGCTAGCGCTAGATGCTCAGATGGTACAGTTCCGCGACGTTGTCGTGGAGAACGTAGTTTTTTTCCTGCTCGCTCATGTTGGCGGTGTGCTTTTGCAGAATTTCCTGCGACCACGGCCAGGTCGAGTCGCTATGCGGGAAATCGTTGGCCCACATCAGGCGGCGGATGTTGCACAGGTCCTTCATCTGGAACGCCACCCAATCGTCCTGAAAGGTCGTGTAGATATTCTCGCGGAAATACTCACTCGGCATCTTCGAGAGTGTTCCCGCCGGCAGCCAGTAGCGATGCCGGTCATACGCGTGATCCATCCGGTACATATAGTGCGGCACCCATCCGGCGTCCGCCTCGACGCACACCACCTTGAGCTTCGGATGGCGTTCGAAGACGCCGCCCAGGATGAACGTGCCCATGATGTCCTGGCATCCGCGGATGATCGACAAAAAGCTGTTCAGCTTGGGTCCGCGAGTGCGGAAGTTGTCCTGATTGCTGGTCAGGATATGAAAGCTCAGCGGCATCTCGAGATCGATCGCGGCTTCATAAAACGGAGCGTAGATCGGGCTGTCGTAATCCTCGAGCTTGGGGTTGCCGGGCATCATCACGCCGCGCAGCCCAAGCGCCTTCATCTTGCGCAGATCGTCGATCCCCTCCTCGACCGAGCGCATCGCGGTTTGCCCGACTCCGATTAGCCGCGTCGGATGCGTGTCGCAATACTCGGCGATCCAGAGGTTGTAGGCGTCGAAGCAGGCCTTCTTGTAGTCGAAGTCGCGATGGTTACACAGGACCATCCCGACTGTTGGATAGATCACCTCGGCGGCGACTCCGTCGCGCTCCTGGTCGGCCATGCGCGCGTTCGGATCCCATCCACCGCGATGCATCTCCTCAAACTTGACGCCGCCGATCTTGAGATCCTCGGCGTTGCGGCCGGCCGCGGCGGCCAGCCCGATATTCACCGGACGCGGAAAATCCTTGACGATAAACACGTCGCCGAGCTTGTCGTCGCGAACCATATGCGGCGCCGAATCTTTGTATTTCGAATCGATCCGGTCCACGTAAGTCCCGGCAGGCTCAGTGATATGCGAATCGGCGGAGATGATCGGCTTTTGCATGGTAGGTTCCTCGAATCGGCCGCGGCAGATGCCTTATATCGGAAATAGCTTAAGCTCGCCCCTTTTTACAAACTGTCCGATATCGTCCGCAAGCGCGTGTGAGCCTCTTCCTCCTTGCTCTTCAGCGGCGTGAGTGGACTGGCCGTCTGAGAGTACTGCTCATTGGCGTCAGTGGCGGCCGGCGGCTTGCCGGCCAGCGCGCCCCGGCGCATCGCCGGTCGCCGAGGCTTGTCGCGGAATCTCGATTCGTGGAATAAGCTACGTTGACGATTGATTTAAGTTCCCGGCGTCTGTCGTTCCGGCGACCGATTCTGCTCGAGGCGCCGCAAGCCCACGGAGGCATCATGCACGATCTGATAATTCGCAATGGCACCGTAATCGACGGCTCGGGGATGCCACGGTATCGCGCCGACGTCGCGATCAGCGGCGGACGTATCGCCGCGATCGGAAAAATCCGCGAACGCGCCACGCAGGAGATCGATGCCGAGGGCCACGTGGTCACGCCGGGAATAATCGACGGACACACCCATATGGACGCGCAGGTGTTCTGGGATCCAATCGGCACCTGCTCGTGCTGGCATGGCGTCACCTCGGTTGTCATGGGCAACTGCGGCTTCTCGCTGGCGCCCTGCGCTGAGAAAGACAAGCAGCTCGTGATGCGCAACCTCGAGCGCGCCGAAGATATCGCGCCCGAGGCGATGGAGGCCGGAATCAAGTGGACCTGGGAAAGCTTTCCCGAATACCTCGACGCGGTTGAGCGCACGCCCAAGGGAATCAACTACGCGGCCTATATCGGACATTCGGCGCTGCGGACCTACGTGATGGGCGAGCGCGCGTTCTCGCGCGAGGCCAACGACGAGGATATCGAC
>DATLTX010000098.1:0-3122 GCA_035533435.1 Binataceae bacterium (SeqCode)
GCGCGGAATTTCGCGTTCCCGAAAGCGTGCGTGCGTCCATTCGCGGGCGCCTGAGCGCGCTCGGCCCGTCGGCGCGCGCGATGCTGCGGGCGGCGGCGGCGCTCGGCAGCCAATTCGACGCGGCACCGCTCGAGCGGGTTACCGGGCTTGCGCCCGCGCAGCTATTGAGCGCGCTCGATCGGGCAATTGTCGCCGGCATTGTCGCGCCGGACGGGCCTGGTCATTACCGTTTTTGCCACGCGCTCATCCGCGAGGTGATTTACCAGGATCTGGATCTCACGGCGCGGGCTCGGCTGCATGCGGAAATAGTATCCGTGCTCGAAGCTCTCTATAGCGCCGAGCCCGCGGCGCATCTGGATCAAATCGCGTTCCACGCGGTGGCGGCGGTGCCGGTCGGTTCCAGCGACCGGGCGATCGAGTACGCGACGGGGGCCGCGGAAGCGGCGTTTCGCGCGTTCGCATACGAGCAGGCCGCCCGTCACTGGCAATCCGCGCTTGCGATCGCCGAGCGCGGGCCGGCCGATCCGCGCATGCTCGCGCGTATCCTCGAGCGCCTGGGCGACGCCTACTCGATCACCGAATTTGACCATCCGCGCGGAATCGAATGTATCGAGCGCGCGGCGAAAATCTATGAAAGCGCCGCGATGCCGATCGAGGCGGCGCATCTGCACGCCCGGCTGGGGCTAATGCTGGCGCGACGCTCGCCGGCGATGAATATCGCGCGCGCGATGGCCCAATATCGGCAGTCCGAGACAGTTCTGCGCGATGAGCCCGACAGTCAGGCGCAAATCTGGCTCTACATCGGCCTTGCGCAGGCCGCGATGCAGGCGCAGCGCACGCAGGAGGGGCTCGCCGCGGCGCATCGTGCGATGGAAATCGCGGCGCACCTGGGCGAGGAATCGCTATGGATTCGCGCTGCCGCGCAGCACTCGGACCATCTGTTCAATAGCGGCCGGATGGGAGAAGCTGCGGCTCTGGTGGAGGACGCGTGGGATCGCGCCGACCGCCGCGACGATCTTGATGGCGGATTCGAGACCGCATGGAGCGGCGGGTATCATCGGCTCGCCCTGTGGGATCCGCGCGAGGCGCAGCGATGGTTCCGGCGCGAGCTTGCGCGGCCGCGGATGGCGCAAGCGGTGTTTCAGCGCCGCGTGCTGATCCAGGAAATCGCGTTTGGGTATGTATTTCGCGGCCAGCTCGGGCGGGCCAAGGAGCTGCTCGCCGAATCGCCGCGCGTGGTGGTTGAAGCTTTCATCCTGCTCTACGAGGGAAATTGGGAGCGCGCCGCGACACTGCTCGACGAAAGCCGCGATGCGATGCGCGCGGCGGGCAGCCGCGACGGCGAAACCGTTTACGCCTATTTCCAGGGACTGGTGTGCCTCGCGGCCGGTGATTTGGCCGGCGCCGAGGCGATGAATCAGGTCACGCTGCTGGCCGCGATCGAAGGGCCACACATTCCATATGCGTTGAATGCGCACGCGCAGGCGGCGCTGATCGCGCTCGCACGCGACCGATTCGCTGCCGCGCGCGAGCATCTGGCGCGATGCCGCGAGATTATCGCCGGCGGCGAAGACTTTCGTGGACTCTTCGGACGCGCCGCCCTTGCCGAGGCGGCTGTCGCCGCCGCCGAGGGCGGTCACGATATCGCCGAGCGCCACTTCACCCGCGCGCTAGAAATTTTCCAGCGCTACGATCTGCCGTGGGATCGGGCGCAGACGCATCACCTGTGGGGCGCGGCGCTGCTCAAGGCGGGCGCGCTCTCACGAGCGTCGGCGCAATTCGACGCCGCGCAGGCAATCTACCGGCGCCACGGCGCGGGTGCGGCCTGGATCGACAAGATCAAAGCCGCTCGCGGCCACGCCACGAGCCCTCACGCCGCCGCCGCGAGCCAGGCGGGCGCGAGTGTATCAGCGATCATCGAAGGTGTCTTCCGCAGCGAGGGCGACTATTGGTCGCTCGCGATGGGCGGTATCGAGACTCGGCTTCGCGGCACCAAGGGTCTCCTCTACCTCGCGCACTTACTCGCGCATCCGGGACAGAGTATTGCGGCGGCCGAGCTGGCGCGAATCGGATCGGCGGTGATCGGACGGCGCGCCCGCCGGTTAGCGGACGACAACGGCGACTACAGACCGAACGTGGGACACTCGCGGGTGATGGTCACCAAGGCGATCAAGGCCGCAATCCGGAAGATCCGCGATCTAGATATCTCACTGGGACATCATCTTGCGACTAGTATTCATACTGGATATTCGTGCGTGTATGAGCCGGATCCCATCCATCCGGTGCGATGGACGATCTCCGGGCCGTCGGTAACCGGAACAAAGCCCCGCTCCTGAAGCGATAACGAGCGCATCGAGCGCCGCGCCACGGAATAATTCGTCCGGGCGCGATTTGTACCCGCACAATTCACATTGTTCCGTGGTGTTGCGTCCGCCAATTACGATACGAGTGGTGCCGCAATCAGCAGAATCGGCTTCAAGCGCTCGTATCAAGCCTTCGGATGCTTTGACGGGCTCGTGTGCATCCGTTGACGGCAGGAGCCGGAACAACCTGCGATTCAGGGAGAGCACGATGTATCGTTGGATAAATTCGGTACTGGTGTTGCCGCTATTGTTGATGCTCGCATCGCCAGCCGCAGCCGCGCTTTCCTCCGCAGCGCCGGAGGCGGAAGTGCACACTGCCAAGGCGACGGTCCGGCTGCCGGGTCATGTGCTGCCAGCCCTGTCGAAAGCGAAGGCAATCATTCCCACGATGCAGGCCGGTAAGACCAGGCCAGAATCCACCGAACCGATTACCCTCACGCTGGTATTACGGCGCGACAATCAGCCTGCGTTCGATATATACCTGCATCAGATCTACGACTCACACTCGAAGAATTTTCATCATTACCTGACCCAGCGGCAGATTGCCGATCGCTTCGGGCCGAGTCGCGATGATTACGACTCCGTGCGCAACTACTTGCATACGAAAGGATTTCGCCGCGTCCAAGGCTCGGAGAATCGACTGACGATCACTGTTGCCGGCACCCGCGCCGACGCCGAACGCGCATTCGATTTGCATATCGGCGATTATCAGATCGGGAAGCAGAAATTTTTCGCGAACGATGCAGATCCGGCGCTGCC
>DATLTX010000099.1:0-12069 GCA_035533435.1 Binataceae bacterium (SeqCode)
ATCTTTGCGAGATCGTCGGCGTTGACCGCGAGCAGTTTCTCGGCGGGCACGGGCTTCGAGTAGTAGCTGGTGACATACGCGTAGCCGCCGATGATGACCAGCACGACCAGGGCGATAATCGTATTACGAGGACGCATCGCAGGAGCTTAGTCGGCAAACGCGGCCTAGTTGCGCCGCTCCCACCAGACCGCGATTCCGAGGATCAACAGCGTTTCCGGCAACAGCAGCACCGAGAATGCGAACACGATGCTGAACTGATCGACGGTCAGGCGGAAGCGCGACGCGCGCAGCGAGCGCGGCCGAATCGAGATCGAGTTTTCCTCGCCCGCCAGCCAATCGGCGCTGTTCACGAAGAAGTCGCGGTTGTAAAAATTCGCGATGTGCTGATTGTTGATAAAATCGGTGCTGCCGAACACCACCATCCGCGCTTCGCCCTTGCCCCATCCGAGCTGCGCCAGATCGCCCTGCACCGCGGCGGCAACCGT
This sequence comes from Binataceae bacterium (SeqCode), assembly GCA_035533435.1. GTDB lineage: Bacteria > Desulfobacterota > Binatia > Binatales > Binataceae > JBARDN01. The sequence continues at coordinate 486 of DATLTX010000099.1, forward strand.
TATCGGCCCACGAATGTCCTTGTCGTCGAGCGAGGCTTTCTGCTGCTCGAACAAGGTCTTCAAGTCGGTCTCGGCCCACGAAGTATCGCTGGACTTGGCCAGCGCCGTGACTTGCAGACCAGGCTTCAAATTGGGCTCGACGGTCAGCGAGCGCGACATCGAGAACACGGTGCGCTCCTTGAAGTCCTTGGTGATCGGATGAACGCCGTAGGTCTGCACGATCGGGTCGAGTCCGAGCGCGGGTCCGGCGAACAGGCGCACCACCTGATCGACGACGATATCGTCGCCCACCGCGACGCCCCACTGTCCGACCATCGCGACCAGCGCCTTTTCATCGACCGAGCCGTCGGGCTTCTCGGGCCGGAACATCGCGATCGCGCGTCCGCCCTGTTTGAGATAGGCGCTGAGCTGATCGATCTCATGCGAATCGAGCGGCTTCTGTGGCCCCGCGATCACGACCATCGTGGCGTCGTCGGGAACCTTGGCCGCCTGCGCGAGGACCAGCTTCTCGACCGTGTAGCCTTCGCCTTCGAGGTCGGTTTTCAGCTGGCCGTATCCGGTTGAATTCTGCGCGTCGTCGGTGTCGGCCTCGCCCTCGCCGTCAAGGAAATAGATGACCTTTTTGCTGCTTTTCGCGGCGCGGATGATCGCGTTGGTCAGCGCTTCCTCGCTTAAGTCGGTGATGTTGGTGCCGGCGCCTTTTTCGTCGCCGCCGTACTGGATATGGGTGGTGTTCATGACCGAGACTTTGTACTTCTCGGCGAGTTCCGGATGCTTGTCCGGATCGACGAGCTGATAGGTAACCATCGGCGACGCGTACGCGTAGTTCGAGTACAACTGGCGCGCCTGTTCATTGTCGCCGCCGGCAAAGAACCCGACCAGTTTGAGCGGCTGCTTGAGATTCTTGACGACCTGGGTCGATTGCGACGACAGGCTGTAAACTTTCTCGGCGGTCAGATCGAGGCGGCGATGATGAATCGTCGAGAGGTAGTTGATCGCGACGATCACGCCGACAAACGCGATCGTGTAGATAACCGCGTTGGCGCCGTATCGCGTCGAGCGCTGGCCCACCAGCCCCGAGAGCGCCGAGCGGCTCGAAGTGATCCAGAGCACCAGCGCGAACAGGCCGCCGACCAGGTTGACCCACACAAAGAGCCGGAACCCGGGCGCGATCTTCAAATCGATCAGCCCGAAAATGATCAGAACCAGTCCGATTAAACCGTAAAGTGCCGCCGACCGCCGCATCCCGTCCCCCTTGCCCTAACGCCAGCGCGCCGACTCAACCGCGCGCTGGGTCAGGAACAGCGCGACGAAGATGAGGCTCAGAAAATATACCAGGTCTTTGGTGTCGATAATTCCGATAACCATCTGCGAGAAGTGATCCGTGATCGAAAGGTAGCGCAGGAAACCCGCCGACCATCCTCCCGCTCCGGTCTGCGCCGGCCACGAGATCACGAACAGCAACAGCAGCGAGCCGAATCCGGCAATCGCGGCGACGATCTGGTTTTGCGTGATCGAGCTGGTGAACAGCCCGATCGCGGCGAACGAAATCGCCAGCAGCGCGAGCCCAAGGTAGCCCGAAACCATCACACCGATCTCGGGATTGCCGAAGCCGACGAGAATCAGCGGAAAGATTCCCGCAAGGCCGATCATGATCAGCAAAAACGCCGACGCCGCGATAAACTTGCCCGCCACGATCTCGCCGGTGCGAATCGGCGCGGTCAGCAACAGCTCGTAGGTGCCGACGCGCTTTTCCTCGGCGAAGGTGCGCATCGTGACCGCCGGAACCAGAATCACCAGCACGATCGAGAGATTGTGCAAGAGCGGCTCGATCACGCGATCGTTCAGGTTCAGATGCGCCAGCAGTTGCGGATTCTGCGCCGCCGAATACATCTGCAAGATTATCTGAAAATAACTGAGCAGCTCGAAAAAAAAGAATCCCCCGAGCAGCAGGAACACCGTCATCACCACGTAGGCTACCGGCTGCACAAAAAACTGCGCCAGTTCCTTGCCCGCGATCGTCAGCGCATTCTTCATCGTCACAATCGCGGGCGCTTACGCGCGTCCCGCCCCCACTTCCTCGAGCGTCTCCTCGTCGTCGGCGTGCGTCGAATGGCGCTCCTTCGAGATCGCTTCCAGAAAGACCTGCTCGAGCGTGGTGCCCGCCGGAATCTCGCTCAGCTTCTCTTCGAGCACCACCTGCCCGTCGGCGATTATCACCACCCGGTCGCAGATCTGCGAGACCTCGGGCAGGATATGGGTCGAGAGCACCACCGTGCGATCGCCCGACAGCTCCTTGATCAGGCCGCGAATCTCGTGGATCTGGCGCGGGTCGAGTCCGATCGTCGGCTCGTCGAGGACCAGCACCTGCGGATCGTGAATCAGCGCCTGCGCCAGCCCGACGCGCTGCCGGTAGCCTTTGGACAACTGCCCGCAGATCCGCCCGCGCATCTCGACCAGCCCGCAGACTTCGAGCGCGTGTTCGAGCGCGGCTTCCATCTTCGCGCGCGGAACCCCGCGCAGTTTCGCGACGAAGCGCAGGTACGGCTCGACGCGCATATCGTTGTAGAGCGGAGGATTTTCCGGCAGATAGCCGATCCGGCGCCGCGCCTCGAGCGATTGCGAAAATATGTCCAGCCCGTCGATCAGCACGGTCCCGGCGCTGGCCGGCATGTAGCCGGTGATGATCCTCATCGTGGTGGTCTTGCCGGCGCCATTGGGGCCCAGAAAACCGAGGATCGAGCCGCGCTCAGCCTTGAAGCTGACGTTCTTGATCGCGGTGAAGTTACCGTAGAGCTTGGTTAGGTTCTTGACCTCAATCATTCCAGTCGCTCGCCGCCGCCAGGATTGAACAACTTAACCAGAGGCGGCTTTCCTGCTCTCCAGGCATAGATTGTGACGACGCCCCGCCCCAAAGAATTCGATGAAGCGCGAGACAATCGATTAGTTAAATCCCCGCGGCGCAATTAGTCAATACGATCCGCCGTCGCGCCGGTTAAGCCGCGGTTGCCTGATGATGACCGAAAATCGGGCCGAGCAACAGACCGCGCTTCGCCGCCGCTGTTGCATCGGCACTCGCATCGGGTAGTTTCATGCCATGGCGGAAGCGAAGCGCGAGCTGATTCTGGTCGATGGTTCGGGATATATCTTCCGCGCCTTCTTCGCCATTCCGCAGCTCAACAACTCGCGCGGAATTCCGACCAACGCGGTATTCGGGTTCATCCGGATGCTGGTGAAGCTGCTCAAGGAAGCGCGGCCCTCGCATATCGCGGTGGTCTTCGACGCGCCGGGAAAGACCTTCCGCGACGATCTGTTCGCCGACTACAAGGCCAATCGCGCCGAGACCCCAAACGATCTCCGCACCCAGATTCCGTACATCCATCGCGCCGTCGAGGCGATGCGCATCAAGAGTATCGCGATCGACGGCTACGAGGCCGACGATGTCATCGGCACGCTGGCGGCGCGCGCCGCCAGACAGCGCATCGACACCGTGCTCGTGACCGCCGACAAGGACTTCATGCAACTGGTCGGCCCGCACGTGACGCTGTGGGACACGATGCGCGATCGGCGAATCTCGGCGCGCGAGATCAAGGAGCGCTTCGGCGTCGAGCCGCGCGCGCTGGTCGATATCCAGGCTCTCACCGGCGACACGATCGACAACGTCAAGGGCGTGCCCGGAATCGGCGAGAAGACCGCCGCGGCGCTGATCCAGAAGTTCGGCGATCTGGACAACCTGTACCGGCATCTCGACCAGGTCGAGCAGAGCGGAATTCGCGGCGCGAAAAAAGTGATGGACCTGCTCCGCGCGCATCGCGCCGAAGTCGAGCTGGCGCGCAAGCTGGTGCGAATCGACACCGACGTGCCGCTTGCGGCCGAACCGTCCGATTTCGAATGGAAAGGAATCGACGAGCGCGCGGCCGCCGAGCTGATGCGCGAGCTCGAGTTTCATTCGATGCTGGCCGAGCTGGCGCCGAGCCAGGCCGAGCTGCCGATGGGTCCCGCGCCGGCGCAGGCGCGGGCGAGCGGCGCCGAGATCGAGGGAGTCGTCGCCGCGCTGAAATCCGCCGCACGGATCGCGATCGATCTGACCGCCGACGCCGCGGGCAGCGAGCGCCTGAGCGTTCGCGCGGTGGATGAATCGGGCCATAGCGAGACGTTCGTGATCGACCGCGAACATATTGGCGCGGCGGCGGAGCTTTTATCGGCGGCGGCGCCGCGCAAAATCTGCCACGATTTGAAGATGCACATTCGCGATCTCAGCCGGATGGGAATCGAACTCGGCGGCGCCGATTTCGACACGATGCTCGCTGGGTTCCTGATAAATTCGGGACACGCCGAACCCTCGCTCGACGACCTGTATCACGCGCATCTGGCTCCTCTGGGTCCGCGCACCGAATCGCGCGCACGCACCGCCATTATCGCGGCGCTGCATCCCGTTCTGGCCGCGAAGCTCCGCGCCGACCAGCTCGAGCCGCTGTTTGGCGATATCGAGATGCCGGTTGCGCCGATCCTGGCCGAGATGGAGGCGGCGGGAATCGGAATCGACGCCGACGCGCTAAAGAAAATCGCCGGCGAATTCGGCGAACAGTTGCAGCGCCTCGAACGCGAATGTTACGCGCTCGCCGGCCGCGAGCTCAATCTGAATTCACCGAACCAATTGCGCGAGGTGCTGTTCACCGCGCTCAAGCTCCCGACCAAGGGCATCAAGAAAACCAAGAGCGGCTTTTCGACCGACGCCGACACGCTCGAGAAGCTCGCGGCGGCGCATCCGATGCCGGCCAGGCTGCTCGAGTACCGCTCGATCGCGAAATTGAAATCGACTTACGCCGACGCCCTCGGCGAACTAATCGACCGCGCCGACGGCCGCCTGCATACCACCTTCCATCAGGCGGTCACCGCGACCGGAAGGCTCAGCTCGAGCGATCCGAATCTGCAGAATATTCCCACCCGCAGCGAGGAGGGCCGCCGCATCCGCCGCGCCTTCGTCGCGCGCGAGGGCTGTTTGCTGCTCTCGGCCGACTACTCGCAAATCGACTTGCGCGTGCTGGCGCATCTGTCGGGCGACCCGACCCTGGTCGAGGCGTTCCAGCGCGGCGAGGATATTCACGCGCGCACCGCGACCGAATTGCTTGGAGTCAGCGCCGACAAGGTCGATGCCGACGCGCGCCGGGTCGCCAAGACGATCAACTTCGGGCTGATCTACGGGATGGGGCCGCAACGGCTTGCCGCGCAGCTCGGGATTCCGCTTGCCGCCGCGCAGGACTATATCAAGCGCTACTTCGAGCGGCTGCCGCGCGTGCGCCAGTATTTCGAGGAGACCTTGGCGCGCGCGCGGACTGACGGCTTTGTGACCACGATGTACGGGAGGCGGCGCTACCTGCCCGAGCTCGGCGCCGCGCCAGGCGGGGCGAGGGCGCAAGCCGAGAGGATCGCCATAAATACGCCTATCCAGGGGACTGCGGCGGACTTGATTAAGCTCGCGATGATCAGGCTACATAACGAGATTCGCCGCACGGCAATGCCGGCGACCCTCGTGATGCAGGTGCATGACGAGTTGCTTCTCGAAGTGCGAAAAGACGTCCTCCAGCAGGCGGCGGATGCCGCGCGGATCGAGATGGAAGGCGTTGCCACGATGCGGGTGCCGCTTAGGGCGGACCTCAAATGGGGCCCGAATTGGGCCGAAATGGGTGGGGGGAAATGAAGCTTCGGCTGAATTTCGTCACCCTTGCCCGCGTCTAAGGAATTGGGAAACCAAGGGCGGCAGGACGGCGACGAAGCTGAGCTCATCGACCGGGCAAGGAAGGGCGACTCGGAAGCCTTCGGCGTTTTGGTCGAGCGCTATCAGCGCCGGGTCGCAAACGTTGCGCTGGCCGTGGTGCATAATCAGGATGATGCAATCGAACTGGCACAGGAAACCTTTGTCCGCGCTTACGAGAACCTGGCGAAGTTCGAATCGCGTTCGAGCTTTTCGACCTGGCTGTACCGGATCGCCGCCAACCTTGCGATCGATTTCTGGCGGCGCGAAGGCCGTCACGTCGTGTTACGCGGTGAGGATGCGGAAAATGAGATGCGCCGGCTACCCAGCGACCGAGGCGACTCATTCAAAGCAGCCAGCCACAAAGAGCTCTCGGCCCGCCTCACGGCGGCGCTCGAGGAGTTGACGCCGGAACATCGCACCGTGATACTTTTACGCGAAGTGGAAGGGTTGTCCTACGACGAGATCAGCGAGGCATTGCAATGCCCTCGCGGCACGGTGATGAGCCGGCTGCACTACGCGCGCAGCCGCCTGCGCACCTTGTTGAAGGATCTCCCAGAGGGCTGAGCTAAAATGGCGCAATGTAATCAAATCAGCCTGATGCTTGGCGCGTTCGAAGACCAGGCGCTCGAGCCCAACGAATATCAGGAAGTCGCCTACCATCTGGCGCGATGCGACAACTGCACCGCCGAGCTGGCCGACTACGCCACCATTGGCCGCGAGCTCCGCACGCTGTTCGAAGAGCCGGTCCTCGACGGTTTCAAATCTTCCGTGATGCGCCGGATCGAAAACCTGCCGGTTCCGCTCGGCGTCCGTATTTCACAATGGTTCAGCCGCCTGGGCGAGCAGCTTTCCGGCAGCCTTGCGATGGCTGGCGCGGCGGCAGCGGCGGCGGTAATCACGGCGTTTCTGGTCACTCCTTACGTGCAAACCGCGCTCCGTCATCCCCGGCGCGAAATGGCCCGAATCGAGCGCGAAGCAGCGGACGCGCCCGCCGAAGTCGCGTCGGCGCCGGCGGACCTTGCCGCCGCCGCTTCGGACTCGCATGTGGTCATCTCGCGCCTGGAATCCGAAATTCCCTCCGTTGCGGTCTGGAGCGAACCTCAGACCGATACGACCGTGATCTGGCTGCCGGACCAGCCGTAGGGAATTGATGCTGACGAGCCCGCGAAGTCTTAGCCTGCTCATCGTCGTAGTCTTCGCGATGGGAGCCCAGACAGGGGCGCTCGCCCAGCAGGCGCATCCGCGCACGGTTACCGTGCGGGTAAATTCCGTGCTCGCCGCCGAGACCAACGAAGGCGTCGATCCGCGGCTGCAATCGATGGGGCCGCGGCTGCAGGCGCTGTTCAGCTACAGCACCTACCGTCTCGTGAGCGATCAGGTCGGACAGACACCGTGCGGCAGCATGATCGCCTTTCAACTGCCGGGCGGACGAATCCTGCACGTCGAGCCGCGCGCCGTGGACGGCGACATGATCGTGATGGAGATCGTCCTGTTCCAGGGACCGCGGCCGCTGATGACCACCGACCTGAAGCTCAAGAACAACGGCATCCTGATCGTCGGCGGACCGCGCTACGAGCAAGGGATGCTGATCATCTCGATCGGCGCGAGCACTAATCCCGGCCCCCTGCCCTCGCGCCGTCCGCGCGCCGCCGCATCCGCATCCGAGACCGCACCCGTTCAATAGCCGCGATGACTGCCGCCGCATCGGACGGCCAATAAGGCGACGATGATGACCGCCAGCGCTACCGCGAATGCCGACGCGACGCGACGCCGAGCAGCACCACTTCCTCGTGCGCAACGGTGGCAGCGCCGTAGGCGATCGCTGCTCGGAGGTCGTCCACCGTCAGATGCGGATAATCCTCCAACAGCTCGCTCTCGGTCGCGCCCTCAGCGAGCTTGCGCAGGATCAATTCCACCGTGATCCGGCTGCCCCGGATCACCGGTTTGCCCATCATCACCGCCGGATTGATCTCAATCCTCTTGGTCGTCATCGGTGCCTCTCGCGTCCAGATCACAGCTCCCGCCGATCATGCCGGGCAATGCTCTCCGGGCACTGCTCCCCCCTAGCGCGGCCCCATCCGCAGCGCGCCGTCCAAGCGGATCGTTTCTCCGTTGAGCATCGCGTTCTCGACGATATGGCGCGCGAGCGCCGCGTACTCGCGCGGCTGCCCCAGGCGCTGCGGAAACGGTATCTGCGCGGCGAGTGCCTTGCGCGCAACGTCCGGCAATCCCGCCAGCATCGGGGTTTCGAACGTGCCCGGCGCGATCGTGCATACGCGGATTCCGAGCGACGAAAGATCGCGCGCGATCGGCAGCGTCATCCCGACCACGCCGCCCTTCGACGCCGAGTACGCGGCCTGTCCGATCTGCCCGTCGTACGCCGCGACCGACGCGGTGTTGACGATCACGCCGCGCTCGCCGTCGGCGTTGGGCTGATTCTTCGCCATCACGGCGGCAGCGAGGCGAATCACGTTGAAGGTGCCAACGAGGTTCACCTGGATGACCTTGTTGAAGAGCTCGAGCGAATGCGGACCCTCTTTGGTCAGCGTGCGCATCGCGCGGCCGATTCCCGCGCAATTGACGGCGATATGAATCGCGCCTAATTTCGCGACGGCTCTCGCGATCGCATCGGAGACTTCTTTGTCCGACACGACGTCGGCGGCAACGAACAGGCCGCTCGTGCCGAGCGACTCGGCGACCTTCTGGCCGGGCGACGCCGGCAGATCGAGGATTACCGCCTTCGCGCCGCCGGAGACCAACTCGCGCACGGTAGCTTCACCCAGACCCGAGCCGCCGCCGGTCACGAGTGCAACAGTGTCTTTGAGATTCATGTCGTCCTCATTGGAAAGCACGCTGACTGGAAAATCTCGCAAAAAGTTATGACCGGCCCGCGCCCAATGCAACCGCTCGAACCATCGCGCGGTTGGTCACCTCGAGGTCGCGTCCCGACTGGATCATATGCGCCGCCGCTTATGTCATTCCGGCGTGCGTGGCTGCCGCGCACGCCGGAATGACATACGGGGACGGGGGACGGAACGCGGCGGCTCTGCAAAAGGAGCGGCTGCCGGAGTTCGCGAGTCGGTCACGCCGCTTGCGGGGCGGCGCCGGTCAGCAGGCGGCGTGCGGCTTCGACGCGTTCGCGCGGTCCGCAGATCTCGATCACGTCGCCTTCGCCGAGCGCCTCATCCCCCGATGGAACGATCACCTGGCCGTCAATCCGCGCGATCGCGACCGCCGTCGCTCCGGTGGCGGCGCGCAGGTCGAGCTCGGCTAAGGTTCTGCCGATCGCGGCGGCGCCGGCGCCGAGAACGATCGGCGTGATCGTGCCGAGGCCGGGAACCTCATGCGGAGCGGTTCGGCTGACGGCGAATGCGGCGCCGATCAGATCGGCCACCGCGCGCAGATTGCCTTGCAGCTTGCGCGCGCTGCGCCAGATGACGAACGCCATCAGCGCGACGCCGAGCGCCATCGCGCCAATTCCCTCGACCGGTTCGAGAAACGGCTGCACGATCGCAAGCAGCGGCATCACCGTCACGAGCAGAATCGTCGCGTGCAGGACGGCGACGAGAGCCTCGCCGGCCGGTGACGGCGCGGGAGAGGCGCCCGCGGGAAAAGCGCGCATGGCGATCGTGTGGGCAAGGTTGCGCGCGCCGGCGTACATCGCGTAACCGAACGGCACGCAAATGATCAGCGCGACCAGATCGACCGAGAGTCCCGCGGCGAAATACGATGCATGAATCATGCGTGCGGCCTGATCGGTCAAACCGTACGGGTCGGACTCGTTGAAGATCAAAATCGCCACGATTCCAAGCGCTCCCGAACCGAGCAGCGCCAGCGCCCACCCCAGCGTCGGGCCTGGCGCCCTGCGATGCCGCGCGCGTTCCATCAGCGAGTCGTAGATCACCTGCAGCGAGCCGAGCCGCTGCGGAATGATCTTGCGGGCGACGAAATCGCCGAGCGCGCCCGAGGCGCGAATCATGAACGGAGTGGTGAAGGTGGTAACCGCCGAGACCGCGACCGCGAGCGTGTAGATAAAATCGCGCGTCGCGTGAGTCGAGATGCCGACTCCGGCGATGATGAATGAGAACTCGCCGATTTGGGTCAGGCTCATCCCGGCCTGGACCGAGGTCCGGACTCCCGCGCCCGAGAGCTGCGCCGCGAGCGTCACCGAAAACAGTTTCCCGGCGATCACCGCGCCCACCAGCAGCGTCAGCGCGGCCCAGTGCTCCACGATCTGGCGCGGATCGATCATCATCCCGACCGAGACGAAGAACACTGCGGCGAAGATGTCGCGCACCGGGGCGACCAGATGCTCGATACTGTGGGCGTCGCCCGACTCGGCCACGAGCGAGCCGGCCAGAAACGCGCCGAGCGCCACCGAGTAGCCGGCGCGCTCGGCGATAATCGCGAACAGGAAACAGATTCCGATACTCGCGACCAGCGTTGTTTCCGCGCGGCCGATGCGCACGATCTGGCGCACGCTCCACGGCACGACGAGCATCCCGCCGCCGACGAGAGCCGCCAGAAAGATCGCGAGCCTTCCGACAACAGTTGTCATCATGGCGGCGCTGAGGCCCGCGCCCGAGGCGAGCGCCGTCAGCACCGCCAGCAGCATCACGGCGGTCAGATCTTCGGCGAGCAGCACGCCGAAGACCAGCTCGCGGACCCGCTCGGGAACCGGCGTCTCGCCGTAGGCCTTGGCGACGATCGTCGTGCTCGAGATCGAAAGCAGAGCGCCGGTGAAGATGCACTCGAGCCGCGTCCATCCCATCAACTCCCCGACGATATAACCGAGCCAGAGCATCAGGCCGACTTGAATCGCGGTCACGAAGCCCGCGGTCGGGCCAAGCTCGACCAGTTTGCCGATGCGGAATTCGAGCCCGAGCGCGAACATCAGCAGGATCACGCCCAGCTCGGAGAGCGTGTGAATCCGGTCCGGGTTGGCGAACAAAAGCGGCGTGTACGGCCCGACGATAATGCCGGCCACCAGGTATCCGACGACGACGGGCTGGCGGATTTTCTGGAAGACGACAGTCGTGATCGCGGCGACGCCGAGTACCATGCCCAGGTCTTCGAGGATATTGTGCGACGCGACGATCATCGGATGCGCGCAATGATAGCGGGCGCAATGTCAGCGGCGCGCGGCGGCGCGCAATCGGCGGGGTTGCCGCGGTCATCCGCGGCGCGCGCGCGCGACGCGCGCATCCACTGGCGATTTGATTTTCCCTTCAGCGGTTGGATCGCAAGCGCTGCCTGCGCGTTGCTCATTTCAAGTCGCTTACCCGCGGCAGAACCTTGGTCCAGAACAGCTCGATCGTTTTCATCAGCCGGTCGTGCGGCATCAGGCCGTTGTACATCCATGCGAAGACCCATCGGATCGGCAGACGCTTGAGCAGATGCTCGACTTGCCGCGTAACGGTATCGACGGTGCCGACGAACGCAAGGCCGTTGGACCATAGGTCGGCGGCCACGCTGGTCTTGGGATCGTCAAGCCCCTTGGAGAAACCGAACGGCTCGAACCATTCGTGGCCGCAGAAGTAGCCGCTCTCGCGCCAGATCGCGCGCGCCTCTTCGTCGCTGTCGGCGATCACAATATCGCGCAGCACGCCCATCCCGTCGCCGAGCGGACGCTTGGAGACCTCGGCGTAGATCTCGCACAGGTGATGCTCGAGGTCGGGATGCAGGGGCGGCAGAATCGCGGTGACGCCCTCTTGCGCGCACCACCTGATGCTGCGCTCCGACGAGGCGAAGGGCTGGAAGATCGGAGGATGCGGCTTCTGCACGGGTTTGGGCACGACCGAGACGGCGCGGACGATTCCGTTTTCG
>DATLTX010000100.1:0-15374 GCA_035533435.1 Binataceae bacterium (SeqCode)
CCGAACTGCGGACCGTTGTCGCTCGTGAACATCACGAGCGTGTTATTCGCAAGCCCGAGCGAGTCGAGTTCTTCGAGCACGCGCGCGATTCCGCGATCCATCGCATGCAGCATCGCGTAGATCGCGCTCACCGCGGTCGTGAATTTTCCGGTTTCGAGAAACGGCCGCAGCTCCGCCTCGGGAGCCTCGAACGGGAAGTGCGGCGCGTTGTATGCGAGATGGAGAAAAAACCGCTCGCGGCGATGCCGCCGCAGGAATTCCGTCGCCTCGTCCGTGAATACATCCGTCAGGTAGCGGCCGTCGGAGCCGCTCGTGGAGCCATTGCGGTCAATTCGCCATTGCCAGTAGGGATGCCATCCGCCGGAGAATCCGGCGAACTCGGCGAAGCCGCGGCGATTGGGATGATAGCGCGCATCGAACGCGCCGTTGTGCCATTTGCCGACCAGCCCGGTTACGTAGCCCGCGCGCGCGAGTAAATCCGCGACCGTGCGCTCGCGCAGCGCCAGCCGGTCAAGCCCGCGCGTCTCGAGCGTGTCGAGTACGCCGGTGCGATGCGGGTAGCGGCCGGTCATCAGCGCGGCGCGCGCCGGCGCACAGACGGGAGAGGCGGAGTAATGCTGAGTCAGGCACAGGCCATCGCGCACCAATTGGTCGAGCGTCGGCGTGTGCGACGCACCGCCGTTGAAGCACGAGAAATCGCCGTAGCCCATATCGTCGGCGACGATCAGAAGAATATTTGGCCGGTCAGACACCTGATACGCACCTCCAGCGACGCCGCGACGATAGCGCCGTGCCGCTGCCGGGCGCTATACCCCGAGAAAGTTCCGCAGGGCGGGAAATTTCCCCGCAAGCGCGTGCGGGTTATTCGTCTGTGCATCGCTCAGCACGCGGTTGAACGCATCGACATCCGGTCCGCTGTTCGGGATCGGAGACGGTACCGACGCGATGAGTTTGGGAAATGTCGCGGGGTCGGGCGGCGCCGGAAGGTCGGTGCGTGGCGAAGAAAGCTCCAGCGCGTCAGACAGGCTCTTCACATTGCGTCGATCGACCTCGGGCGAGTATCCGCTGCCCCGGCCAAACTTTTCCCCCAGCAGCTTCAGGATCGACGTGTGATCGAAATTGGAATGGCAGCAGGTTCCCGCCGTCACCAGTGGCGACACGATTATTCCGGGTACACGCAGCCCCGAAGTTTCGAAGACCGGGTAGCGGTCGCCCGGCGCGGTGGTCTCGATCGCGAGCGGCTGCGCGTGATCGAAGAAGCCGCCGTGCTCGTCATAGGTGACGATTAGCGCCGAGCGTTTCCATCTTGGCGTCGGCGCCATCGCCATGTACACCTGGCGCATCAGTTCCTGCCCGCCATAGACCGACGACGGCGAGTGATCGTCGGTGCCTTCAGCCCCTTCGTGCGGAGCATCGGTGTACACGGGCTCGATAAAGATGACCTGAGGAAATGTGGACTCGGGTTCGAGCTGAAAATCGATTGCGAAGTGCTCGAAGCTCTTGAAGTTGGAGCCGAAAGTATATGGCGCCCAACTCGGCATCATCGCATAAAACGGGAACACGCCCTGGTGATACACCCGCCATCGCACGTCGTGATTGTCGAGCCAATCATAGGCGAGGGTCTGGTCGGGCAGCACGGTCTTGTTGCCGTCGATCAGCGAGTACCCGCTCATCGCCATCAGGCGGTTAGGCTGCGTGCTGGCGGGCAGGCATGAAAACCATCGATCGCAGGTCCGGAAATTCTTCGCGAAGAAGTCGAGCATCGGAACCTGGTCCGGAGTCTGGTAGTTCATCACGTCGGAGTCGCCGGTGGCGCTCGCGATGAAACCGTCGAGCGCGAAAATGCCCTGCGCGTTGCGCGCACCCATCTGCCGCGCAATATCCGCTCGTTCGTGCGGCGGATCCGGGATGCGCGGCTCGCGCAGCGGCATGGGCCAGTACTTCTGGCGCTGCCAATTGTTGGCAACCTTGTCGAGCCACGCCGGATCGTCGCGCAACCCGTTAACGTCGGCGCGTCCGCCATATTGCGCCAGGCTCAGATAGCCGAGCATGTGGTCGAACGATCGGTTCTCCATCATCAGGACGACGATCGTGTCGATGAGACTCATGTCGGTGGCCATCGCGATCACCTCCGTGGCGCAGGATGCGACAGATGGTAGATGCGCGGCCCGGTAATCGCAATTCGGCTACCGCTCTGGCTGGACGCCGGAGTTAGACGCCACTTTGATCCGCCCATTCTCGATCCGCCACTTCTCGCGCGTCGTCCGCGCGGAGGCGATGAGACGATTCAGCGAAGGCGCGGTTTCAATATCACCCGCGCGCCGAGATTCATCACGAAGACGATAAAGATGAGCAACAACGCTCCTCCCCATGCCTGCTCGTGCCACGTCTTATACGGCGAGATCGCGTAAGTGAAGACCTGCAGCGACAGTTCCGCCATCGGATTGTTCGGGTTGAGTTCCCAGAACTGGCTGCCGAATGCGGTGAACAGCAGCGGAGCGGTTTCGCCCGTGACTCTGGCGATAGCCAGCACAATCCCGGTGATGATACCCGAACGGGCGGACGGGAGTATCACGTGGATGATCGCACGATGACGCGACACGCCGATTGCGAGGGCGGCCTCATAGAGCTCGCGAGAGACGCCTTTGATCGCGGACTCGGTGGTGGTGATGATCACCGGCAGCATAAGGATCGCGAAGGCGAAAGACGCCGAGAAAGCCGAGAAGTGCTTCAGCGGGGCCACCAGTATCGTGTATGCGAACAGCCCGACCGCGATACTTGGAATTCCGGAAAGAACATCGGAAAGAAAGCGCACCGTGGCGGCAAAGAGACCGCGTCCGAAATAGGTCAGATACAAACCGGTGAGCGCGCCGATCGGAATAGCCATCAGCGCCGCGAGTCCCACGATAATCGCGCTGCCGACGATTCCGTTGGCGACTCCGCCGCCTGAAACGCCGATTGGATGAGGCAATTGGGTAATGAAGCCGAATGAGATCGCGCCGATACCTTCGCGAATCACGTAGCCAAGGATCAGCAGGAGAATGATCGCCACGCCGCCGGCGCAAAAGGCCGAGATAAATATACCCGCCGCGCTGCGCAGATGGCGGGGACGGCGCTGCCTGGGGTTCTCCACCTAGCTCTCCAACGGCCGGAAAATCGTCCAGAGAAGGACCCGCGCAACCGCGTTTACGATAACGCTGATTATGAAGAGCAGAAGGCCCAGCTCGATCAGCGCGCTCAGGTAAACCTGGGTCGTCGCCTCGGTAAACTCATTGGCTATAACGCTCGAGATGCTATATCCGGGAGCGAACAGGGATATCGCGATCGCGGGCCGATTGCCGATTACCATTGTCGTCGCGATTGTCTCGCCAAGCGCGCGGCCCAGGGCCAGGATGCAGGCGCCGAAAACGCCGGCGCGGGCTCCCGGCAGCACCACCATCTGAAAACTCTGCCAGCGGGTCGCGCCCAGCGCCCAGATCGCCTCGCGCTGCGTCTGCGGTATCGCGGCCATCACGTCGCGCGAGATGGCGGTCACGGTAGGAACGATCATGATTGCCAGGATAACCCCGGCGGTCAGCATCCCGACTCCGTAGATAGTCCCCGAAAAGATCGGCAGTATCCCGAAATAGCGCTGGAGGAAGGGTTCGACGTAGTCGCGCATCACTGGCGCAAGAATGAACAGCCCCCACAAGCCATAGACCACGCTCGGGACGGCGGCCAGCAATTCGATCATGAAGCTGAGCGGTCCGGAGAGTTTGATCGGGCAGAACTCGGCCAGAAATGCGCCAGCGAGCACTCCGACAACTCCCGCCAGTATAATCGCGATCGTGGAACTGACGACAGTGCCGTAGATAAAGGGCAGTGCCCCAAACTGATTTGTCACCGGGTTCCATTCGCTGGTCCATAGAAAGGAGAACCCGAAGGTCGCGAGCGACAGGCGCGAACTCCATAGAAGCTCGATGAAAAGGCCGACGACGAGGGCGAGAAAGGCCAGCGTCGCTCCATAGACGCACAAGTCGAAGCCCCGGCCGCTCGGCGCGCGCGGCAGCCGGACGCGCGCGGGCTGGACGCGCGTCTCGGCCAGCCGCTCCGGAGATAAATTGCCGGCGTTGATTGCCGGCGCCAGCGCGATACCGAAATGGCCGGTGGGGTCGCGTTCCTCAGTCGATGCCATCAGGTCCTTCTCGAATAGTGCTTTGGGCGGAATCTCGCGCTCGGGTGCGAAGCGCCGCGTTCGGAGGCTGATTCGGCAGTCCTCCGAACGCGGCGATACCTAATCCAACACTAGCCTTTCATTTGTGAGATAATCTTGAGCGCTTGCTGCTGAACGTTTTCCGGAAGGGGCACATAATCGACCGATTGCGCCACGGACTGCCCTTTGGTGACCAGCCATTCCAGAGTTCCTTTCACGAGCTTCGCGCGCGCGGCGTCGGACGGCTCCTGGTAGAGCATGACCCAGGAATAGCCACTGATGGGATATGAGTTTTTGCCGGCCGCATCGACGATTGAAAAGTCGGTCGAGCTTACTTCGGGTTTGGTAGCTGCCGCGGCCGCCACCGTCTGGATCGAAGGATAGACATACTTGCCGGCCTTGTTTTCCACCTGGGCGTAAGTCATATCGTTTTCGAGCACGTACGCAAGCTCGATATATCCGATTCCGCCGGGAGTCTGGCGTACCTGACCGGCTACGCCTTCGTTACCCTTGCCGCCGAGTCCGACTGGCCACTGGACGCTTTTGCCGGTTCCGACCTTTTTCTTCCATTCGGGGGACACGCTGCTCAAAAAGTCCGTGAAGATGTACGTCGTTCCGGAGCCGTCAGACCGATGAATGACGGTAATCGCCATTTCGGGCAGCTTCAAGCCCGGATTCAGTTTCGCAATCTCAGGGGCGTTCCATTTGGTTATTTTCCCCAAAAAGATATCGGCTATCAATTGGCGCGTAAGGCGCAGCCCCTTTGCGATACCGGGAAGATTGTAGCCCATTGCCGCCCCGCCCAGAGTGACCGGAACCTGCAGCACGGGAGCATTGGCAAGCTTGAGTTCTTCGGCATTCATCGGGACGTCGGACGCGCCGAAATCAACGGTCTTCGCGACGAATTGCTGGATACCGCCGCCGCTGCCGATCGACTGGTAATTGACCGTGACCTCGGAATGCTGCTGGCTGTATTCGTAAAATGCTTTGGAGAAAAACGGGTAGTCGAAGGTCGAACCCGCTCCGGTGAGTTGCGTGGACGCGAATGCCGCCGACGCGGCAAGCGTCAGCGCGGCCGCGATGGCGAAGCCGATGGCTCTGCGAATATGGGACGAAAGGGACATCGATGCACCTCCAAGTGCCGATCAAGATTCAGAATTTCATCCCGAATGGTAACAACGATACTTTATTGGCAGGGGCAGGTTCTGTTACGGGAGTGTTAAATCGAAAAAGTCGTGGCGCGAAGGCCTGCTACGACTCGAGCGTGGACGAAGGGATGGCGAAAGAGCTGCGATCGCGACCACCGTCGAGCGAGGCCGACCAAGATCGCCGCGGAAGGCGGATGGCTCAGAGGCTCTTCGCGAACTCGACGAGGAGATCGTTGATCTCGGCCGGGCGCTCCTGTTGGAGCCAATGGCCGGCGCCGGGGATGATCATCTTCTTGCGGCAATTGGGCATCGAGAAATCGACGACCTTCGCCGCATCGGGATACATCGCGAGCACCACGTCATGCTCACCGGCCGCGAAGACCGAGGGCTGGGTCAGCTTCAGGCCGTCAAGGAACCCGGTCAGCTCCCAGTTGCGATCGATATTGCGATACCAGTTGATTCCGCCGCGGAAGCCCGAGTTTGTGAACTCAGCCGAAAAGAAGTCGAGGTCTTCTTCGCTGAGCCATCCGGGCAGCCGGCCAGGAACGGTTCCGCTTTCGAGGAATGACTGCGAGCGTGGAAACAGGAAATTCCAGCGCTCGGTGGGCGGCGCATCGCCCGACGCCGAGTACATCATCATCAGCATCGAGCGCCGCGGGTCTTCGTCCAATTCCTTCTCGACGCGGCCCGGCTCCTGAAAGTAATTCTGATAGAACCAGTTGTTTTTGCCCTCGAGCGCTTTCATGCCGTCACTCGGACGGATAGGGCCGCGCGGCAGAAACGGCACGCTCAAGAGACCGACCGCGCGAAAAATATCAGGCCTGAGCAGCGCACAATGCCACGCGACCGGAGCGCCCCAATCATGTCCGACGATTATCGCCTGCGACTCGCCGAGCGCGCGCACCAGGCCGACGATATCGCCGGCGAGGGAGAAGATGTTGTAAGCCTCGATCGCCTCGGGCCGGTCGGTGCGTCCGTAACCGCGCTGATCGGGTGCGACGACGCGAAAACCCGCGGATGCGAGAGCGGGAATCTGATGGCGCCACGAGTACCATGACTCGGGCCATCCGTGGCACAACACGACGAGCGGACCCGCGCCCTGCTCGACGTAGTGCATTTTGATTCCGTTGGTCGCGGCGAATTTGTGCTGCAGCTCGGCCATCGGCATAAGCCTCAGTGCGCTTTGACTTTCTTCAACTCTTCGACCATCTCGGGTACGGCCTTGAACAGGTCGGCGACGAGTCCGTAATCGGCGACACTGAAGATGGGCGCCTCTTCGTCCTTGTTGATCGCGACGATAATCTTCGAGTCTTTCATTCCGGCCAGATGCTGGATCGCGCCGGAGATTCCGACCGCGACGTAAAGCTCAGGAGCGACGACTTTGCCGGTCTGCCCGACCTGCAAGTCGTTGGGCACGAAGCCGGCATCGACGGCGGCGCGTGACGCGCCCATCGCGGCGCCCATCTCATCGACCAGCGGCTCGAGCACGATAGTGAAATTCTCGCCCGACTTGAGCCCGCGTCCGCCTGACACCACGATCCGCGCTTCGGTCAGTTGCGGGCGGTCGCTCTTGGTCTGGTTGAAGGAGACGAATTCCTGCTTTAGGGTGGCCGCGTCGATCTCGGCTTCGAGCTTTTCAACCGCGGACGCCGCCGCAGCCGGTTTGGCCGCGTCGAACGCGGTGCCGCGCACGGTGATCACCTTGATCGGACCGTCCAGCTCGATTGTGGCCATCGCATTGCCCGCGTACATCGGGCGCACGAAGGTCCCGTCGTCGTTGATCGCGGTGATCTCGGACGCCATCGGGGCGTTCATCCGCGCGGCCAGCCGCGGCATCAGGTCCTTGCCGATCGCGGTCGCGGTGGTCAGCACGAATTCCGCTCCGGTTTTCTTGACCAGCGCGGTCAGCGCGGCCGCGTGCGCGTCGGCGAGATAGTTTTTCAGGGCAGGATGGACCAGCGCGATCACTTTCGATGCGCCGTACTTGGCGATCTCCGCGGCGACTGCCCCGGGTGCGTCGCCGGCGACGACCGCGATCGCGTTTGCTCCGCGCTTTTGCGCCAGCTCGACGCCGGCGTGAATCGCGGTCAGCGTGGTCTTGGGAAAGTGGCCGCCCAGATGTTCGGCGAAAATAAGAACGTCACCCATTTGTATTCACTCCAGCGCCTGCTAAACGCCGCGCGAGCGGTCGATTGCGGGCGATGAGATATCGTCGTTGAAAATAATGCCTCTGGCCCACGCCTGTTAGATGACCTTGGCTTCGGTGTGCAGCACTCCCACCAGTTCCGCAACCGAGCCGACTTTCCTGCCGGCCTGCCGTTTGGGCGGCGCCGTCAGCGACTTGATCTTGAGCTTGGGCGCCAAATCGAGGCCCAAGCTTTCGGCAGGAACTTCCTTGAGCTCTTTTTTGCGCGCCTTCATGATGCCCGGCAGCGATGCGTAGCGCGGTTCGTTGAGGCGCAGGTCCGTCGTGACGACGGCGGGCAGGTTGAACGCGATCGTCTCGAGGCCGCCATCGACCTCGCGGATAACGGTGACCTTCTTGTCGGCGAACTCGACCTTAGAGGCGAACGTCGCCTGCGGCCATCCGAGCATTTCGGCGAGCATCTGGCCGACCTGATTCGAGTCGTCGTCGATCGCCTGTTTGCCGAGCAGCACGATATCGGCCTTCTCGTCGCCGGCGACCTTCGCGAGGATCCTCGCAAGCGAGAGCGGATCGAGGTAGCCGTCGGTCTTGACCAGGATCGCGCGGTCGGCGCCCATCGCAAGGCCGGTGCGAAGTTGCTCCTGCCAGGTGGATTGGCCGATCGTGACCAGCACGACTTCGCTGCCGGGTTGTTTCTCTTTGATCCGGAGGGCTTCTTCGATTGCGATCTCGTCGAACGGGTTGATCACCCACTTGACGTTGTCGGTCGCGATCCCGGAGCCGTCGGGCAGGACGCGGATCGTGGTGGCGGGGTCGGGAACACGTTTGATTGGAACCAGAATCTTCACAGCGATATCACTCCACGCATGCGCTTATTCGGCGATACAGGATCAGAATCGTTCAAATTGACCGGGAATGGAACCGATAAACGAAACGAAACTAACAGCGGATCATTTATCAGTCAAACTACTGCAACCGCTATTCGTTGTAACCGAGGCGGCGGGAAATCTCTCCGCCGGCTTCGAGGAGCGTCGGGGCGAGTTCGGAGACGATCCGTTCCGTGGACATTAGAAAGAACTACCGATCACGCCCTCGGATATTTTGGTTGATGAAGTCGGTGAGATCGGCGAGCCAACGGTCGAGGAGAGTGTCGACACCTTGAAGGTCGGCGAGAACGAGCAAGTTTCGGAACGACCTCCCGGCACAAATCGGAATGACGATGAGACCTGCTATCAGTAAGCGCATGAACCCGTGTGCTCCGGCTCGGTCAACGAACGTCCCGAGGGCGACTAACGTCAAGTAAACGGGGAATTGGAGGACTTCGCCCACGGTTTTGGTGAGGGTGAATTCCCGACGTTTCAGATCTACAAGGGGCAGTAGAATCGAGTTCAATGCCGCCAAGACGGCTACGGATTGGGCAATTCCATCGAATCCTCCAATCGACCAAGTGATCGCTGCCAGCGCCCAGCCGGCAATCCAACCAACTGTGCTATTCTCCCGAACGGACCGCGCAACATCCGACAAACTCAACCAGACGGCACCATGGACGTTGAAGTGTCGCTGAGTCGGAGGGCACAGTTCGAGAGTTTGTGTGAACCTAGGATCGTTCACGCTGGACGGTTCTGAGATCTGGAAGCCCAGCGTGGCGGGCGGCTCGTCCGATTCGAACGAATAGGCTAATTCGCTAACAGCAGTCCAAGCCTGTATAGGGGTCGGTTGGTCAATTAGAAAAGCCATAGCACCGAAAGCCGCATATGGCCGTTCCCCGGTTTCGAGTGCTTCCTCGGCGAAATATCGGATCCCGACGCCGCGGAGTACCCGCTTCCTTGGCACCTTCCCCAGATGGCTCTTTATTAGAGGTACGTAAGCCTGCGCGGGACCTATTGCCTCGTGAGCTAGGGCAAATCGAGCCCCCCAAAGTGGAGACTTTCGATAGGATGAGCGCTGGGCCTTTTGGCGCTCAGGTGCTTCATCCGCTGCTTCTTCCGCTGGAATCATCTCTTACCCCCCACGAGCTGATTGCGAACTGCTTCCAACGCACTAAACTTTCGACGGAGACGTTTCAGAAACTCTTCGAGGCGGTCAATTCCACCGCGATCAATTTGAAAAATCACTGGCGAATCCTGTTGGCCATCGCTCCTAACCAGCACCCTGACCAGAGCGACGGTGACGTAATCCAAGATATTGTCGCGCTGTTCGTTAAAGACGGGTCTCAGGTCGCATAACGAATGGAAATCGATCGCCACTGGGACGATACCAGTTGTTACGCTCGCAACCTTGGACCGGAGTGCGATTTCAGGCCTCTCAGCGAACAGCTTTTTGAGAGCCGGCGAGACCGTTGGAAGTTTCGCTTGCAAATCCACTAGATTCTTACGGCGAAGGTAGATCTCGAACTCCTCAACCACGCCTTCCGGATCGAGTCCGAGGCGATTCTTCTCATTGTCAAGAAACCCTGCGAACTGAACCAAGTCGGCTGTTTTTTCGTAGGAGAGACCGATCCTCATAGCGAGAGACAACAACTCTGGCGGGTCGCCAGAAAACCCGTTTCGATCGCTGAAATCCGCGATTGCGAGAATCTGCTCCGGCGAAAGCTTGATGAAATCGCCAACCGAAGGTTCCCCCTCATCATACAGGAAGAAGCGCTGCACCCCTACGGACATTCCAATATTCTACCCGGTTCCCCGACTTCGGCAACGACAAGTTGCGGTTGCCAATTATTACAGACCAATGGCGACCAGCGATCAATCTCTTATCGCGAAAATTCTAAATGGCGCTGCCCGGCGGAGGGGCCGCTATTCGTTGTAACCGAGGCGGCGGGAAATCTCGCCGCCCGCTTCGAGGAGCGTCGGGGCGAGTTCGGAGACGATCCGTTCGGGCGCCATCCGGTAGGCCGGTCCCGCGATCGCGAGCGAGCCGACGACCGAGCGCGTGTAGTCGCGAATCGGCACGGCGATCGAATTCACTTCCTCGACGTATTCGCCCGAGTCGGTCGCGTAGCCGGTGGCCGATACTCCCGTGAGCTGTTCCAGCAGCGCCGCGCGATCGATTATCGTACGATCGGTGAAGCGCTTGAGATGCTCGGGCAGCGACGCGCGAAGCTGCTCTTCGGTGTCGAAGGCCAGATGCGCCTTGCCGACGGCCGTGCAATGCAGCGGCAGCGTGTTGCCGATCGGCGGCGTGATTCGCACCGCGCGATCTTCGGGCTCGGCCGCCTCGAGCGGAACGACGCCGTCGCGGCGCAGAATCGCGACGTAGGTGCTCTCGCGGCATTTGCGCGCAAGTTCAGCCAGCGTAGGCCGCGCCTGCCGCACGAGACCCATATGATGAATATAGCGCCGGCCGAGCAGCAGGCATTTGATTCCGAGCCGATAATTTTCAGTCGACTTGTTCTGCTCGATATATCCGCGCGCTTCGAGCGTCGCGAGCAGGCGAAAGACGTTGTTCTTGTGGAGCTTGAGGCGCTTGGAGAGCTCGGTCACGCCGAGTTCGTCAACCTCGCCGAAAAATTGTTCGAGGACGTCGAGCGAATGCGCAACGGATTGTATAACGTAGTTGGTCTTGTCGCGTCTGACCATCGGAGTTCCGCGCGCCGTGCGGCTGACGGGACCAAGCCGGCTAGAGCGCTTTGGAAAAGTGTTTTACTTTAGACGGTGTGCCGAAATGAAGTCAACGCCATCCGGCCAGATGCCGTATGAATATCTTAAGTACCTGATATTGCTGGCTATTTCGACCATGCCCCGAACCCCGCGCTGAGGATAATCGATGCCCAATCCGTTCCCGCCGGAATTCTTTGGCCGAATCGACGACTCCGACGATGAGTTGTTTTACACCGCACCGCGACTCGTCGTTCACATCGATGACGGCGCGATCGAAAAGGTCCGCCAACTTTACGCGCAACTTCTTCCGCAGGGCGGTGCGATTCTCGATCTGATGAGCAGTTGGCGATCGCATCTGCCCGGCGACCTGCGCGCCGTGCGCGTCGTCGGCTTGGGGATGAATCGCGCCGAGATGGCGGACAATCCGCAACTCACCGAGATCGTCATTCACGATCTCAACCGCGCGGTACGGCTGCCGTTCGCCGACGGCGAGTTCGACGGCGCCGTGGTGACCGTCTCGATTCAATACATGATCGAGCCGGTTCGCACCTTTCGCGAGGTCGCGCGAGTGCTGCGGCCGGGCGCGCCGTTCGTCGTGACTTTCTCGAATCGGATGTTTCCGACCAAAGCGGTCGCGATCTGGCATCACCTGAACGAGCGCGATCGCGTAGCTCTGGTTGCGCGGTACTTTATGGACGCGGGCGGGTTTGAGAATATGGACGCGATCGACAGGAGCGACCCGACCGATCCGCCGAGCGATCCGGTTTGGGCAGTCGTCGGCTACCGCAAGCGCGAGGCATCGATTTGATAAAAAACCGCGGGATGCGCCATCTGGCGCTCAAGGTCAAAGATGTTGAACGCGCCAAGGCGTTCTATGAGCGCGTGTTCGGCATGAAAGTCGTCTGGCAGCCCGATCCGGAAAACATATACCTGAGTTCGGGATGCGATAATCTGGCACTCCATCTTGGCGACGGCGGCAACCCGTCCGCGCAGCGCCTTGACCATCTGGGCTTCATCGTCGAGAGCGTCGCCGAGGTCGAGGCGGCGTGGGTATGGGCGCAAGCCGAGCACCTCGAGATCGTGCATCCGCTGAAGCATCATCGCGACGGCGCGGTTTCATTTTATATCCGCGATCCCGACGGCATCGTGATCCAGGCGTTATACGAGCCCGCGATTAGTCCGCTAAGGTTTATTTCGTAACGGGCGCGTCGCGTGCGCCGGAGATCGATTCATGCTTAAAGGCCGCGCCACCGCCCAAGCCACGACAGAGTACGCGTCGCGATTCGCAATCCTGCCGGGCAATTTCCGCCCGATGCTTGGGCTTGGCGTGTCATCAATCGGAATTGGCACCTACCTGGGCGATCCCGATGCGGAAACCGACGCGGACTACGAAGCGGCGTTGACCGCGGCGCTGGGCGGGGGAATCAATCTGGTCGATACAGCGGTGAATTACCGCTTCCAGCGCAGCGAACGGACGATCGGCAAGGTTCTTGCCGCGATGACGGCGGCAGGCACGATCAAGCGCGAAGAGATCGTCGTCGCAACCAAGGGCGGGTACATCACGTTCGACGGCGAAGTGCCGCCGGACCCGCGAAGGTGGTTCGAAGAGCATTACGTGCGCAGCGGAATCGTCGCGCCGGGCGACATGGTCGAGGGCTCGCACTGCATGACGCCCAAGTGGCTTCGCACGATGCTCGAGATGTCGCGCGTGAACCTGGGGCTCGAGACGATCGATATCTACTTCATCCACAACCCCGAGACTCAGCTTGGCGAGATCTCTCGCGCGGCGTTTCTTTCGCGGATGCGCGCGGCGTTCGAGACGCTGGAAGCGGCGGCAGCGGCTGGAGAAATCGGGGTCTATGGAATCGCGACCTGGAACGGCCTGCGCGCGGAGGCGACCGAGCGCGGATTTCTTTCGCTCGATGAACTCTGGCGGCTTGCCCACGAAGTCGCCGGCGACACCCATCGCTTCCGCGCAATTCAACTTCCCTACAACCTTGCGATGCCCGAGGCGGTGACGCGCTCGAACCAGACCGTCGGCAATCAGAAGGGCACCACGCTGACCGTTGCGGGCGCGATGGGACTGGGAGTATGCGCCAGCGCGTCGCTTCTGCAGGGGCGCCTGGCGAAAGGGCTGCCCGAAATTCTGATCGAGACCTTTCCCGATTTTACGTCCGATGCACAACGCGCGATCCAGTTCGTTCGCTCGACTCCCGGAATCAATGTCGCCCTGGTGGGCATGAAATCCGTCGAGCACGTATCCGACACGCTGGCCGCGGCGGCGCGGCCTCCGGCGAGCGTCGATGAACTGATGAAGCTTTTCCACCCGGCCGCCGCGAAGAAGTAGCCAGGAGAGATGCGTACCCTAGTAGCTGCCGCGATCGCCGCGTCGATCGCTATTTTCGCATTGAAACCGGCTCATGCCGAGGCGCGGGCCGGCATTGTCCGGCGCCCGCCCCAAGTGAGCGTCGCCATTCCCGCGCCTGGATCGACCGGCGCTCGCCTGACCGCGCCGATCAGCGTCACGTTCACGCGGCCGATGCGCCGCGCGACACTCACTGCCGCAACGTTCGTCGTCGATGGAGCCGGCGGCGTGGTCGCCTACGATGCTGCTTCGCGCACCGCGACGTTTACGCCGACGGCGAACCTTGCTCCTGACACTGTCTATACCGTGAAGATCACGCGCGGCGCGCGCAGCCGCGCGGGTCTGCGCTTGCGGCGCGAATTTTTGTGGAGCTTCACGACCGGAGTCGCGGCGGACATCACGCCGATCTATTCCTTCGATGGCGTTCATGGCGCCGATCCCAAAGGCTCGCTCACGCTCGTGGACCTCGCCAGCGGTCCGACGCTCTTCGGACGCACCTCGTTCGGAGGTCCGGCGTGGGAATCCACCGACGCATCGCTATGCACCAAGGCTTCGACCGATCCGTCGAAGTGTCCAGGCGCGGGAGTGATCTTCAGTATCCCCGCATCGAGTAATCCAAATATCAACGTCTTCCCGTTCGATGCGACGACCGGCTACCAGCCGCATCACGACTCGATGCTCCTGTTCAACTCGACGCTGTTCGGCGCGTCGCTCTACACGGGCACCGACTTCGAGAAGAACGACGGCAACGGCGAAGCGTTCGAGTTCGGTCCCGCAACGTTTTCATTCTCGAGCCTGCATTCGTTCGCCGGCTACTCGGCCGACGGCGCGAATTCGCACAGCGCTTTCGGCGCGGGCAACGACGGCGAGACGATCTATGGCGCGACCGCGCTCGGCGGCGCCGTGAGCGGAAGCTCGTACACCGGATGCGACAACAGCACGCCTGGATGCGGCACGATTTACTGCGTCGATACGACGAACGACACGGCAGGCTCCTGCTACGACAGCGCGAGTCAGCTTCCCTATCGCGTGCTGTATTCGTTTCAGAACGGGACTGGCGCGTCGGCCTCGCCTTGCGCGAATTGCACCGGCGCGGCGCCGCACGGCCGTCCAGTCGCGGTGAATATCGGCACGGCCGCGGCTCCGCTCGATATTCTGTTCGGCATCACGCGGCAAGGCGGAATCGCAAACGATGGCAATACGGCAGGCAACGGGACGGTGTATGCGTTTGCGCCTTCGACCGGCACCTACACGGTGCTGCATCTGTTTGCGGGACAGAATGAAGCAAACCTCGGCGCCAGCGACGGAGCATTCACCGACCACGGCAATCTTGCGGTCGGGAAGTTCGTCGCCGCGACCGCGAAGAGTCCCGCACAGGTGACGCTCTATGCGATGACCACCAACGGCGGCAGCGCGACGGTCGGCAAATGCGCGGCGAGCGCGCCCGGATGCGGCGTCATCTTCTCGATCGCGGTAGATATTCCCGCGCCGCCCGCCGCGCCTTCGGTTGCGGCGTACTCGATCCTGCATAATTTCGCCGCCGCCGCCGCGACCGATCTGGTCGCGCGGACGAGCGAGCCCGACGGCTACAATCCCTACGGTTCGCTCCTGTATTCCGGCGGATGGCTCTACGGCATGACCCGCGGCGGGGGAGCCAACGATGGCGGAGTAATCTTCCGCGCGAGCCCCGACGCGTCATGCGCGGGTTCCACCGCGCCCTCGTGCTACGGCCTGATGGGTTCGTTCGATTCGGCGAAGCAGGGCGACACGGATTTGACGGGCAGCAATCCTATCGACAATCTGATCGCGAGCGAGGACGGCAGCGTGCTCTACGGAATGACGCAAGCGGGCGGCGCAAACGACCCTCAGAATAATCAGCAGGTGATCTCGTTCGGCACAGTGTTCGCAATTTTCGCGATACCTTGAG